>MFAI01000023.1:796-25105 GCA_001774555.1 Candidatus Collierbacteria bacterium RIFCSPLOWO2_01_FULL_50_23
TGACCGACGAGGTCGCTCCCGATCTCTCTTCCCCTCCTACCGTCGAGGCCGAACCCCAACCCGCGTATCGCCAGCAATCCGCTCCCATAATCCAACAGCCCGTCTACCAACCACCCGCCACCCCGATGCCCGCGAGCCTACCATCCTCCAGCGGCGGCCACTTCCCCGTCGTCACTTTTCTTCTCTTGCTTATCTCCATCGGTGCCATCGCCGCCACATACTTCTTTTATCAGCAAACCCAAAACCTGGACACTCAGCTGTCTCAAATAACCAAAACCCTGGAACAGCAAAATATCAAGGAAAACCAGGCTACGATCACCCCCACCCCCGAAATCACCGAAGAACCTACACCCACCTCGACTCCATCGGTTGGCGAACCCACCATCACACCTTCAGGCTCGGGGCCGGTTTTTGGAAATATTGTGCAGGTGATGGCCCTCACCAAACAACAATATCCCGACTCTGCTCTAATTCTGATCAAAGTCACCGGCGCCGAGAACCCCTCGCTTACCCTGATCAAGTACTGGTTTAGGAAAACTCCGAATACCAAGACCTACTTTTATATCCAAAACGAATCCGGCAAAGACCCGGTCATGGTTGATCTTTCTGGCCGTGTCAGCCCCGATAACAACATTCCTTCCCTTAACTCGCTGGTCCAAAGCGGCAAACTGGGAGTCGACCTGCCCGCAGCCCTCACAATCGCCTCCTCCGTCTGTCCCACCAGTTTTGATTGTGTCAACACTCCCACTACAGCCCAGTACATCAAGATCACGAGTACCATCTGGCAAATAACCTATTCACCCAGCGACGGATCCAAACCCTTCGTCGTCCAGATCGACTCCGTCTCTTCCAAGATCAACTTCAAGTCGATGTGATCATTTGGGGGCTATTTTACCTCGGACAACTCACCGAGGATCTTGATCGATCTCTGTCTATATTTGGCCATGGCATCAAAAGGACCTTTTTCCGCATCGTGTCTCGCCACCAAATCTTTTAGCCAAGCAAAAACGGCGGCCGGGGTGACATCTTCGCCCAGAGCGAGCTCTGTGGCCGCGCAATAGAGGCCATAACAAAATGTTCGCCATCCAGTACTTCTAATCTGTTACAATGGCGTCATGGGAGAAACCACGCCGCTGACGCGACGCGGACTACTCAAGCTCATTGGTAACGCGGCAAAATATAGCCCATTTGTTCTTGCCGGAGCCGGGGCTGCAGACAAAACCGCCGATGAAGTTCAGGTAGCCCTTACCGATTCGTTTGAGAGTGATGGCATCAGCTATCTTCCCATCTACGAAATCCATTCCTCTCAAAAAGGTACCATCCCCCTACCCGAAGAGACCTCTGGATTCTTCATGGAGTACAATATCATTGATTGGGTCTATGAACACGATATCCACAACATCTACACCCTTCCGATCGACGAATTGGTCCGTGTCATTTCGATGCGTCCTATAGATGCCTCTTATCTGGAAACCGCTCGCCAACATCACTTTCCCGTTGCCTTCGGCGATATTGTCCGATACGCCCAAGAAGTGTACCCTCTGATAAAAATTGCCTCAAATAAAGATACTCAGCAGTTCTGGAACGGAATTTACCTCATCGTCGGCAGCGCCCTCCCCGAAGCGACCAGACTTGCCCTGTCAACCAAAATTCCCAAGATGTCGCGCCGTCGGTTTCTCACCCTCTCCCTGGCGGGGGTAGGGGCTTTGACAGGCAGTTGGCTCACCTCCAATACCAAAATGTTTGAGGAAAAAACAATCATGAAAGCAATTGAAACCGATCCCTTCAACCGCTTCCTCCTCCGTCTCTATGGTATGTCCTCCAACCTCCACCCGGAGGAGCCGTTCATTTTCGTGAGAAATGCCCTTCAGGCATTAAAGATCAAAACTCTGGCCGGTTTTACCAAACAGACAAACCCCCATCCGCTAATCCCCTTCGACACTGGGGCCATGCACGGGGGTACAGAGGACTTTATTCCCCTCCCCGATGACTTTCTTCGCCTTCTGATCGCCTACACCAACCGCTTTTATATGAGCCAGGTGGTCAAGAAGTACACCGCCGAGTCGGTCGCCACCACCCGCCTCATTGCTGCGGACGATTCCAGGGTCTTTCACGATCTACCTCCCCTGGTGGACAAAAAATTGCTCGCCCTCCTGCGAAACATTCCAGATACTCCACCGACTTCCCCCCGCCCGGTAGACCAAGGTTCTTCCGACCGCTAAAATCACTTTGATCTACCAATCTTTTTTTAGACGAAACGTGACCGTTTTAGAACGGTATCATTTCTGTGCTGGGGACAAGATTCGAACTTGTGTAGGCCAGAGGCCAGTAGATTTACAGTCTACCCCCGTTGTCCACTTGGGTACCCCAGCATAACCTATATTTTATCGTATCTGGAGCCGGGACTGAGAATCGGACTCAGGTTTGAGTCTTACCAAGGCCCTGTTCTACCACTGAACTATCCCGGCTTGTGCCAACCACCTATTTTACCATTTTTTTAGCTTCAACCTTCACCGAATAGCCTCCGATAAATCTCAAGGTTACTAGTTCATCGAGAAAATAGGCTTTAGGTTTTGTGTTAAATAACAACATTCACCGAAAGAGCTCCGTATTTGCTGATCCGACGATAAGTTCCCCTCCCAAGTGAAGGCAACGAGTCTGAAACCAAGATGCGATCTACCGATAATGAACCGTAGTTTATCCGCTTCACGAAATGCCAGTAGGCATTGTCACCACCCACAATATCAGCAATATTTCTTATGTCATCACCACTCATTACCGTCAGCTTATCCATAAGTGCTATATTCTATCTGTGAGCTCTCGCAAAGAAGCAATCCAAGCCAGAAGTGCCGACGCGGCCGCGACTCATTTCCTGCCCTACTTAGTTGAGATCCAAAGGAAGCTCTATGTCCTCCTGGCCGTTATCTTCGCCTCCGGCGTCCTCGGCTTCATCTACTACCGGCGCATCCTCTCTTTCGTGCTTCAGTTCTTTAATCTCAAGGGCGTCACTATTGTTCTGACCAACCCCTATCAGTTCTTTGACCTGGCCGTCAACACCGGCCTGGCTACCGGCGTCATCAGTGCTTTTCCATTGGTCATTTTTTATGCTCTCCGTTTCCTCAAACCAGCCTTGAAACCCAAGGAATACCGCCTTCTCGTCCGCCTGGTCCCGATTAGCCTCATTCTTTTTGTCGCCGGCTTTGCTTTTGGTGCTTGGGTGATGCAGTTTGTCATCAATCTCTACTCTCAGACCGCCATCGATTTCAACATTGGCAATATCTGGGACATCAGTCGTTTCTTTGCCCAGGTGATCATCGTCGGCCTCTGCCTCGGCCTCGTCTTCCAGCTTCCGGTGGTAATGACATTGCTCCTCCGCCTGAAGATCGTCAAGCGGGAGGTCTTCACCAGCAAACGCCGCTACGCCTACGCCGCCATCCTTATCCTGGCTGCCATTCTGCCCCCAAACGATATCATCTCGTTGTCGATCCTTACCGTTGTCCCTTTACTTCTTTTCGAAGTTGCTCTACTATTCAATCAATCAATCTAATACACAGATATGTTTAGTAATATAGGTTCAGGTGAAATCCTCATCATCGTTCTCGTCCTCTTCTTTCTCTTCGGCGGTAAAAAACTCCCCGAATTGGCCAGGGGCCTCGGTGAGTCCGGCAAAGAGTTTAAGAAGGCCAAAAAGGAGATCGAAAACGCGCTTTCTGACATTAACACAGAAGAAAAGGATCAAAAAAAAATCACGCCCTCCCGCGAGGGTTCGGAGGAAGGGGGTGAATCAACCTAAATGCCTAGAATCGGAACTACCGAAATTATCGTCGTAGCCATCGTCATTTTCGTCATCTTTGGTGGTAAAAAACTCCCCGAACTCGTCAAGGGAATTGCCCAAGCCATAAAGGAATTCAGAAACGCCTTCAAAGACAAGGATTAAAGGACGAATTATTAATTAAGCACAAAACACAATGTTTCAAAACATCGGCTGGCTAGAAATAAGCATCATCCTCCTGGTCGTTCTCGTGCTTTTCGGAGGCAGGTTCTTGCCCAAAGCGGGTAAGGAACTGGGACAATCCGGCAAAGAACTAAAAAAGGCCGCCCAAGAACTCAAAGAGGTTGTCAAAGAGTAAGAACAGAAACCCGCTTCCCTAAACTCTTGGGCTTAGAGAGCGGGTTTTTCGTGGGCCAGTTTCTACTTATGGGAAAAGTAGTTGGCAAAACCGGCAAAAAGATAGCCGACGACCCAGAACATGAGCATTGCGCTCACCAGTCCGGTGACAAAGCCCGCGAGCGTCACGGGTGAAGTCTGGATCAATGCGGCATCTATTGTGTGATACCACGACCTGACTACCCCGATAGCCAAGTCAGGTACATAAACAACCACCAAGGTACAAACCGAGTAAAGAATCCCGACTGTCCAGGATGCTGCCTTGGCAATCGTTTTTGGTTGATATCTCATAGAGTCACCCCCTTTCTTCCACTATCTTACACCATTTTCCCTTGACAGTAGCCGTGATTGTTTCTAGACTGAGACTATCATCATTTAATATGAAAATAGGAAGGGGGTGACTTACCTGGATGCTACGTAACATTGGATCCACCGAAATCATTGTTGTGGCTTTGATTCTCCTATTTCTCTTCGGCGGCAAGAAATTGCCCGAGCTGGCTCACGGCCTCGCCGAGTCGATCAGAGAATTCCGCAAATCTTTCAAGGGTGAAGACAAAAAGGCTGAAGAAGAAACCGAATAAACACCCGCGAGTTCCTTCATCTATGAAGCCGGAAGCCTCTAGAATGCCCCTAGACGACCCGCTGGCTTCACGCTAGTATGAAAATAGTGGGTAACAGAAAAATCATCATCCTCTCTGCTCTTCTTGTCACCTCTCTCCTCTTTGGCGGTTGTCTCGTCGCCAAACCGGCGGATCTGTCTACCGAAAGTCCCGATGTTACTCTCTCGGGTACTCTGGTCCAGGCCGGAACCAGATTCTCTCTGAACACCTCCGGCAAGCCTCCGATCGAACTGGACAGCCGTCAAGTCAACCTGACTGACTATGCGGGCAAAACCGTCACCGTCACCGGCCAGTACTCAGGCACTACCCTCTTCGTCAGCAAAATCCAATAGACCTAGAGAGGTTAGCCTCAAGGCTATCCCAGCCACACTGTCCAGATCAGCCAAACCGCTTCCTCATCTCCCATGTCCTAAGATCGCCCCCCTGTCCAAACAGTTTCATTCTCGCCGAAAGGTCAGCAAACGCCTGATTAAGCACCTTTTTCGCCATCAAGTTGCTCTCCAGCTTGTCCTTGCCCAAACAGTTGATCGCGGCCCAAAAATACTCCAGCTGCAAACCCAATCTTCTCGTCGTCAGAAAATCTCTCTGTGAAATCAGCTTTCCGGTTTTTGTCTCTATGTTCTGGAGAACTACGTCCGGAACCAGTACGTCACTCTCGCCGGCATAAATCCTCTCTGAAACCTTATTCTATTTTTGCCAGATAAAAAAGTTATCATGACCGGCATTCCTGACATGATACTTCACCTTGCCCATCTGGAGGAAACCGGAGGCCAAAAGGACTCTGGTCGAAGCCTCATTGGCTTCGTCAGTATAGGCCGTGATCACCAACTGGACCTCCCCGTCTTTGGTGTGTTCCGTCTGAAGGAAAGCCAGGACCTGCCGTAACGCGCTCGCCATCTGGCCGGACTTGGCCTTCGGATGCCTGGCAAAGCCTATTTCCAGCACCCTTAAGCCTTGTTTGGCCAGATCAGCCAAGCCGCGCTTCTGTAAGCGCGCCAGTCGTTTCTTTTCCTCGGGACAGACCACGACCCAACCTTGGAGTTTGCCCACCTCGGCCTCATCCACATGACCAGCCTTACCCTCAATCGCCAGCACCAAGTAGTCCTTTTCCAGGGTGGCAAAGTCGGCCAAATCATCGTCTGTCTGACAAATGTTTTCGACGAATTTGACCACCCTGGGATCCGTTTCGATCTTCCAAAGGCGTTTTTTTTCTTCAGGGTCTTTCGGGTTCAGGTGTCTCAGCCTTGATTTCTCGTGGTCAAGATTAGCCTTGGAAGGATCAACTTTCCGTAAATCAACCATGCTAGGAGTATATACTATTATAGGGTAACATTCAAGCTGTCTGGAGCCACCTCTGAGATTCGAACTCAGGACCCCCTTTTTACAAAAAAGGTGCTCTAACCAACTGAGCTAAGGTGGCAAACTATATAGTATTTTACAGGAAAGAAGCCAGCACTAGTCGGGAACGGCATCAAGAGCGGTTTCTGCGATTGTCTACAAGCACAGGTTTCGGCCCAAATGAGCAGGTTTTGTGCTAAAATACCAGTCATGGCAAAAAAAGGACCTAGGCAACATTTAGGCTTGAAGTGCACTGTTTGCGGCAACTTCAACTACATCACCGAGAGGAACAAAACCGAAACTCCCGAAAAATTGTCCTTGACCAAACACTGCCGCACCTGCAGGAAGCACACCGCGCACAAGGAAGTTTCCAAGTTGAAATAACTTTCACAGCATTTCTCTTTTCCTGATAAAATCATGGCTGATAGGCCCGTGATGAAATGGTATCATGGGGGTCTCCAAAACCCCTCTTCCAGGTTCGAGCCCTGGCGGGCCTGCTAATCCCCAAAAGGAAGATTAAATGACGAGTCAAAGCGATTCTTTTCTGCTCTATGGCGCATGTAAGATTCCGACGCCCACCTGACCAATAGGGCAAAGGCGTTAGGGCTTAAACCATGTTTTTTTAGTATTGCTATATCCGGTTTAACATATATATTGGGGTCAAAAGGAAAGCACGCATCAAGTATTTCTTTACAGACTTGTAGAGAACGGTCATATACCACCTTTGCCAACTCCCCTAAATTAATTAACGTGGTAGGAATCGAGTGTTTAGACCTCATATCTTCATTAATTAGCCTTACAACTTCGACGTAAGTTTCGTACTCATCCCCAACTAAATCAATCTTCCGATCCAGATGCGTGTGGTGTGTCACGAGCTCATTTTCTTCAAGTTTGCCTTTGTAAAAACGGAGCACCATCTTCCCCCACTCCACCATTCTCCGGCCAATTTCCTCAAAATCTATCTCTTCTTCATCTTCTTCCGGGATTTGCATCAGGTCTAATATTTTATAGACCCAATCCAGATGAGTTCTACCAAACTGCAGCGAAATAATATTAAAAAGCGCCTCATTACCGGGTATCAGCTGACCATCTTTGGTATATAAAAATCTTTCCATATCGAGAGAGAGGTTAATCAGCCGAGCGCCAAGTTCGCGGTACTCGACCATTGGATATCTAAAGCGATTATTTACCTCTTTCCCCAATGGAGTTCTATTCCACGGCGCAGCCAGATCTCTGACAAATCTCCGCCGAAAATCTGCCGTCACCTTATCCGCTTTGTCAGCCCAATAACCAAATTCGTCAGCCCCCATCTCCGCTGCCGCAGAGGACAAAGTCCGATCCAGAAGAATGGATGAGTGGGTCACATGACCCGACGCCGCACCAATATTTGGGTCAAGAAACTTCAATCCATCCACATTCCCAAACGTTAGTTCTTGCGCCGCATGCAAATACTCTTCCTGAGTGGCAGGCAGAGTCGGATCAGTTACTATCACTCTCGCCTCAATTTCATTTCCATTTCCACGCCACGGCCCCCACTCAAAACAATTATCAGTCGTAGGATCGCATCCAAATTTGTCCTGATAATTAACCGGGGGCAATCCCCTAGTAATTCTATATGGTAACGGAATATGTTTCGCAAAAACTTCATAGAGAGCTGAGTGAACGAAGTTTTTCAGCTGTAACACAGCTTTCTCCTCAAACTTTTCTTTTATCGATGCCTTCCCGAATATCGTTTTATTCAGCCATACTCCATTTTTGCTTTCTATTCCCAACCGTTTTTCGTTCATCGACTTTAAAGCGGCAACCCTCTCCGGGTTGAAGTGCAAAGACCCTGGCACTAGTTCAGAAACATCAGCATTCATCTGCCGCGCCAGCTGTCTCAGCGCCCTGTCGCCATACCTTGGACCAAAATCTCTTGCCAGACTGCCGCTTTCAACAGCCTCAAGCATAGTCCTTCTACTTCTCTCATAGTTTTGGACAAATAATCTCCGTCGAAACTCTTTTTTTTCGTCTTCAGTTCTCACAGCTCATAAATCATGTAATACTATCGGTCACATTCTACCACACATGGTCAAGCATGACATCCTATAACTTGCATTTTCCCCTCCTTTATGGTATATTTTCCCCAGTCTCTTGCACTTTAAACTTTCTCCTTCCATGCGGTCAGCCCTTCACGGAGGTTTGACCGCATCTCGTGCCCGCTTAGTCGATCCCCAAAACGGGGACCGGAAGGAGAAAATCATGTTAGGCGCTTTCGCAGTGTTGGTCTATCTCGTCCTCAAATGGCTGTTCATGGCCCCACTGGCCCCGGCAGCGATTTGGGCACTTGGTTTCCTTTTGCGCTGGTACATCATGTGCTCGGCGCTCGGGGCTATTTACGGAACGTTCACGGTCGCCGCCGCGACCGTGAAAAGCGACTACTGTGGCTGCTTGGCCACGATTGGCGTCCTGGTCTTCAACATCTTTTTCACCGCCATAGTCTGGGTGGTGCACTATGGATCGTTGATTTGGGGCACCTACATCATGATCGGCTTGACCACCAGCTTCGGCTGGTGGGACCTGGTCGGCGGCGGGGCGCTCATTTTCCTCGGCTGCATCGTGCAGCTCGTGGAATTGATAGCGATCTTCGGATCCTCCGACTAACCTAGCCCTCGCAAGAGAAAAAGGCCGTCCGCAAGGGCGGCTTTTTCATGCCCGCCTGCAAAAAAGCTATCGCCTTAACGATTGCGAGCAGGTCTACACCTCAATTCCCCGCTCAACCAATTGGTTAATGATTCTTTTCCAGGAACTGGACCTAATTCCCAAGATTTCCTCTGTCAAACCATACCAAGTAAGTTCTCACTGTCTGTTTCAGGCAAATGATCCTCCGCATAAGGGTCGGGGTTCTCAGCCAAGCCGGGAAAGAGCATATCCGTCGAGATCTGAATGAAATACGTGTCCTCTCCTATTGCTGAAAGCAGGTTCTCCACTCCCAGGGCATTCGTATTTCTTTCATTGACATAATTCTATCGCCTAGTCTTCCACCACTTCCAGTCGATACTGAACTTTCTTCTTATCCAGTAACTCAGAAAGCATTTCATTTCTCTGATTGCTCGATAAAATTTTGAACATTGTCTCCCCGGACCTCGACTTTCTCTCTTTTTCCGCAAGATGCAGGTATTTGATCGCTTTTTCTGCAATCGACCGTCTGCCCGTTTTCACCACCAACTGATAGTAGTCGCTCTTCAAGCCGTAGCGATACTGGATATAGGCGATTGGATTTAGTAGCAGGACCATTCCGGTCGCCACAAAAGCCGGCAGGTAGAAACCCGACCCGATTCCGATCCCAATGGCAGCGGTGATCCAGATCGTCGCCGCGGTCGTTACTCCGCTGACTTTGTTTCCTCCATTCTTGATGATCACTCCGGCGCCCAGGAAACCGATCCCGGAAACGATCTGGGCCATCAGACGCGTCGGATCGGCCCGGAAAACACCAGGTTCGCTCGCGTTGTAGCTTTCGGCAAGGTGAACCGAAATCGCCGCCAAAAGCGTCGAGCCAACACAGACCAGCATTTGAGTTCTCATCCCCGCTGCCTTGCCGCTTCTCTCCCTGTCAAAGCCGATCAGCATTCCCACTACGAAAGACAGCAGTACTTGTAAAATAATTTCGAGTTGTATATTCATACAAACTATCATCTATTAGAACAAACTAACAGCAAGTATATCACCATAAACCAAAATAGAACGTCGTTGTAACATAGAAATATGCTGCCTCTGCCAAATTATTTGAGAAGGTGGTCCTTCTGGCGATCACTGTTGCCGGTTTCGTCTTTCTTTTTCAACCTTAGGATGCTTCTCGTCGCGAAAGTGTTAACATGTAGTTGTGGACCAAAACCTGCTCTTTGCCACCAACAGCAACCCGGATCTCGTTGATGAAATCGTCAGACTGACCGGCCTGAGGCTGGCGAACTATCGTCTCGGCCGTTTTGCTGATGGTGAAGTATCCCTTCACCTCGACTCCCCCGTTGCCCTCAAGGTCGCCTTTGCGCTCGGCAGTTTTTTTCCTCCTGCCGAAAATCTGATCGAGCTACTGACCCTGGTGAATACCCTTCACATCAACGGCGTCGCCAAGGTCGTCGCCGTCATACCTTACATGGGCTACGGTAAATCAGACCGACTCGACCACCCCAGCATTCCCGTCAATGCCCGCCTTTTTGTCCAGGCACTGGAGATGGCTGGGGTTGACCAATTTATTACTCTGGACCTTCACAGCCAGATCATCTCCCGTTACTTCAGAACTACCCACCTCGAACTCTCCGCCATGAATCTGTTTGCCAAACGTATCGAAACCCTTGGCCTGACCGATCTGACCGTAGTCACCCCCGATCAAGGTGGCATTGACCGGGCGACCTCATACGCCAAGGACCTCGGCAAGAATGATATTGTGGTCATCGAAAAGCACCGCCCGGCTGATGATGAGACTGAGGTGGTCAAAATCAATGGTGACGTTGCCGGCAAAAACCTCATCATTATTGACGATATGATCCAAACCGGAAAGACCATCCAAACCGCCGCCGCCGCCCTGAAACAGGCGGGCGCCGATGACATTTACACTGCCGTCACTCACTTCGTCTATTCTGCCGGCGCTCTCGAAACACTAAACAATGATGTTAACTTCAAAAAAATCTTCATCACCAACTCTATTCCCGTCCCCGCCGGAGTCAAACTCAGCGAAAAATTCGAGGTTCTGCCAACACAAGAGATCCTCGCCTACGCCATCAAGCCCCTACTAACAAGCTAGCCGGTTGATCCTAACCCCAGACCAAAGCCCTTTTGTGGACCGCAGCACTTATTTCTCTCCGGGAAAACCCTTCACCCTGAAGCTTTTCAACTATGGCGTTGTATGCCGGTATATAGGCGGCAGTCAAGAGGTCCCGATGCCTCTCCCCCCGAAGCTCCCCGATTTCCATCATCAGTAGGGATAGATTCCTCAGAGCAATAATCTCAGCTCTCTCTGACAATACCTCAATTTTTTTTGAAAGTTCCAGAACCATCTCTCCCCGGCTTGTTTCCCACTCAACGATGGCCGCGATCATTGAATAACGTTCCCCACCGGCCAACCGGTGTCACCGGAATATCTCGTATTTCAACGACCTGTTGTAGGAGTCCGTCGGGGTAGCAACCCAACTCGATTTTTCTAAGCTCTTGGTAATGAGGATTTGCCGTCTCGGCTGCCATGTTTTGCTTCTAACTAGATAACGGGGAAATTATACCACTCAAGCCTCTTTTAACAGCTTAAAGTGATTTAAAATCCTTAGAAACCGACTCTGCCAGATAAGTTTTAATAAGCGATTGGTAAGGCACGTCTCTCTTACTGGCAATCAATTTTATCTTAGAAAGTAATGGGGTGGGCAACCGAAGAGAGATAGATTCGCGGGACAGCTTCAGATTAGTAAAAATAGTCCTCTCGCCTTTTGAAAAGTCAAAATACTCGCTGGTATCGGCTTTTGCCCAAAAATTTCGCTCCTCGTCCTCATTTTTGAAAACCGGTATTACTTTCTTGTTATTTGGTTTCATAATATATCCTTTCTTTTTGGTTCATCGGTCTAGCCGAAATGACCCTGATTTTGTTTCTTCTAATCGTAAAAATAATTGATAATTTTTTATGCTTGTCTGTCTGGCCAAGTACCAGATATCTGGTTTCCTTGGCCGAATGTTTGACGTCGGGAGAGATAAGAACTGGAAGATTAAAAAAAACTTCCTCGATTTCCTGATTCTCCACCCTGTGTTTTAGCAAATTCTTGTCTCGGTTTCCCTCATCCCACTCGAATTTAGTAGGATCAGGGATAATTTGCATATTCACAGTATATACATTAACAATTAAGTTGTCAATAGTTTGATCACTTCCTCATCCTCCACTTGAGGAAAGTTATCGTAGTAGCTCCCTACCGCTCCGGCAAAGTCCTCGGGTGCATCCAGATAGACAACTTCGTCCGCTTCGGCTTTGATCTTCTCCACCATTTCCGCCGGTAATACTGGAATTGCGGCCACCAACTTGGCCGGCTTCAGGTGTCGGACCTCATTCAAAGCCACCAGAAAGGTCATCCCCGTCGCTACGCCATCGTCAACCACAATCGCGGTTTTCAGAAGGGCGCTGGGGCGCGGTCGGTCCCCCCAATAAACTTTGCTCCGCCTCACCGCCTCCCGACGCTCATTCTCCACCGCCTCCACCAACCACTTTGGATCCAGGGTCGCCTTTTCACGCGGATTACACAGAAAGTGGTGATCTTCGGCGACGACACAGACAGCATACTCCGAGTTGTTGGGGTGCCCTATCTTTCTCACTATTACCAGATCTAATGGTATCACAAGCACTCTGGCAATCTCCACTCCCAACACCACCCCACCTCGGGGGATGGCATAGACCACCGCACCACTTTCCTTGTATTGAATTAATTTTTGCGCCAGCAAAACACCTGCCTCTTTACGGTCTTTGAATCTCACCCATCCATTCTAACGCTTCGTTTACCTTTATCCAAAGCCTCGATCACTTGTTCGTAGGGGTCACCCTTCATCGCCATCAGCAGATCAACGACGTCGTTTTTCTGCCCCATCCGCCAAAGCATTAGGGGTGTCACCGTCGTATTGCCATCCATATCCAAAAAGTCGCGGGTGATATCAAAGCCCTCCTCATTCTCCGGCCACATCCAAACATTAGGCGTCGCCCACCAAATTTGAAGAGACAGCTCTTCCATCAGTCCCTCCGCAGCCTTTCTGACTTTCCTTGGCGGTTTCAAATCAAATTGGTCTTTTAGTATCATTGCCACCTCCTCCTCACTCGGATCCCCTTTGAGCGCCAAAATCAGTTTCAACACCCCGTCCTTCAGATCCATCTTTTCCCACTCTATCTGCGGCGTCACCGAAACACCCTTGTGCTTAGCGACAGTCTGTCCCTGCCCTCCCGCCAGCCGCAGCCAGGCATCCGGAGCTGTCCACCACATCGACAGCCTCAGTCCACCCATAAACCCCTTTGCCGCCCCTCGAACTTCTCTCGGGATCTTCACACCACCATATTGTTCAATTAGAGCCTTCCGCAATCTGGCCCGTCTTCCCAATCTTCCCAATGATCGTTCTACTCTGGCCCGATGCTGACCCTCCTCCAACCACGCATCCAGTTCGGGGCAGGGAGAATTTGGTCGCCTTAAAGGTATTCGTCTTTCCAAAGTTCCTCTCGCACTCATATATGCCAAATATACACCCGAAAACTTGGTCTGGCTATCGTATACTGAAAAAGCTACATGATCCCGCCCAAGGAAAGAATTAGCCGCCGCAAATTTTTTAAATACTGCTTCGAAGCCACCGAAGCATTGCTCTTGCCAGACTTCCTAAGATCACCTTTTGACGGACGTCCGATCCTCCAAGTCGAGACTACCAAACCTTACGTCGCCGTTACTATTGACGATGGCGTCTTTCCTAAAGAGGTTGAGCGCTTTCTATCTACCGCTGCCGAATACAAAACCAAGTGCACCGTCTTCCCCGTCGGCGGTCTCATGCGCAAAAACCCTAGCCTTTGGCGGGAAGTCGCCAGTGCCGATCACGAGATCGGCAACCATTCTCATTCCCATTTGAATGTCAGTGAGTCTACTAAAGCTGCCATTCTACGTGACTTTTCCATCTTTGAGACCGAGGACTATCCCGAAGTCATCGGTTCCCCTTTTCCCGTACCCGGTCTCGCTCGCGTCCCGTATGCCCTGGGACCGATCAATGTCGATGTTCAGAAAGTGATCGCCTCCCTCCAAGATCTTCATGTTCACTGGCGGATCGACAGCTACTCCTGGAAAAAAGGTGGTCAAGATTCAAACGAAAACCTCGCTTACGTGATGGCCCGCATGGCACAGATCAGACAGGGGGACATCATCATCCTTCATTTCAACCCTCTGGATATAACTGCCCTTCCTTACATTCTTGATCTCATCACCGCAAAGGGACTAGAAAATGTCACCTTCAGCACCCTTTGGCATCACCGAAGACAAATCATGAAAAAAAGAACCAGACCATGAAAGAATTTTCTCGTCGCGCTCTTTTGAAGTTGGCCGTCAACTCACCGCTGGCTCTACTGGCTCCGGAAAGGGAACACCGCCCCAGACGAACCCTGGGTCTCTATCTGCCGTTCCGTTTTCTCGAGAGAGAAGGAGAGATGCAAATCTTTCAGGAACTTATCCTCACATGTGGCGCCAACACCATTGTCGTGGACATCAAAAACGAAACCGGCCAAGTGAACGTCCCAGTCGACCATGACTATTTCCCCCGGAAAGCCTTTCAGCCTTCCTCCTACCGGGGCCTGATCAAGCTGCTCCGCTGGGCATCTAACCACGATGTCTCCCTGATCGCCCGCCAACCGGTCATGATCGACCCCCAACTGGTCTCGGCCTTCCCCGATCTTGGCATAAGAAACTGGTCCGGCCGGCTCTGGAAAGATGCCAATGACAACACCTGGGCCAATCCTTTTGACGAACGGGTCGTGGACTACAATGCCACCATCGCCGCCTCGGCCGCTTCCCTGGGTTTCTCCCAAATCCAGTTTGACTATCTCCGTTTCCCCAGCGGCGAACATGACCTGGCTTCCATCTACCACTCCAAGCGAAACACATTTGAAAACCGCACCGCCGCGATTAGCACTTTCCTCAAAGCCGCCAAACCGGCGGTCAATGCCTATGGTGCCCTCCTGACGGCCGATTTTTTTGGCTATACCGCCTGGTATCGGCATGAGCAAGATATGGGTATCGGCCAGTATATCGAGTCCGCCGGACCCCACCTTGACGGCCTTTGTCCGATGGCCTACCCCAGCCTCTATGGCAGCGGTATCATTGATCCGTGTGACAATGGCTGCCGGCCGGCCACCGCTCATCCATATGAAATCGTTTATTACACCGTCAAACGTACTTTGGAACGCCTTCTGGCGGTCAATCCCGATGCTTTTGTCCAGCCCTGGCTCCAGGCCTATCCCGACTACCGCTTCAACCAACCCATGGGTCTTTCTCAATTCATCGCAGAGCAAAAGGGGGCTTTCGCGGCCGGCGCGGCCGGAGTGATGGCTTGGAATAACTCTCTGGCTTACGATCCTAAATCTTATCTATCAATACCTAATCCTTAAGTTTTACATTTCGTCCTTTTGGACTCGTCAGGGAGAGCATACACTCTCCGATGTAGGGCCGATTTTCATCGGCCCATTGTTTTACCCGAACGCCGCCCAGAGGGCGGCTAACGTGATCAAGGCCGCCCCTATGGGGAGCAGCCAGGCCGCCGGGATCAAACTCCCGGCCGCGAACAGGAAAACCCCCCCCACGATCAGCCCCCAAAAGAGGTTCTCGTAGAGGCGGCCCCGCCCCCTGAATCTGGCCAGGTACAAAGCCAACCCGCCCCCAAACACCACCCCTAACAATAGGCTTGCGATATTTACCATTTTATCTCCCGAAGACCGGGCTGTCCTGACACAAGCGTCAGGAGTCCAGTCTTCACTTAAAAGTGCTGGCTAATTATACTATGGGTTTGCTGGAATCACCAGCGCCCAGCGCTCAACCACCTTCCAACCCCGGTCAATGTCCCAAAAATGCCGCTCGAACCATTCAGAGCTGATCCTGCGAAGTCCTCCGTCAACCGGAGAGATCGGATTCGGATCGACCACAAAAAGCCCATTGTCCGTCAGTTTCTCCAGAAGAATATAGTGACCATCTTCCCCATTGCCCGCCCCAAGAAGAGGTTCACGGCCCAGTTCCGTATCCATAAAGTTCAATATCACGGCATCCCTTGTCGCGATCAGTGCCAACTCCTCAAGCGATCGCCCGAATGTCTCATGTGCCCCCGGGACAAAGTGCCGGGCACCAAAAAGCATCGCCCGATGATCGGTTCCCCAGTTTGGATCATACGGGGCTATTTTTGCCAACTCCTCCTGGGTTACCGAAAAACCAAGTGAGCGAAGAGCCATCACCAAAACTGCCGGACCACACCATCCTTTGACAAGACGTTCCTGGTAGACAAACTTTTTTCGCCCTACCATAAGACATTTATACCATTTTTCCTTTTTCTGCCCTATAATACAGGTACTCCACCCACCACGTACCTTCCAAAAGAAAGGCGAGGATCTGAATGTCCACCTTTATGAACCTTCGACCCGGGCATGAGATCGCAGTCAAACAAGGATACGGTCTCGTCCCTACCTCGGCATGGACCAGAGACACGGTCGCCTTCGTGGCAAAGAAATACGCCATCACCGTGACCGGCATCGTCGTCACCGAGGCTGACCGCGACGGGGTCACCGCCGTTGGAGGGAAGCCCAAGAAAAAGTTCTACATTTCCGCCAAGGCGCGCCGCCTGCAAGACGCCCTGGCGCTGCCCCTCGAGGCGCCCTACCTCGGCCGCGAAGAAGAGAACGTATGGTCTCGGGCCTTCCGGGAAGATCTGCTCTAACGGAACGCTAACAATCTGGCCCGGCAGTCGGGTGGCTGCCGGGCCACTTACTCTAAGATATTCAAAATGAAATGACCATCACCACTCGGCTCGACCGGATCAAGCAACTGCTCAAAAAAGGCAACTTTCCCAAGTTTCGCTTTGAACAAATAAGAAATGCGATCTATTCTGACAAAATAAGCCGCTTCAGCCAGATTTCCAACTTGCCAAAGTCCCTCAAGGAGCAACTGGCAAAGGAACTCGGCGACGAGATTCTTACCGTAAAAAAAGTCCATGAAATGATCGGCAAGCAGGCCCATAAGGTCTTACTAGAAACCGCTGACGGACATCAGATCGAAACCGTCCGTCTTACCTACTACCTCAAACAAAACGGGGTCAGAAAGATTCACCACTCCCTCTGCATCTCCACCCAGTCCGGTTGCGCACTAGGCTGTCTTTTTTGTGCCACCGGGGCCATCGGCTTCAAAAAAAATCTGACCGCCGACGAGATCCTCGACCAGGTCCTCTATTTCATCAAGAATGATATGCCGGCAGACTCCATCATTTTCATGGGTATGGGTGAGCCACTGGCAAATCCGGACAATACCCTGAGGGCCATCGATCTGATGATCGCCAAAGACGGCCTTTCTATGAGCCCCCGCCGGCTTTCTCTATCTACCGTCGGCATCATCCCGGGAATCGAGCGGCTCACCCGTGACTACGGCAGTATTAATCTCGCTTTTTCCCTTCATAACCCATTTAACGAAGAACGGGCTAAGCTCATGCCCATCACCAACGCCTATCCGATCGAAAAGGTCATGACCGCCATTGACGAACACCTAAAAGTAAACAACCACAAGGTTTTTCTCGCCTACATTCTCCTCAAGGATGTAAACGACAGCCAAAGACATGCCAAGGCTCTCACCGATCTCGCCCGCGCCACTCCCGACCGGCTACGATTACTCCACGTTAACTTGATCCGTTACAATCCGGGCAACAGTCTCACCCCCTACCAGAAACCAACAAACAGTATGGTCGAAAAATTCCAGGCTATTCTAACTTCTTACAAAATCCACCACACTCTCCGGCAAGATTTCGGCACTGACATCAATGCCGCCTGCGGCCAACTCGCCGCAACCTACAAACCAAAACAATCTCCTGGCTGAGGACACAAAAAGCCCCACCTTTGGAAGATGGGGCTATTTTTTGCGCTTCACCCTGACCGAGGGTCAGGGCTTTTCTATCACGACTGGGAAAAAAACTTGGCAAGACTCTCTCAATCTTGCTTTCAAGGCATCGGCGTACTTAAACACCCTGAAATAATCCCCCCAGTCTCCATGGACGTCAGCGGCGATAATCAGGTCAACCTTGTTTTCGTAGGTCAAGATCTCATTCACGCCGATGACCCATTGCTGGGTCTGGACACCATATTGAGCCTTCATGGCATCCAGGTCTGGAAGGCGAACGTCGCCCCAGGTATCGGCGTAATCCTCCCCCGCCACTGAATCGGGACGTCCCCCGGCTTGAAGATACGCCCACAGATATGCCTTATATGGCTCGACAACGTTGATGTGGATATTGGGGTTGATCTGCTTGGCAGCCGCAGTCGCCGCATTGAGGACCTCTGCTGCCTTCGAGGCAGCAAGATTAAGGTCAGAGTATCCCAGGTAGTTTTTTAGCCAATGAATTGGCTCATCAACGATTATCATGTCATATCCCTGGTTGGCCATGGACACAAAGTGGTCGATTGCCGTCTGCTGGACGACGTATTCCTGCCCCCAGAACCCGTACATCGCCAGTAGCCTCCAGCTGTTTGCGTGGGCGGCGGCGACTTGGAAGGCATCGCCCTGGGCAAAATAAGTGGTCACCCCCGGATAAAGTTGGGGATTATCCAGGATAGTGGCCAGGTTTTCGCCTTGCACCGCCATTTGGGAATGAGAGGGCGGCGGGCAGACCCCACGGGGATCTTGCGCCTGTGTAGAGCGAGGAAAAAGTGCGAGGAGGCCGCTGACGACAAGCGCCAGCGGGATGAGGGTTATCATGAACTTTTTCATTTTATTTTCTCCATAAGAGACCTGAAAATCCTCCAACAAATTGTCGGAGGGCTTTCTGGGCCTCTCATTTTTATGGTGAAGTTGTGAAAGTGCGACTTATAGATTTAGGCTCAAACTTCAGGCGAATTGGCCTTGATCTGAGGCGAAATTCTGCCTCTATGTATACCAGAAAATAAGTGAAATGTCAAGATTATAGGCCTAATAGAAAGTAACCCGCCCCCCTCCTTCGCCCCGCTTCGGTCTGCCGCTGATCCAGGAAAGAAGTACTTCCCAATCCCGCCCGGCGATACCTAACGCTTCGTAGCGTCTCATCATCAAAAGTAACACGGGGGTCTGGTATTTCATGAATTCATCTCTTGCGTTCTTAACTCCTGCCATCTCCATATAGTTAATTATCTGATCGCAAAAGCTGGCTGCGATCGCCTCCGTAGTGGCCTGACCAAATAAAAGTATCAGCCCCAAATCCCGCCACTCCTTACTGGTCAGAGAAAGTAATTTTTTGATGTGTTTATTTCCCAATCCCTCAAGGTCAGCCCAGCCGGATTTGATCTGAATCCTGTACTGGTCAAGTAAACCCAAACCACAAAGCGCCGGGTCCAAATTTACATAGGCATCTGTCTTTCTGATCCAGTCTTCATCCCCCAGACGGTCCTCTTCTATCTCAACCGCCTCGATCCAGGGAAACAAGTCTCTCCGACTCAAAACCTCCAGTACTGCCGAGGTACTTTCTTCGTTTAACGCTTCGGCTTCGGGGGTGTTGTTTTGCGCCATCAACGCTGCCCTATCTCTACGAACCCGCGCTCGCTTCTCATCATAAGTGCCCGAATCGGACCCGCTTGGGTCAGTTTCTACTTCAATTCCCCCCCTACCTCTTCGTTTGCCTTTTTTCATTAGGCCTATTTTATACTAGAGTAAAATCATTCCATGACTCATCTCCCAAAGACAAGTACATCCACATCGCGGCCATATTACTCATCGCACTGGGGCTGCTTTGACTCTTAAGCGCATCAGGGTCGGCAATACTTCTCTTTCCGCTTACGGGCTGTAGCAAGTCCAGGAGACCCTACTCCGGCGCGTATGAGCTTGGGATCTTTCCCCCGGGTTACCAGGTGGGTAAGCTGCCCCGCTTAGCGGGGACGTCGCTCTCCTTATAAAAGATCTTGTCGAGGAAAAACCTCCCAAGTCTTAGGCGCCTTCTGTAGGGCCTAACTTAATTATAGTGAGAAAAGCAATACCCTTGATTTCCGCTCAAACAATAACTTATAATACCAATGTTTGTCGCACATATCATCTTAACCCCCCACAAGAAAGGAGTCCTGATGGACGAAATGCACACAAACTGCAGATTCTGTGGAACGAGGATCTGGCTTGATGCCCCGTTCTGCCCCCAATGCGGCGGTCCCAACGAGCCAGAAGCCGCACCGTGGTATTCCGCTTTCGGAAGCCGGATCCAGGCCGCGCTGAAGGCCAAGACCGAATCGGTCTGGGCCGACCGACTGGCCAGCCTGATGCCGCTCCAGTTTCTCGTTTCCGCCGTGACCCTCTTCATCAGCCTGAATACACCGAAGACTACCCTCGTGATGATCATCTCAATCATCGCGATGGCCACAGTCCTGGTGTATTACCCAGGCTGGTACAAGAACCCACCGGAAAAGAGGAAAGAGTTTGGCTTGATCCACTTCCTCATCACCATAGTGCAGCTCGTCATCGTCTACCTGACGCTGATGAGCTGAAATCCGCCCCATCTAGTTGCGGGAAAAACCCGCGCAACAAAAGGAGAAAACGATGGAAAGCACCAAAGCAGGTCTCAGTGGGATCGCGATCGCCTTCATCACGGTCATCGTCGTCGTGCTGCTGGCCGTCTTCGGCACCTGGTTGTACCAGGAGTTCGAGGGCGACCTTCTCAGCCGGCAGTTCAAGAACGTCAAGCACAGCCAGGCGTACGTCGAGAGCACCAACGCGCAGATGCGTATGCTCGTCACGGAGTACGCCAAGGCCGAGGCCGAATACTTCAAGTTCAGCGAAACCTCCCCGGTCACGGCCGCCGCCTATCAAGGCCAGATGAGCGCAACCCTGAACCAGATTCACACCCTCGCCGGCAGCCTCGACCCGTCGGAAGTGGCTCCCGACGTCCAGATCTTCCTGGCCGCCCACCCCAACCAATAGGCGCAATCTCGCGCCCATTCCAAATCCGAAAGGAAAAACTGCGAATGAAAACGAAGAAGTTAATCTTCCTGGTGCTCGGCGTCCTCGCCGCCCTCACCCTGACCGCCTGCATGGATGAAGGGGTCGCTCAGAACGAGCGGGCAACCGATTGGCAGCTCCAGCAATATAACAAGGCGCAGAAAGTCCACGCCTACACCTACAGCTGGGAGCGCTGGGTGGTCCAGACGCTTTACGACTTCAGGATCACCAAGCTCACCAGTACCTGGAGCGTCTGGGTGGGCGATGGGACCGGCGAGCCCATCGACTACTGCGCGAGCAAAGGCTTCGGCGTTCCCTACAATACGAGCCTGACCAATCCCGACCAGATTGCGTCCGGCGGCTATGTGATCGGGATGATGGAGCCGAACGGGTTATATCCGGGCGGGTCCACCAGCGCTACCTGGATCCTCTGCGTCGAAGATGATGGCAGCCTCCACCCGCGCTACGTCGAACCTCAGGTCATCGTCTACGACTATCCGATCGTCGTTGCCTTCGATGCCCAGCGCGGCATGTACCGCATCGTTCGCGCCGGCGCGGCGTCCACTGACACGATGATCGTCCCACCGACGAACATCAACCCGGAAATCCTGAACACAGCCCCAGGCCAATAGGACAACCGGGCGCAAACAACCAAAGCCCTCTCGACAACCCGTCGGAGGGCTTTTTTATTGACTTAAAAGCCCCCAAATGTTAATATATAGGCCGTTCGCATTCGCACCCAATAGCTTCTTAAACCCCCACCCCCAAAGGAGAGTGGAGCGTGAAAAATCTAATCGCAGGTCATAAGGCACTCGCCATCGGCACAACGTTCGTGGCGGTGCTGATCGGCGCCGTCCTCATTATCCGGTGGTACACCCAACCGCCGGCGAGGGAACCGATCCCCCTTGGCTTCACATGGATCGGAGACGATGGCAAGGAGGTGTCAGGTTACACCATCGAGGAGACAAATCTCCGGGTGACCTATACCACCAACTTGACCATCGTTGAGAACGAAGAGGCTGGTGGAGATCCCTGGATGATTTACGGAGGTAGCTGGTACTACCGCACCGCCCCCGGATCCCTCTTTAAAGTCGTGGTTGTCTCGGGCAGAGAAGTCACTTCAACCTTCGACAACATCATGAGCGTCAGTAGTGACTCTCAGTTTTGTGATGAGTCGCTGGGGCCTTGTCGTTTCGGAGATCTTTATCTCCTAACGGTGAATCTCGAGCCAATCGTCGTCGCGACATCGGCTCGACAGTACGTCGTCATCAATCCCTAGGGCCTGCCCGCCCCATGCAATGCGAAAGACCCCGCCCCTCAAAGGCGGGGTTTTTTTATGCCAAGACACTGTTTCAAGTCAAAGGCTTTGCTGCTAAAATATAGCCGTATGTCCTCCATACTTGAATTTATACGCTCAGTTGGGGTAGAATTGGCATCTGTAAAATGGCCTACCCGTCAGGAAACAATGAGGCTAACCGCACTCGTCGTCTTCGTTAGCTTATTTGTCGCCTCCTATATTGGCGGACTGGACCTCCTCTTTACATCGCTTATATCAAAAATAATCAACCGCTAAACAAAATGGCAGAAGATCAGATCCAAGATATCGCAAAAACTGAGGTTGTCGATAACAACCACCTGATCGTCAACCCGAACACTCCCGCCAATGCCAAGTGGTACGTCGTCCACACTTACTCCGGTCACGAGACGAGAACCGCTCATACATTAAGGACCAAGGTTGAGTCCATGGGTCTGACCGACTACGTCTACGAGATATTGATCCCCACCCAGGACAAGATCAAAATCAGTAAAGGCAAGAAAAGTACCATCAAGGAAAAGATCTTCCCGGGCTATATGCTCGTCAAGATGATCGTCACCGACAACTCCTGGCTTGCGGTCAGGACTACTCAGGGCGTCACCGGCTTCGTCGGCACCGGCAACAATCCCACCCCGATTGTCCAAAAAGAAGTCGACGCCATTCTCGCCTTCGCAAAACAAGCAGCACCGAAGTTCCAGGCCGCTTTCTCAATTGGCGAAGCCGTCAAGATCATCGAGGGGCCGTTCACCGATCTTCTTGGCACCGTCCGCTCCATCGACGAAGCCAAAGGCAAGGTCGAGGTCCTCGTCTCTATCTTCGGTCGCGAAACCCCCGTCGAGCTCGACTTCCTCCAAGTGTCAAAAATATAACCCTTTCTTCAAAAACTTGATTTTCTTCTAAACTCGACCTATAATATCAATTTAGATGATTCGGGCGGCTTGTCCGATCATACATTGCCCCTTGAAAGGAATCGAATGACAGGGAAAAATCCTGTATCCACACTCAGGAAAATTATGGGCATCCTAGGTTTCCTGATGGCGCTGTTCGTTGGATTTCTACTCGTCACCAAAGGTTTCTTCGTGACGATCAAAATCCTTGTCGCCGCGGTGATCATCATCGCGGGCCTCATCCTGCTCCGGGTGATCTGGAGCGGGATGCCGCTGAAAACACTCTGGGAAACGATCCCCGAAGTAGCCAAGGCGAATAAAGCCATCTTTTGGGATGGCGACGGAGACGGCGACAGTCTCTAATCGCACGGGGGCATCACCACGCCCCCGTGCCTCCACTTTCTTGACTTTCTTACCCCAACATTATAAGATATACCTGTTCCTTAAACGAGAATGTTTGACTCCTTCGCTTAGTTCCCTGAGGGGGATTAAGCGAAGGAGTGCGAGGTTATTCCCCTCGCTATCAAATCTCATGGGTCCCAAAACAACGTACCTCCTGACCACCCTCGGCTTCCTGGGGATTGGGGTAATCATGCTCGTCGCCGTCAAGGCCGAGGCCCCCTTTGTCCTCGGCGGAATCGGCGGTTTTCTCAAGGCCTTCGTGATCATCTCTTCCCGGGAGGGGAAACAGAGGGAGTTGGGCCTCTGGACCATGGTTGGAATCACGGTCTTTGCCCTCATCGCCGGGCTCATTTACGGCGCTTTCCTGGGCAACCCCCTCCCCTTCCACGTCTCCATGGGCCTCGCGCTCGGCGTCTTTTCCGGCACCACCCTCTCCTGGCGCCCCACGGCGGCGCAGCCAACCCAATAGGGTCACCCCATGATCCACTCCAAACCCGTCACCGACGCAACGTCGGGGCGGGTTTTTTCATGCCAAACTTGACTCACTTCCCCACTTCTGCCATATTGGAATCAATGAAGGATTCCTCTGCCTCGGAAACACTTATCATGGCTCTGCCCGTGCTCCTGGTCCTCCTGGCCCTCATCGGCGCCGTGCTTCTCTTCCCCTCCGGCAGTACTTTCGATATTCGCGGCCAGGCCGCACCGGTAACCGTCGCCCCGACCAGAGTTCCCCTGCCAATCGTTTCCCCCACGCCCCTCTATCGTCTTCCCGAAACCGTCTGTAGCGAGCTCTACCAACCCGTCTGCGGCGCGGACGGCAAAACCTACTCCAATGAGTGCGAAGCCGGTCTTGCCAGCGCTCTTCCCATCGAATCCGGCATCTGCCCGGCGGTCACTCCGAACATCTTCCCCCAAA
>MFAI01000024.1 GCA_001774555.1 Candidatus Collierbacteria bacterium RIFCSPLOWO2_01_FULL_50_23
TTGTCTTTGTCGTTTGTACAAGGTTACTGCCATACTTCAGTATAACCAAACAATACCCAAAGGTGTCAAGGGGGAGTTTCGGCATATCTTCGCCTAATTGGCTCGGAAAACCTCGGCTAATCGTGTAAAATATAACGCGTGGATTTTAAACTCAAAAGTGACTACCGGCCGACCGGAGACCAGCCCAAGGCTATCGATCTTCTGACCAGGTCGATTGAGGCGGGCAACAAACACCAAACCCTGGTTGGAGTCACCGGCAGTGGCAAAACCTTTACCATCGCCAACGTCATCAAGAACACACAGCTGCCGACCCTGGTCGTCAGTCACAACAAAACGCTGGCCGCCCAGCTCTACCAGGAGCTGCGCGACTTCTTCCCGGACAACGCCGTTTCCTACTTTGTCAGTTATTACGACTATTATCAGCCCGAGGCCTATATCCCCCAAACTGACACCTACATCGAAAAGGAAGCGGATATCAATGCCGAGATCGATCGTCTCCGTCTCTCCGCCACCGCAAATCTCGTCAGTCGGCCCGACTGTATCGTCGTCGCTTCCGTCTCGTGTATCTACAACATCGGTAATCCGGCCGAATATGAGAAATACTTTCTTGAGCTGGTCGAAGGCCAGATCATTGACCGGGCTGACGTCGCTCACCGCCTCCTCGACCTCCAGTATCAGCGAACCACCACCGAGCTTACCCGCGGTAATTTTAGACTGATCGGCAACACCCTCCAGCTTCATCCGGGCAACGAAGGGGTCGTCCTCTCTATTACTTTTGGAGAAAAGACTATCGAATCAATCAAGCGTCTCGACCCAATCAACTTTAGTGAATTAAAGCGCAAGGATTCCGCCAACCCTTACGACTACATCACTACAATTTACCCGGCCAAGCACTACATCACCGACCCGGTCAATCAAAAGGCAGCCATGGGACAGATCAGAGACGACCTAGCTGGTCAAATCAAGAAATTCAAAAAAGAGAGTCGGATACTGGAAGCTCACCGGCTGGAACAAAAAGTAAATTATGATCTCGCCCAGATCGAAGAATTCGGCTTTGTCAACGGTATCGAGAACTACAGCCGCTACTTTGACAGCCGGAGTCCTGGCGACCCCCCATTCACCCTGCTTGACTACATGAACTACAACGCCAAAAAGTTCGGCAAGAAAAACTTCCTCACCATCGTCGACGAATCTCATATCAGTTTGCCCCAGATCAAGGGTATGTACCGGGGCGATCGCTCCCGAAAAGAGACCTTGATCGATTACGGCTTTCGTCTCCCCGCCGCCCTCGATAACCGTCCGTTGAATTTCATTGAGTTCCAAGCCCGGACTCCCCAGACCCTCTACTCCTCGGCCACCCCCCAAGAGCTCGAGCTCAATCTCAGTCAGGCTGAAGCGGTCCCGGCTATCGCCGAGCAGCTTATTCGTCCCACTGGCCTCCTCGACCCCGAGGTCAAAGTCTTCGGATCGGCCAATCAGATCGCCCATCTGGTCAGCGAGGTGATGATAAGAAAAGCAAGGGGGGAGCGCACTCTGATTTTGACCATCACCAAGCGCATGGCCGAGGACCTGACCGAGTATCTCAAGGACCACGTTCCCGGACTGAAAGTCCAATATCTCCATTCAGGCGTCTTGACCCTGGACCGCTCCGACATTCTTGATGATCTGCGGAAGGGAAACTTTGATTGTCTGGTCGGTATCAACCTACTTCGAGAGGGGATTGACCTGCCGGAAGTCTCACTCGTCGCTATTCTTGATGCTGACAAAGAGGGCTTCTTGCGTAATCCCACCTCCCTTATCCAAACCATGGGTCGGGCCGCCCGTCACGTCAACGGCATGGTTTATCTCTATGCTGACAGGGTGAGCGACTCAATGAAACAGGCGATGGACGTCACCGGCCGCCGTCGCCAAGTTCAGATCGAGCACAACGAAAGCCATGGTATCACTCCGGTCGGGATCGTCAAACCCATCAAAGAAAAGCTGCTGCAGCGGGAAGAAAAGAGAGAAAATGGGACCCGCATCAAAGAGCTGGAGGAGTTTGGCTGGAAAAAGCCGGAGGATGTCAATCCCGAAGCGCTCACCCTGGGGGACAAAAAAAAGCTGATCCGCAAAATGAAAGCACTGATGACCGCAGCCGCCAAAAACTGGGACTTCGAGATGGCTGCCAAGTATCGTGACCTGATCGCCAAACTTTCCTAAAAATTGACCAAAGTTATCTTACAGGATATACTATAAGATATGGCAACCCTAATTGAATTGGCTGAGGAGTTTCGAGATGAAACCCCCCCATCCTGGCTACAGGAGGCTGAAGACGAGGACGAATCAGCTCTTTGGGGTTTAGAAGATGAAACTTATGAGCCGGACGTTTTTGACCAAAAAGTAGAGAACTGGTTTCGGGAACTATCAGAATATCTTGATGAACTGAGTCGAAACACCAGGAAACAATTTTACAAACTTCTATCCGATCGCGTTTTAACAGGTATCGAAACTTTCAGGGGTATGACAAAGGGACAGGCGGTCGACTGCCTGGTCGAAATCTACGGCGGCAAAACTGGTGAGCTCGTTGATGATCGCGACGGCATGGTCTGGTCGCGCCTGACCCTCTGCTCTGGCCTTTCTCCTTGGGTAAACATGATCGATGCCCTCCCCGACGGGGAATAATATTCGGGTTTCTTACTGGTAATTTGAGCTGATTTGAGATAAAATCGAACGTTATGGATGAAATCTCGCCCTCAACCCATTTGATCATCAAAGGCGCCCGTCAGCACAACCTCAAGAACGTCAATCTCACCGTCCCCAAGAACCAATTGGTGGTTTTTACCGGTGTTTCCGGCTCGGGCAAGTCTTCCATGGCCCACGACACCATCTACGCCGAAGGCCAAAGGCGTTACGTCGAGTCCCTTTCTAGCTATGCCCGCCAGTTTCTTGGCGTAATGGACAAACCCGACGTCGACTCGATCGAAGGCCTGTCTCCTGCAATCCTGATCGACCAGAAACAGGGTTCCCATAACCCCAGATCCACGGTCGGTACCGTGACCGAGATTTACGACTATCTGAGACTTCTCTTTGCCCGCGCCGGACATCCCCACTGCCCCGAGTGCGGCCGAGAGGTAATGGCCCAGGACGTGACTCAGATCAGGGACGCCGTTTTTGCCCTCACCCAGTGCCACCCAACCATGACCAAGCAAAAAGGGGTCCGTTTGATGATCATGGCCCCGGTGGTCAAGAACAAAAAGGGTGAATTCAAAGACCTATTGGTTAATCTGGCCAAAAAGGGCATTGGTATTGTCAGGGTTGACGGCAAGTTCATCAATACAAATTCACCGATGAACCTATTCAAAAATAACCGTCACGATATTGACGCCGTCATCGACAAAATCGTCATCGGCAAAGAGGGGGATGGGGTTGAAACCCAGACTGACAAGAGCCGTCTGATAGAATCGATCGAAACCGCCCTCAAACTCGCCGGTGGGGAGGTGATCGCCAGTGTAGTCATCGACGCCTCATTGTCCTTCCCCGAAAATCCCAAGGACCTCGAAGACCACCTTTTCTCCGAAAACCTCGCTTGTCCCTTCGACAACATCTCCCTCCCGAAGCTCGAGCCCCGTTACTTTTCCTTCAACTCACCCGACGGCGCCTGTCCTACCTGTACCGGCCTAGGCTCAAAGCTGACTCTCAACAAGGATCTTATTCTTGCACCGAGTCTAACTCTTAAAGAAGGGGGGGTTGTTCCCCTTGCGTCTCAGTTCGAAACCGAGACCTGGATGGCCAGGCTGATCACCAAAGTCATGGCCGACGCCGGTTTCAAGGACCGCACTCCACTGGAAAAAATGAACCATATCCAAAAGAGGCTCCTCTTTGACGGCACAGGCACAATTGTTCATGGTATCCACGGCCTCAACTCCCAAGGCAAGCCAACTATCTGGCATACTCCTTTCACGGGTTTGACGGCAGAATTCGAACGCCGTTATCAGGAGACCAGTTCTCAATATGTCCGCGAGGAACTGGATCAATACATGATCAAACTGCCGTGTCCCGATTGTCACGGCGATCGTCTCAAGCCGGAAGTCCTCGGCGTAACCATCAACGCTATGAACATTTCCCAGGTTACCGCCTTCTCGATCGACAAAGCCTACTCATTCATCAAAGAACTTAGTGGCAAACTCAATCTGGTCGAGCTTCAAATCGCCACCCCCATTCTCAAAGAAATCAGGGACCGACTCGAGTTTCTTCAGTCGGTCGGTCTGTCCTATCTGACCATCAATCGTGAAGCAGGCAGCCTTTCGGGCGGCGAATTGCAGAGGATCCGTCTCGCCAGTCAGATCGGCAGCCGCCTGACCGGCATTCTCTATGTTCTCGATGAACCAACCATCGGTCTACACCAGCGGGACAATCAAAAGTTGATCAATACCCTAAAGAATTTGGTCTCCCTCGGCAATACCCTCGTCGTCGTCGAACACGACCGGGATACCATCCTCTCTGCCGACCATCTAGTCGAGTTCGGCCCAGCGGCTGGCGAAAATGGCGGCGAACTGACCTTTCAGGGGAACGTCGGACAAATAAAGGGCGGCAACTGTCTCACTGGACAATATCTAAGCAACAAAAAAAGGGTTCTCCCCAACAAGACAAAAAGGAAACCTATCCAAAACAGCGAGATCGTTTTGAAAGGCTGTACCCACCATAACCTAAAAGACATCGCGGTTGAGTTGCCCCTGGGCAAACTCATCGGCGTCACCGGAGTTTCCGGTTCTGGCAAGTCGTCTCTGATTGTTGATACCCTCTACGAGGCGCTCGCCCGTCAATTGAATCGTCAACATCAGCGTCAGGAAATACCCTTTGAATCGGTGAAGTTCCTGGACGTGATCAAAAGGGTTAGTTTGATTGATCAAAGTCCGATCGGCCGAACCCCCAGAAGCAACCCCGCCACCTATACCAAACTGTTTGACTACGTTCGGGGTATCTTCGCCGGCACCAAGGATGCGCACCTGCGCGGTTATGGCCCCGGTCGCTTCAGTTTCAACGTCAAGGGCGGCCGCTGCGAAACTTGCCAGGGGGAAGGTCAGATCAAAATAGAAATGCAGTTCATGGGGGATATCTACGTCACTTGCCAGACTTGTCACGGCACCCGCTTCAACCAACCAACTCTGGAAATAAACTACAAAGGCAAAAACATCGCCGAGGTCCTGGACATGACCATCGACCAAGCCGCCGATTTCTTCAAAGGCGTTCCCGCCGCCGAGAAAAAGCTCTCGACTATGAAGCAGGTGGGGCTCGGCTACATCCGTCTCGGCCAACCCGCCCCAACTCTCTCGGGAGGAGAGGCCCAACGCGTCAAACTGGCCTCCGAGCTCGCCAAAACCGGCTCGGGCCACACCGTCTACATCCTCGACGAACCCACCACTGGCCTTCACTTTGAAGACGTCGGCAAACTAATGCAAACCCTGGTCGATCTCGTCGAAAACGACAACACCGTCATCGTCATCGAACACAATCTCGATGTCATCAAGAACTGCGATTATCTTATCGATATGGGTCCTGAAGGTGGCGAAGGCGGGGGCGAGATCATCGCCGCCGGCACCCCGGAAGAGGTGACCAGACATTTCCAAACCCCAACCGCCGAGGAGCTCAAAAAAGTCCTGGTTGATTCTCATAGCCCATAGTACTAGAATACGGCCATGCCACGAACACCCGAACGAGAACGACCGGACAGAGTGATCGAAAGCGCTCTAACCGCAATTGACATTTATTGGGACAACGTTCTTCAGTTTCCTCAAAACACGCTCAGAGTCACCACAAGAGAACCGGAACCAGACGGGCGCCTGACAATTCAGGAGACGTTTACCGTACAGCGATTCTACGAAACCGCTTACTTTATCAAATGCGAAAGAAGTGGACTTACATCCTGGGGGGGAGGTAATAGCCCCATATTCAACAATCCCATCGAAACAGTTGAATACCGATTCACTCCTCATCTCCTTGAAAGAGGCAAGGTGAACGTCACCCACACCGACGCCGTCACTGGAATTTCCACACAAGAGGACATTCTGATTGACGAACTCGAAAATCTCGATCCGGAAGCTGTAAAAACTGTAAAGAACCCACGACCTTACGGTCGGGGCTTTAGGAGATTTCAAACTTCGTTTGCCCCGCATCTTTTCTTCCCTGATCTTCAATGTATTTAGCAATGATTGTCTCATTGATGCCTACAGTGGAAACAAAATAGCCATCTGACCAAATACCATTACCTCGCCAGTAGACTTCCTTGAGGAACGGGAATCTTTTCTTTAGTTCACGGGTGGTATTTTGCTTAATAGTTCCGACGACGCTCCCCACTGACATCGTTGGCGGAATTGATACCAAAAGATGGATGTGGTTTTTGTCATGGTTTACCTTTTTGAAAACAATCGTGGGATAATGCTCGGTGATTTCCGCCAACTTGATATCAAAGTAGGCAAAGATTCCCTCGTTGAACACTGACCGTCTGTATTTAGTAC
>MFAI01000025.1 GCA_001774555.1 Candidatus Collierbacteria bacterium RIFCSPLOWO2_01_FULL_50_23
CTTTACCCCGGCTCTCGACTGAAATATTTGGCACTTGACCAAGATAGTCTATGTAGGTGGAAGGATCGGGTCTTGTGTCTGCGCCAACGTTAATGGAGTATCTTTCACTGCTTTGGGCAATGGGGGAAGTGCTGATAACGGTGACAGTGGAGGTGTCGATGACTGGTCCGGAACGATTGGCCAGGTCTTCTGCGAGTTGAGCAAGCTCTTTTTGATGGTTGTCCAGGGCTTTTTCTTCTGGGGAAAGGATTTTGGTATAAGTAACACTTATTTCGGTTTCAGTATTTAGGTCTATCGTACAGGCATCGGTGTCGTATCGAGAAAAAATAGCTTTGATTTTGATCTCTCTACTGGAGATTGTTCCACTGGCAGGTCGGTAGCCATCGAGGTTGGGACACTCTGAATGAAGACTGAAAATTTGGCCAGTGAAGGTACTGCCACTAATAGTGCCTTTTAAGTTGGCAATACCCTGGTACTTTTCCGGTATATCCGGATCGGTAACTATGAGGGAGAAAGTGTTGCCGGCTTGTTCGGCTTTCATCATTAGACCTTCCGGTTCCGTCCATTCTCCTTCGAGTTTTACGGCATATGCGTTGGTGGCGGCGAAATAAAAAAGGAGAAGGCTGATGAGAATCCGAAGAAATAACTTTGTTTTGGTCATTAGTTGAATTTGAAGGAATGGTCCATTGGTAATCTTAATATATTTTTTGCCTGCGTCAGCAGACTGATTGACTTTGGTTAGTCCAGCAGATAGGCTGAAACTAAGTGAGTAAACAGCGGGTTTCTTTTGCTGACGACGACAAATATTCGATAAGGGCATTGGCGCTGATGAGGATGCCAGCACTTTTGGTCGGCTTACTGTTGGGATTTGTGCTTTCTTTCATGACCTCAGTATTCGAGGAACTTCTAACGACAAATGTTCAAACTGTTTTCTTTTTGCCCTTTATTGTTTACATGGCCGATGCGGTAGGAACACAATCGCAAACGATTTATGTCAGGGACCTAGGACGCGGAAAAGCTAAGTTCTTGACCTATCTTCTGAAGGAGACGGCTTTGGGAATAATTTTGGGGAGTGTCTTTGGGGTAATTTCGTTCGTGGTCGTCTCGCTCTGGCTGGGGTCGGCGGAGTTGGCGATCGCGGTAGCAATCGCGGTGTTGGCGGCGATCGGGACGGCACCGGTGGTGGCCATCATTGTGACTGAAGTCTTGGAGCTGGAACATAAAGATCCGGCCTTGGGGGCCGGGCCGATCGCGACGGTGATCCAGGACGCTATCAGTGTGTTGGTCTTTGGAGCAGTGGCCAGCGCCTTTTTGCTTTGACCGGAGCTGATGATCAATGGTGGGGGTGGTGGTGGATTTAGAATTCCGTTTTTATTTCTCCGGTATCTTTGTTGACTTCGTACCAATTGAAAGTGGCGGTGTGGTCGTCCTTGATTTCGTAGACGTGGATGAGATATGAATTCGTGTCTTTGTCTTCGTGATCGATGACAACCTGGCCGGAGGGGACGGTGCGAAGATATTCTTTCACTTCGGATAGAGAAGAGACCTTGGAAATTACTTGAGTCCTCAGCTTCTGGTTTCGAAATGAGATGCCGAGAATAAGCGCGGTGATCAGGGCGATGAGAAGGGCGATAAACTTTTGTTTATTGGTCGACGGTTTCATTCGAAGTCTTCCTTCTTTGTTGATAAGTAGTAGGCCGATGACATTACCGATGAGAATGGTAAAGGCAGTAGCGATACTGGCCAGACTGACAGCCTGGAAATTTAGTGCCCAACTCAATCTGGATAGGGCGATAAAAAAGACAACGGTGTTCGTGAAGTTTAAAAACACAACCAAAGTTTGTGCGGGGGAAAAACTTTGGAGCAGGAGAAGAATCTGGATAGCGGTAATGGCGAAAAAGATCCAGAGAAGAGAAGGTGGAAAGCCGGCGGCCAGCTGCCAACCGCTTCTTCCCGGACCCGCGAATGATTCCCAATTGAAGATACCGAGAGTGATTTGGGCAATGAGAAGAAAAAGAAAAATGTTCTTCAGGCCGGTCTTGGTTTTTTTGTCTTGTTTTTCGGCGAGCGTGAGGGCAAGGGGGGAAATTATCAAAACGGCGATGAGAATGAGGCTGTATGTGCCCACGGTGCTATTTGAACTTGAAGGAATTAAGAGCCGATTGGATCTGTCCCGCGTTTTTGCTCCAGGCGGAGTCGGCAGCGTAGCCTTTGACTAAAAAGCTAATGCCGTCTTTGAAAAAGAGATAGTCGAGTTCGCGGAGGGTGATTTCCTGACCGTCGACCTTGGTCTTGAATTTGAATTCGAGGCGGTTGTTTGAGGAACTGAGGAGTTGGTAGCCTGGGACGCTTTTGCCGGAGGCTTTGTACTGATTATAAAAGTCGTCAAGACTTTCGTAACCGCCGGTGGCGCGGACAATGATGACGGCGTTGGTAGTGATTTCACCCCCCTTGACCTTTTCGGTGTCGAGTTCTTCCGATTCGAAGTGGGCAAGTTGGCTGCCGGAAATGCCCAGGGATGACCAACCGGAAGGGGCGGCAATGGTGAAGGAGGGAACGCCGGCCTTGGCGGCCTCGCCTTCAGGTTTGTAAGTGTAAGGGCCGATTTGAGGAGTGCCTTTGCCTCGAGGGGTGGGGGTAGCCTTTTTGGTTGGTTCTTGCTGCCATTGGCCTAGCGGTTGGGGGAGATTTGAGGGAGAAGGGGGGGCGAGAAATTTACGGATCGCCGAGAAGAAATTGGAAAGCCAACCGGGCATTCGAGGGGTGGTATCCGGCATCTGGGGAGTAGTATCTGGCATCCGAGGGGTGGTGTCGGGCATTCGAAAAAGAGTGCTGGGTAGTCTGACCAACACACCGAAGACTTGGTTGAACAAGTCGCGGGGCATCCGGGGAGTAGTATCTGGCATCCGAGGGGTGGTGTCGGGCATCTGGGCATAGACATCCGTGACGATGATGTTGGCGGTGATAGTGAGGAGGAGGAAGATAAAGACGATGCCTTTTGGGGTTCTGGCTCTCATTTTAGAATGGGTTTGAAGCGTAAGAAAACTTCATTAATAATCTTAGTATATTTTTTGCTTTTTTGCCGGTCGATGTTCGCGGTGAGAATATAGATGTGGCCGCCTTGGGTGACAAGGCCCAATTCGGTCTGTTCGTAAGTGACGGCAGATTTTTTCCAAAGTGAGGCGGCGACGTATTCGCCGGTAAGATATTTCCCCGGATGGAACCCTGGGTCGAACGAAAGGAGCGAGGCGTCGGGATTATTCAGGTAGCTTTGGCGAATTTCGTCGAGAAATTTGTCGAAACCTTCTTTGGTCGGGGCGCCTTTGTCTTCGTAGACACTGATGGCGAGAATAACCTCGTCGTTTTTGGCGGTGATGCGTTCGTAGGGTTCACCGCCGCGGGTGGGGTCGACTTTCCAGCCTCTGGGGTATTGGAGCTGGTAGCCTCGGGGACTGTCGTAGGTTTGCCAGACCACATTGAAGAAGACAAATTTGGTGACAATGGCGGCGAGGAGGAGGAAACCGAAAACGATAAAATAGATACGGGTGGAAAACGGTTTGGTCTTTTTTGGGGCGGGCACTAGAAACCATTCTACAAGTTATGCGTAAAACTTGACAGGGGCGAGTCATCTGTGATGTGATGGATGAAGTGAAAATGGTAGAGCGGATATTAAGAGCGGGGTTGGGAGTGATTTTCTTTTTTGTTTTTTTTGTTTTTCTGTTGGCGGGAGCGGTGAAGTTTCGGGTGTTGTCGCCGGCTTTTTGGAAGACGGCTTTGGACAAAGGGGAAGTGTACCAACTATTGCAGAATCAGGTTACGAAGATGCGGATGGACTTGGAAGGTTCGGTCCGGAAGCAGACCGGAGGGGCAGCTTTGCCGCCGGAAATTACAAAAGTGTTGGCGCCCCTTTTGTCGCTGGATAAAGTATTGACGACAGAACGTTTCAAAGAGTTGGCTGAGACAAATGTTGACCGGGTGTTTGGCTATCTTAATGGGAAGGACAAAGGGTTGGTGTTGTTCCTACCGGTAAAGGAGTGGAATTTGCCGGTGGCTGCTTTTGGACAACCGGCTCTGGCTAAGTTCACGGCACAGACCCCAGTTGAGAGTGTTTTTCCGATATTGGGAATGAAGCCGGAGCAGTCGAAGCAAATAATGGAGGGGCTTGGGCAGGTGAAAACCGTTTTGGGATATCTGACGGTGGTCTGGATCATTCTGTTGTTGTTGACAGTTGGCATTGGCGCGGGACATTATTTCCTGGGAGTCGGACAAGCTGATCGGATCAAGGGAACGGCGTGGCTTTTGATGATTTCCGGCTTCGTGGCGAAGCTGATCGGTGTGGGGGCGGGAAATATTTTTGAGATGATTGCTGCCAATTCCAAACCGCCGCTGGAACCGTGGATATCGGAATTGGGGAGGAGCCTGGTGGGCCAGTTCTTTAACCTGGGGGCGACGATTGGTTTGGTTGCCGGTATTGGCGGCCTCGTGGCAATCGCGGCCGCAATGTACTTCGCCAAACAGGGGAAAATGAAGGAGGAGAAAGAAAAAATGGGCTTGATAAAGAGGGTTTCGGCCTTTGTGTTGGGGGTGACATTGGGGTTTGTCGTGTTGGGCGGGACGGTCGCGGGATTGGTGTTAGCACTTGGCGGGAATGTTAATTTTTCGACTGGAGGTGGTTCTCTAAACGTCGGTTCGCAAGCGGAGACGGGAGGCGGAAATACCCAGAGTGTTACAGAGGAGAAACAAAGGTTGGCGGACGATGTTTACAAAAGTGAGAAGGGGTGGGAGATTCAATTTCCTGCGGGCTGGGAAGTGGTCAAGGGAGAGACATCCGAGGGGGTGATAAAAAAGCCGGTGAGCGGGGTAGCCGATTGGGCGACCATAGAAGTGAAGATGGCCGTTCGACTTTCAGAGGTTGATTCCGGCGGATATCTCAATGGAATGAAATATGTGCTTGAGGCTGGAAAAACTAACCTGAAAAACGCTGTTTTTGTGGAAGATCCATATGAGGAGAAATCGGAAGAGACCGGTTGGAGACGATTTGTATTTACCTTTGATTATGACGATGTTGTTTCGGACAAAACGATACGAGAACGGGTTCTCAAGATGGAATATTATCCACCAGAAAAAGGGGACGGCATTCTAATAACTGCAAGAGCACCGGTTGAGTCGTGGGGTAAATACGAGAAAATAATTAAAGAGTCCGTGGACACATTCTCGATGAAGTAGGTATACTTAAGCTGTGGTAAAAGGTAATATTCTGGCGGCGGTATTGTTGGTAACTTCGATTTTTTTTGTAGTATCATTTTCCGGTTTGATTCAGAAAAACGGGGGCGACCAGACGAAGCAGGAACAAGGAAGCGTGGCGGTTGCGGTCGAACCGGAACGAACCCTGGAGGTTCACTCGGGCGATGGTAAGGCAAAACTAATTGGTATCAGAAAACAGTTGGCTGACGCGACAATCAATTATGCATATAAGGTAGTTGATGAAGGAGCAGATTCCCCGCGGGCGTTGTTTTCAAAGACACTGGCCGTGGGCGGGACAATCGAAGTTCCGGTTAATAGTTGGTCGCCGGATAATAAGCAGTTATTCGTGCAGGAAAACTATAACGGAATCACCAATTATCTGGTTTATAAAGCCGACGGGTCGAAATACAAGAACGGAGACGATTACTTGGACGTGCTTTCCTTTTGGGCAAAGAGTAAATATCAATATAACATCAAGACGGTGACCGGCTGGGCGGGGAATGATCTCCTAGAGCTACTAACAATCAAAGAAGACGGAACGAACGGACCATCTTTTTGGTTTGTGACCAGTTCGCGTAATTTCCTCCAGTTAAGACAAATTTAGTTTGACATTGGAATCACAAACTATTACCAAAGAAAAAGAGGCGTCAACCGGAGTGTGGGCATTATTGTGGTTATTTCTGGCGAGTGTGTTGCTACCGCCATTCGGTTTGGGGCTGACGATCCGCTATCTAAAATCGACTGACAATACGGCAAAAGTCATGGGAATAATCTCCTTGGTGCTGACAGTGATGGTCCTGGGTCTAGCGGCTTGGAGCACGATCGCAATATCAAAAAACATTAACCGGATGATGAACCAACAGCAATACTTACCCGGAGGCGAATTTTAGGCACAACGAGACTTGATTTTTTGGCCATAAGTGGGGTAAAATCCGCCCATGGCTAGCGGGAATGAACATGTGGGGGCGACCAGACTACTGATGATGGAAACTTTTTTTGACCCAAGGCTCAAATATTCATTGGAGGACTGGTTGTTCCGGGTGTACTCGTATTACGAAATGATTCTTTGTATGACGGGCCCCGATGGAGTGAGTGCAAATGAGCATGAGGTGGGGGTAATGCTCGCAACTTTGAACCTGATCCACTGGGCAGAAGAGCTGCCCCCTGATTGCTTGATAGGATATGATGAGGTAGGTGAGGACGGGGGGATCCATCCTTATGCAATTGCGCCAAAGCCAACGTACTTAATGTAAGATAGGTTTTGAGGTATGATCGTCAAGGTAAGGGAGGGCTATCGAGTAGTTTCTGAGAAAACCAAAAGGAATCTGGGGACATACAAGACCAAAGAGGAGGCGAAAAAAAGATTGCGTCAGGTAGAATACTTCAAGCACTTGCGGCACTAGATTCGGAACAGGATGGGCTGATTGACAAGACAAAGAGGCTACTTCTATATTTAACTTAACTGTTACCAGTCTGGTGCAGGTAAATATGGAGATAACCAGCGCTGCCTTTACCAATGGGGGAGAGATACCGGCCGAATATACTTGCGACGGTAGCAATATCAGCCCACCTTTTGAGATAAAAGGGACTCCGGCGACGGCGAAAAGCTTGGTGCTCATCATGGATGATGTTGATGCGCCGGGGGGTGTTTTTACTCATTGGGTGGTGTACGATATTTTCTCGGGTGTGACAAAAGTTTCGTCAGGGGCGACGCCGGAAGGAACTGTGGGGAAAAATACCTTTGGACAGGAAGGGTACGGTGGACCGTGTCCCCACTCGGGAACCCACCGGTACTATTTTCGCATTTATGCACTGGATGCTTTGCTCAAATTGCCGTGGGGATTAAACCGGCCCGAGTTAGAAGCGGCAATGAAGGGACGAGTTTTGGATTCCGGCGAGCTGATGGGGAAATATACGAAGAAGTAAATCTGCTTGACAAAGTAGCTCAATTTTATAATGATTGAATCAGTGTTAGTTCGCCCCGGCGACAGCCGAGGACATGGACAGGAACGGTTTGTTAGTGTTTGAAAAAAAAGGAAGGGGGTGAGTTTTTGATGGCAAAGAAAAAAAAGGATGACATGATGTCGATGTATGCTTGTTGTATGCAACCTTATGGAGTCGTTCACGTCCTGGCCGGAGTCGGCTTGGGATTTTTGCTGGTGGCTTATTTCTCATTGGGCAATCTCATGCTTTGGGGTTGGGTTTTGGTGGCGGTGGCATTGGTTGGCCACTTAGTCGGGAAAGCCAAGTGTTGCTAGTTTACGGTTTTTTTCGTGGGGTAGTATTACTACCCCCGAAGAAACCAAGAGTGTTACTTGGACAAGAGAATGTTTTTGTTTTTGACTTTCGCAAGAGTGGAGAGGTCTGGCTGGCCGATTTTTTTCAACTCGCGCTCGAGCAGGTATCTGCCGACCATCAGAAGTTGGGAGGCCCTGGTACGACCATTGCTTAGAAGGGGGTTTTCGGTCGGGAAGCCTTCGTAACTGGCGAAGAGATCGTAAAAGAAACGCATTTTTGCCGGTGTGCCCCAGAGGATGGCATTTGGCCAGGCGACGACGGCGCGATCAATATCGGGATTGCCTGTCCTAAAGCGCCAGGATTTCAGACAGACTGTTTGAGCTGAGTCGAGGAAATAGGCGAGGGCAATAAGAATCGGATAAGGGAGAACGGCGGCAGTAGCTTCTTTTTCTTCAGACAGATCATCGAAAGTAGGGAGACCGTCGCCCCACTTACAAGCAGAGACAGCATCATAGGTGGCGCGGAAAATTTCATGTCCGGCGATGGCACCGAGATCGGTAAGATCACTCCCCCTGCGGGTAGTTGCGTTGATAGCGAGGGAATAGAGAATTCTGGTCTTACTAAGCAAACCGTAGAGTTCGGCCCGGGCATTGCCACCATTAATTTCAAACTGCTTCATCTTGATACAATTCTATACGATGAGGCCAAGGGTGGTGAGGACCCCTGAAATCTGTTAGGATACTTTTATGACACATACTCTTCCCGAACTCTCATATTCTTTTGATGCTTTGGAACCCCATATCGATGCGCGGACCATGGAAATTCATCTCACCAAGCACCATCAAGCCTACGTCGACAACCTGAACAAGGCTCTGACGGATTTTCCGGAATTATCTGAAAAGCCACTTGGCGAACTGCTGTCTGATTTACCGAAGGTGCCGGAGAAAATCCGAATGGCGGTGAGAAACCATGGCGGGGGGCATTACAACCACAGTCTGTTTTGGAGGGTGATGGGGCACGCTACCGGCGGTGAGCCGGTGGGTAAACTGGCGGAAGCATTAAAAAAGGAGTTCGGTGACCTTGCCAAGTTCACTGAGCAGTTTAACGCGGCGGCGATGAGCAGATTCGGCAGCGGCTGGGCGTGGCTTTGCGTCAAGGCTGGAAAACTCGAGATTTGTTCGACACCGAATCAAGACAATCCCCTAATGGAAGGGAAGAAACCGCTACTTGGCCTGGATGTTTGGGAACACGCTTATTATTTGAAATATCAAAACCGCAGAAAAGATTACGTGGAGGCATGGTGGAAGGTCGTCAACTGGGTGGAAGTAGAGAAAAACCTTGAATCATAGAGGCATGGCCTGCCCGCAATCGCTGTAGCGATAGCTACTGCAGGCGGGTGGAAGGTGGTGAACTGGGGGCGGGTGGCAAAGAATTTTGGAGGTTAGAGACCGGGGGTGGTGAAGTTGTATAAACCGGCTGACTTGTCGTTGATGATGATCTCATACTGATAAGGGGTGGCCGGGGCAAGATTGTCCAGGTTGATAATGTGAGTAGTTTGGGGAGTGACCGCCCCGGGAAAGATCTGGACGCCTCCGGAAAGAATGAGCTTGAGGCTGCTAGTGCTGGCCACCCTTGTGGTGAAGGAGATCACGACCTGATTAGGACTGATGGGGCTGACCAGTGGGTTACTTACAAGCTCACCGGCTTTGACCCGCGACTCCTGGCTGCTTTTGAGCTGGTTGAGGGTAAAAGGAATAGCGGTAATAGCGGTAAAAATGGCCAGGACAGGGAGTAGGACGGTGAAGACAGACTTGATGGGTATTCCCCAGAGCTGGTGGTATTGCAGTTTGGTCTTTTGCGCCCGCTTGAAGGCAAAAAGCTGATGCAAGGGAAAGTAATTGCCGTGATTCTCGGGACAAGTATAGACGGTGACATTTTTGGGAACGACGCTGTCAGTGATGCCAACCATGGTGGCCTGACAGACCGAACAGACGACGGATGGAACCACGGGATAAGTATTTTTCGGAGTGACCGAGTCGAGATCCTGGGCGGTGACTTGGGGAATCAAATTGGCTATCAGGGGAGGAACGAAATGGCCACCGCAGTTGAAACATTCATAAACCAGGGCCTTTTGGTTGTCAGAAGTGATGATTTCTTTTTCGGATAAAGGTTGGCGGCACTCGGGGCAAATCATGGTTCCATTTTAACAAGTGTTTTGATAGAATGCTGTAGCTGTCTTTCCTTGAGGGAAGTGGGGATATAAAATATTTTTTTGAATGTTTAATAACGCGATTAATGAAATCAGAGTTTATGTAGGGAATCTTCCCTACACCATGCGAACGGAGGACCTTTATAAAATGTTTGCCGAGCATGGTAAGGTGGCCGATGCGGTAGTGATGATGGAACCGAACGATCCGAACCGAAGTAAGGGTTTTGGATTTGTGACGATGACGAATAAATTGGAAGCGGAAAAGGCAATCAAGGCGGTCAATGGAAAAGAGATTTTGGGTCGGGAGATCGTCGCCAATATTGCCAAGCCGAGAGAGCCGAGATTTAGATTCTAGAATTTTTCGTTTAGAATGAGGGTATGAAGAGGATCAAGTTTTTGGGCGCGGCGGGAATGGTGACGGGTTCGTGCTACTGGCTTGAGAACCAGGACAACCGGGGATTGCTGATCGACCTAGGGATGTTCCAAGGGATTGAGGAGCAAAAGACATTTAATAACCAGACCTTGGCCTTTTCAGTCAAAGAACTTGAAGCGATGATCCTCACCCATGCTCATTTGGACCACTGTGGCAGGATGCCGCTTTTGGTTGCCGCTGGTTTTGCCGGCTCGATCTACATGACTGAAGCGACGAGGTGGTTGGTGGAACTTTCCCTACTCGATGCGGCAAAGGTGGCTAAGGAAAACGATGAGCGGAGACAAACTCACGAGGCGTTATTTTCCGAGGAGGAGGTTGAGAAGCTGTTGCTGCTTTTCCGGGTGGTTCACTATGACAGGCCATTTCAGGTGGGTAGTTTTGAGGTGACGATGCGAGATGCGGGACACATTTTGGGTTCGGCGAGTGTTGAAATAGTTGATAAAAGGGGGGTTGGGGGTCCAAAGAAGATCGTTTTTTCCGGTGACTTGGGCAATACACCGCAGGACTTGATCAAACCAACAGAACCGGTGACGGAGGCTGACCTCGTGGTGATGGAGTCCACCTACGGAGACAGAACCCATTCGGATGAGGACCCGATGACGGTGATCGCTGAGGAAATCAATGCGGTAGAGGCGAATGGCGGAACGCTGTTGATACCGGCGTTTTCTTTGGAAAGAACCCAGGAGATTCTGCACCGGATCGACCACTTGAAGAAAAGTAAAAAAATTAAAGACGAAACAGTTGTTTTTCTTGACAGTCCGATGGCGATCAAAGCAACGATGATTTTCAAGCACTTTGCGGAACTTTACAACACAGAACTGGCCGACCATGCCAAGCTCGACGACCCGTTTGATTTCCCCAGTCTGGTGTTGGTGGAAAAAGGCTCTGAAAGCGCCAAGATCAAAGAAATCGATCGAGCGAAGGTGATCATCGCCGGTAGCGGCATGATGAGTGGGGGTCGGATTATGCATCATGCGGTTGACTTTTTGCCCTTGAAAACAACCAGGTTGTTGCAGGTTGGTTTTCAGGCCATGGGGACTTTGGGGCGGCAAATTCAGGATGGACAAAAAAAGGTCAAGGTTTTTGACCATGAAGTGGAGATAAAGGCACAGATAAGAAACGTGACCTCGATGAGTGCCCACGCCGATCAGCCGAAACTAATGAATTGGCTCTCAAAAATAAAGGGAGTTACCAGAGTATTTCTGACCCACGGTGAGGACCTGCCCCGACTGGTGTTGTCTGAAAAAATAAAAAATGATCTGGGGATAGCGGAAGTAGTAATGCCTTCCATGAACCAGGCAGTTGATTTGTAACGCTCTCCAAATTTGGTAGAATCGTAACTCATGATTGAAGTAATCTTCGATATCGAGACAATGAGCTTGTTTGGTGATAACGGTGCGACTGCACCGGAACACTTGGGAGTTTCTGTTGTTTCGGCATACCGCAGGGAAATGGATAGTTTGGGGAACGAAATCAGAGGGAAGATGAAAAGTTTTTGGGACAACTCGGCAAAGAATACCGACGGCGGCGAATTCGGCTTCGAGGGTCTTTGGGAGATGTTTGGCGAGGCGGATCGGATAATCGGCTTTAATTCTTTGGGTTTTGATGTTCCGGCGTTGGCGCCAACCTTTGCACCACGGAACCTTTTTGGTCTGCCCCACTTCGATATTCTCGACAAGGTGCGAAACGTTTTGGGTCACCGCCTTTCTTTGGACGCGATCGCTAAGGAAACATTGGGCTATACCAAGATCGATGACGGTTTAAACGCGGTGCGCTACTGGAAAAGCCAAGACCCAGAGAGTATGAGCAAATTGCGCCGCTATTGTGAAATGGACGTAGTGGTGACGACAGACGTTTATAAATATGCGGTCAAAAATGGGAAGTTGAAATACAAAGACAAGTGGAATGAGGTGCGGGAGGTGGGGGTGGACTTTTCCTACCCAAAGGTAAAGGAGGAACCTGAACTGCAAATGAATTTGTTTTAACGACCTATATTGTTTAACTTACTTGCGTTGTGGCTAAACTTCGACTAAAATAGTCATAGTTATGGCAACCTTTAATCTAACTAAGAAAGCCGATTACGGTATGTCTATGTTATCACTTTTGGCCGCTCGTGGTAAGGACGGTCGGATAAGCTTGACCGAACTTTCGGCGAAGGGGCTGCCGAAGGCCTTTGTGGCACAGATCGCCAACCGGATGGTAAGGGCCGGGTTTCTAACTTCAAAAGAAGGACGTGGCGGTGGTTATACCCTGACCACTGAACCGGAAAACCTTGGTTTGAAGACTGTTTTGGAGGCAATCGACGGAGGTTTGGCCCCGGTTTCTTGTATTGACAAACCAGGACTTTGTCCGGTCGAAGACCATTGTTTGCAAAAGGGCTTCATGCTGCGGTTCTCATATGAAATGGGTAAAATGATGGAGAAGTATACCCTGGCTGATCTGATCGGAGTTAATATTGGTTTAAACAAGAAAAAGAAGGCTTAATATGGCTCTTGAGGTCAAAGGAATAAAGGTCAAGATAGAGGGGAAGGAAGTGCTCCGAGGAGTTAGTTTGGAGGTCAAAGCGGGCGAGGTGGTGGCACTGATGGGGAAGAATGGTTCGGGAAAATCGACATTGGCCTACTGCCTGATGGGACACCCGAAGTACATAGTCAGCAAAGATCGGGGGACGGCGATCAGGTTGGACGGGTTAGATATCACACAGAAGACACCGGACGAGAGGGCAAAAGCGGGTTTATTCTTGGCCCTGCAATATCCGGTATCGATTCCGGGAGTAAGCGTCCGTGAGGCACTATTGGCTTCACTGCGATCGAGGGGTGAGAAAATTTCGGCGCTGGAACTTAAAAAGAGAATCGAGATGGAGGCAGAAGAGCTATCTATGAGCGAAGAGTTGCTGAAACGAAGTCTGAACGAGGGATTTTCCGGTGGTGAGAAGAAAAAAATGGAAATTTTGCAGATGAGAATCCTAGCACCGAAGTATGCCATTTTGGATGAAACCGACTCGGGACTGGATATCGATGCATTAAAGATCGTGGCAGAGGGAGCAAGCTATATGGCCTCCAAAAAGAAGACGGGGATATTGGTGATCACCCATTATCAAAGACTATTGTCGTACCTAAAACCGGATAGGGTGCTCATCATGAACTTAGGAAAAATAGCCAAAGAGGGCGGCGTGGAACTGGCCACCGAGTTAGAACGTACCGGATACAAGCAATATGAGTAGGTTTGCCAAGATCGTCAAATTGGACCAGAAGGCAGTCAAGACCCTGTCCGAGTCGTATCAACTGGGGCATCACGATGAGATCACTTATGAGTATAAATCCGAGAGGGGCCTGACAGCAAAGATGGTTGCGGACTTGAGCAGCCGCAAGAACGAACCGGAATGGATGAAGGAGCTCCGGCTGCGGGCTTTTGGGTTGTATGAAATGATGCCAATGCCCGGGTGGGTGCCGGATATGTCCGGGATTAACTGGAACGAAATCTATTATTATCTGGCACCGACTAAGGGGACAAGTAAAACCTGGGAAGAAGTGCCTGACGCGATCAAGAAGACTTTCGATAAAATCGGAGTGCCGCAAGCCGAGCGGGAGATGCTCTCCGGGGTGAAAGCACAATACGATAGTGAGGTTATCTACGGATCGCTGAGAAAGAGCCTGTCCGCTAAGGGTGTGGTCTTTCTGGGAATGGATGATGGTTTGGCTAAGTATCCGGAGCTGGTCAAAGAATACTTTTCAAGAATCGTCCCTTTGGGGGACAATAAATTGGCGGCGTTAAATAGTGCGGTTTGGTCGGGAGGTTCCTTCATCTATGTACCAAAAAATGTGGAAGTGGAACTGCCCTTACAGGCATATTTCCGGATCAATGCCGAAAACGCGGGACAGTTTGAGAGAACCTTGATCATCGCCGATGAGGGGAGCAAGGTTCACTACGTCGAAGGGTGCTCCGCGCCGGCCTATAGTAGTGGTTCGCTGCACGCGGCGGTAGTGGAGATCATTGTAAAGAAAGGAGCGCGGGTGCAGTACACCACGATTCAGAACTGGTACAAAAATGTTTATAACCTGGTGACCAAGAGAGCCTGGGTCGAGGAAGAAGGCCAGATGCGTTGGATCGATGGCAACTTGGGTAGTCGACTGACAGTTAAGTATCCGGCGTGTATTTTGGCCGGTCGAAAAGCGAGGGGGGAGACGCTCTCGATCGCGATGGCTGGATCAGGTCAGCACCAGGACGCTGGGGCGAAGATGATCCATTTGGCACCGGAGACAACGAGTCAAATTATTTCCAAATCGATCTCGAAAAATGGCGGCCGGGCCACCTATCGAGGGCTGGTCAAGATAAATAAGGGAGCAAGGGGGGCAAGAAGCAAGGTGGTCTGTGATGCCTTGATTTTGGATCCCCGTTCAAGGTCCGATACCTACCCGACCAACATCATCCTGGAAAACGAAGTGTCATTGGAACATGAGGCGACCGTGAGCAAGGTCGGCGAAGACCAGCTGTTTTATCTGATGAGCCGAGGACTGCCGGAGCATGAAGCCGAGGCAATGATTGTTAACGGATTTTTGGAACCGATAATGAAACAAATTCCCTTGGAGTATGCCGTTGAGATGAACCGATTGGTGGAGCTGGAGATGGAAGGGAGTGTGGGATGAAATACCAGAGGGTAGTGGTTTTGGATAAACCGGGAAAGAAAGATTTGGTGGTGGATTTTGGCCGTGAAGGTGAGGAGGTGGAAGTGCTGGGTCTTGTTATCGCCGATCAGCCGGGCGACTATTACCTGAAAATTTTGGTTGATCACAAGATAGGTAAGACTTTCGGCCGGGTGATGGTGCGCGGGATTGCCAAGAACGGAGCGAAGATCCAGGTGGAGGGAATGATCAAGATTGTTAAGGATGCTAACGGAGTGGATGATTTTCTGGAGATGAGATTGCTATTGTTGGATGCGAAGAGCCAAGCGGTGGCCGAACCAAAACTGGAGATCGAAGCCAACGAGGTAAAAGCGTCTCATGCGGCAACGGTGGGAAAGATCGATGACGAGGAGCTTTTTTATTTGCAAAGCCGGGGGATAAAACAAGGTGAGGCGGAAAAACTAATCGTGACTGGATTTTTGAACCAGGTGATAGACAAAATTGAAGACCCAATAGTGAAAAGTAAATTAAAGGCAGTAGAATATTGATATGTTTGATGTAAACAAAATCAGAGCCGACTTTCCAATTCTAGAAAGAAAGATCGGTGGGGCACCGTTGGTATATCTGGATAGTGCGGCGACCAGTCAGAAACCAAAGCGGGTCTTGGACGCGATCGCCGATTTTTATACTAAACATAACGCTAACATCCACCGGGGGGTGCATACTCTTTCGGCAGAGGCAACGACGATGGTGGACGAGGCGCGGGAGAAGGTGGCCAAGTTCATCAACGCAAAGACCGATGAAGTGATCTTTGTTAGAAACGCAACCGAAGGACTCAATCTGGTGGCCTATGCCTGGGCGAGACAAAGCCTCAAGAAGAATGATGTGGTTGTGATCTCTTTGCTGGAACACCACTCAAACATGGTCCCATGGCAGATCATCTGTGAAGAAGTGGGAGCACATCTTCATGTAATTGAAGTCGACGACGAGGGACGATTGCTACTTACCGGGACGGGGACGACTCAGCTGACCGGAGGAAAACTGGTGGTGACAACGGGAAGTTTGGAGAGCCTTTTGGATGAAAGAGTAAAACTGGTGGCAGTGACAGCGGTCTCAAATGTGTTGGGGACGATCACGCCGACGGAAGAAATCAAGAAGCTAATAAAGAAAAAGTCACCCTCGGCGAAGCTGCTGGTGGACGGGGCTCAGATGGTGCCGCACATGAAGACTGATGTGACAAAACTCGGAGCTGATTTTATGGCCTTTTCCGGGCACAAAATGCTCGGACCGACTGGTAGTGGTGTGCTATGGGGAAAACGGGAAATACTAGAATCGATGAAACCCTTTCTTTATGGAGGAGATATGATCGGCGAGGTGCGCCTGACGGGGACGACCTGGTCGGGACTTCCCAATAAATTTGAAGCGGGAACTCCGGATATTGCCGGGATTATCGGACTTGGCACAGCTATCGACTACCTGACCTCCCTCGGAATGGACAACATCAGGGAACACGAGAAGGAGCTAATTGGCTATGCCTTGGGCAAAATGGAAAAATTTGAGAAGAAGGGGCTGGTGGAAGTTTTCGGCCCACGAAATGCAGATGAACGCGGTGGAGTGCTGACCTTCAATGTCAAAGGCGTCCACGCTCATGATGCGGCTCAAGTACTCGATAAATATGGAATTGCAGTGAGGTCGGGCCAGCATTGCGGAGCCCCAATCGTGGAGCGATTTAAAACTCTGGCCATGGCCCGAGCGAGCTTCTATGTCTATACCACCAAGGGGGAAATTGACTTCCTCATCGAAAAGATTAAAGAAGTACCAAAGGTTTTTAGTTTGTAACATTATGGCGAGAGAACATGACGGCTTGCCTGTTGAGAGGTACAGAAACAAGGAGAGAGACCGGAAGGTGGAAAAGCGGAAAAAAGAAACTGAACCGACGAGGTTCTATCACGTAACAGGAAAAAAATATAACTACGGAGATGTCCTGATTGCAAAAAAAGATGAGGGCACGATGATTTTCATGTCAGACGAACCTTTGCCTCATACCACAATTGCGGCGGAGAGGGTGAGACCAGCGACTTGGTTCCGTCAGGCGAGGATCGAAGCTGGTGACTGGAAGAAAAAATGGGACAAAGACTGGTATGTTTATGAAGTAGAGCCTATTGGGCCGATTGAGTACGGCATCGAGGAAAAAGAAATCGGGGCGAAAAAAGTAAAAGTTCTCCGTTTTGTGGGCAATGCGAGAGCGTTGCTGGCCAATCAGGAAAGAAAGTCAAAAGCGAAAGGAAAAACAGATGACACCATGGCTTATGGTTCAATGGTTCACGGCGTGGAAAACGTAAAGGAGGGAAAAAATAAGGTTAGAGGTCATGGAAGGATGTACTGGGAAATGATGAGACAAAAACATAAATTAAAAAAGGATAGGGATTAATTATGGACTACAAGGAAGAAATCATTGACCACTACAAACACCCGAGAAACTTCGGGGATTTGGAGGAGCCGAAGATCTCGGTTCGTGAGAATAATTCGTCGTGCGGTGACATGGTGGAGGTTTGCGGTCGATTGACCAGGGATGGGCGGATTCACGTCTTGCGCTGGCGAGGAGTGGGCTGTGCCATTTCGACGGCGGCGGCCTCGATGCTTTCGGAGAAAGTGGTGGGGATGAATAGAGAGGACCTCACTGGGTTTGGAGAAAAAGGAGTGGTGGAATTGCTCGGGGGAGAAATAAACTCCGGCAGAATGAGATGCGCTACACTAGCGTACAGAGCGATTATCAAATTGTTTGAACAATAGATGCCGCAAACGCTTTTGGCAAAGGTAACAAAAAAAACCAACCTGGCCGGAAATTACTGGCTAGTGGTTTTGGAGTTTCAAGACGCCTTTGACTTTGCGGCAGGGCAGTACGTCAGTCTTAAGGTGGCGGAAGACGGGACGAGGAGGTCATATTCGATCGCCAGTGCGCCAAATACAAAGTCTGTCGACTTGTTGGTCGATGTGACCCCAATGGGCCTTGGGACAAAATATATTCTTTCGCTGAAAGAGGGAGATATAGTTGAGGCGATGGGGCCGATGGGAATATTTACCCTGGCGTCAAAGACACCAAAAAACAACAAGTTGTTTATTGCCACCGGGAGCGGAATTGCACCAATGAGGTCAATGATCTGGGATTTGCTACTGACGAACAAATACCAAGGCGAGGTCCAGCTTTTGTGGGGGATGCGACACGAGGGGGACCTGTTTTGGCAGGAGGAATTGATGCAGATGAACAGACAGTATGCCAATTTTTCTTACCAAGTGGTTTTGTCAAAACCGGGGGAACATTGGCACGGTGAGTGCGGTCATGTGGGAGATTGTTTGCGCAACGGGTTTATCGTGAAAGTGGCGGATTTGTCTACTTGGGAATTTTATTTATGTGGTAACCAGGAAATGATTATGGAGACCGGGGCGTATTTGGCAGGAAAAGGAGTGGCAAAAGAGGACATCCATCTTGAGAAGTTTTTTTAGAGGGATGTGATAATATCTCTATATGGCAGATACACAAGCAGTTGCTTATACCGTCGGGAGTGATAAGAAACCGGCAAAGACAAAATATCAAGTGAGGGTGATCAATGATAAGTGCATCGGGGCGGCCAGCTGTGTAGCCGTAGCGGCGATGACCTTCAAACTGAACGACTTGAATAAGGCAGATATTGTCGATCAGGACGGGAACGTGGATAGCGAGAAACTACTCGCGGCCCAGAGCTGCCCGACCTCGGCGATTGAGGTGATTGATGTGGAAACCGGGGAGAAAATTTGGCCCAAATAATGGAGAACTGGAAGATGATGGTGGCGGTTTTTGCCGGAAGCATTTTTTTGGTGGTTTTGATGGCGATCGGCTTATCGAAGATATCCAGTAATGGAACCGGGACCATCAAGGTGACCACGGAAGAATTGATAAGTGGAGCCAGATGGGTCAAAACTACGGGAGAGCCGAAAGTTACTGTTGTTGGCTTCTCTGATATCCAGTGTCCGGCCTGCAAAGCGGCGGAGCCGATTGCTACCGAACTACGGAAAACCGATGGGGTGAGATTTGTCTACCGCCATTTTCCCTTGACCACAATCCACAAAAATGCTTGGAAAGGGGCGCGGGCACTAGAGGCGGCACGGTTGATGGACAAAGGCTGGGAGATGGTGGCGTTGATGTTTGAGAAACAGGAGGAGTGGGCGAACGAAGGTAATCCCGACGAGCTGTTTATCGGTTATGCCAAGAGCCTTTCTTTGGACGAAAATGAATTTGGTAAAAAAATGATGAGCGATGAAACTGATAAGGCGGTGGGGGAAGACAGCAGTCTTGGGAGTCGCTTGCAGCTTTCGGGAACGCCAACGTTTTTTGTCAACGGGGAGCAAGTTGGTTCCCCATACATACTGGATAAAGTTAAGAGCTTGTTGAGTAACTAATGACAATCAGCTTGGCGACCCTTACAACCGCAGCCTTGGTGAATGGACTGAATCCGTGCGGAATCGGGATGATGATTACCTTTTTGGGGTATTTATTGGTATTTGGTGAGGTAGACAGGAAAAAGAAGCAGTTGCTAACCCAGGGTATTGTCTATGTGGTCAGTGTCTTTGTCACCTATCTTTTCATTGGGCTACTGTTTTATAGTTTGGCCTTCTATCTCCAGAGACTCTGGATCGCCTCGGTATTCAAGTATCTGGTGGGTGGCGCGGTTTTTTTGGCGGGAGTGATCCAGCTTGTGGACGGAATTTGGCCCGACTCACCGATCCACCTACGAATGCCTGAAGCCGGCAGTAAAAAAATAAATCAGTTGATGGAGAAAATGGGTCTCTCGGTGGCGGCTTTGGTGGGAGTGGCGGTGACCGCTTTTTCCACGCCATGTATGCTGCCGCTCTATGTGGGAACAGCGACGGTTCTGGCCGGTTCCGGGTTGCCAATGGTGCTGGTGCTTGCCTACTTCCTTTACTACAATCTTATTTTCATTTCACCATTGATTGTGATCTTGATTCTGATGTACCGGGGAGAAGGTGTCGTGGCAATGAAAGAACGGGAGCATAAATACGGGAGGTGGATGAGGCTAATAATGGGAATAGTTCTAGTGGTCGTTGGGTATCTAATTATTTTCCGCTAGTTTGACGGAAAGATTACAATTGAAGTAATGACTGATTTGGAAGCAAAAGTAAGAGAAGCTCTAAAAAAAGTTGTTGATCCGGAACTAAGGATCAACATCGTTGACCTGGGCTTGGTTTACGACGTACGGGAAGAAGGCGGGGTAGTGGAGATCGAAATGACCCTCACTTCCCCTGGGTGCCCATTGGCGAGCGTGATTGATGACGAGATAAAAAAAGTAGTGGGAAAAGTCAAGGGAGTAAAGAAACTAACGTTAGAATTGATTTGGGATCCACCATGGACTGCTGAGATGATGAGTGAGGAGGCCAAGGCGGAACTTGGAATTGACTGACCGGCCTGCCGGCAGGCGAGTGTGATAAAATAGTTCACTATGGCAAAAGCAGAATTCCTACGGGAGACGAGGGAAAAACACGAAGGAACCAATTTGAGGGACTTACAACTTGAAATTGATTATTATTTGTCGTGTTTGATGCAAAAAGAATTAGATGCTGACGAGTGGGTTTATGATGATTTGCAGACCCTACTGGCCTTGCGACTTATCCGTTGTGAGAAGTTAGTGGAAGAGGCGGGGGACTGTTGTGAGCGAAAGGCCTACGAAGCTTTGGTAGGTCAATATATGGCAATCTTTCGAAACCCAAACGCAACGACGAATCAGTGGATGCATATCTACTGTGTCGATCAGGTGAGCTATTTTGGTGGCTTGGCCGATGGGGAAAAAGTCAAACGATGGCAAGAGATAGCTGAGGCGATGAAAAGAATAATTCAAGGAGGATGAAGATCATCTTGGGGGCGGACCACGGGGGGTTTGAGTTAAAAGAGGAAATCAAGAAGTGGTTGCTGAATAGCAAACACGAGGTTGCCGACGTCGGGGCGACCAAAATGGAACCGGAGGATGATTTTGTTGAGTACGCCGCTTTGGTGGCTGAAGAAGTTGCCGAGAACGGCGATGCGCGCGGAATTCTATTCTGTCGCAATGGCTATGGCATGATGATCGCCGCGAATCGTTTCGGTGGTGTGCGCTGTGGGGAAGCGTTTGACGTAGAAGCGGTGAAAAAGGGCAGAACAGACGATGATATTAATTGCCTATCGGTGCCCTCGGACTATATCAGGGACGGAGATGTCAAAAGGATGATTGAAGTGTTTCTATCGACTGCATTTTCCGGGGAAGAAAAATACAAGCGACGCCTGTGGAAACTAGAGACTCTGGGTGGAGGCTGTTGTGGGGGAGGCTGCGGAAACTGTTAATATAGAAGTATGGCGGTGACTGTCATTCCGGCGATCATGCCGAAAAGTTTGGCTGAATTGGAAGAGCAACTGGCGAAGGTGTGGGCACTTGCCCCCCGGGTCCAGCTGGACGTGATGGACGGTATCTATCGACCGGAGAAGACGATCGGACCGGAACTGCTGAATCAAATCGACACCATCGTCACTTGGGATGCCCACCTAATGGTGGAATGCCCTGAAAAATGGATCAGACAATGCGTCATGGGTGGAGTCGACCGCGTTTTTGGCCAAGTGGAGATGATGAAGGACGTGACCGCCTTTATCGCCGACGCCCAGTCCGAAACAATGGCAGTGGGACTGGCCTATGATATCGATACTCCACTTACCGGCTTGGAAAAGGTGATAAATGATCTGGACGCTGTGCTTCTGATGAGTGTGAAGGCGGGTGGGCAGGCGAGAGAATTTGATGGAGCCGTCCTCCCTAAGATCAAAGAAGTAAGGAAGATGAACAAACGAATCCCGATCGTGATCGATGGAGGAGTCAACGAAGAAAAAATGAAAGAATGTCTGATCGCCGAGTGGTCGGAGGAGATCGAGGAGGATGAATTAAACAAATCAACCATCGGAATTGAGTTCGTTGTGGGTAGTCACCTGCTGACAGCGGGTAATGTAGAAGAGGAGCTAAGACATCTACGGATGATGGAGTCTCATAACCATGGATAACTCAAATACGGGAAAGTTCAAAAGGGTGAAAGCGGTATCTCTGTTTGGTTTTGCCGATGCTCAGCCAGACAGTGAGCTTTATCGTTCCGCTTTTGAAGTTGCCAAGGCGCTGGCACAGAACGGTTTGGAAGTGGTCAACGGCGGAGGCCCGGGGATAATGCGGGCCGGGACCGATGGGGCTCATGCCGGTGGAGGCAGGGCGACGATCGCCACTTTTTATCCCAAGTACATTAACCATTTCGAAGGCAAGGACCGTCTGAACAAAGCGGATAAAGAAATCATCGAAGATAACTACCTTGCGCGGACCATGAAACTATTGGAATTGGGGAGCGCTTACGTGATTTTTAATGGCGGGACGGGGACGCTTTCCGAGTTTGGGATGGCCTGGGGTCTGGCTTACCTTTATTTTGGTCACCACAAACCACTAATCCTGTATGGTAATTTTTGGCATGAGATCATGGAGACTTTGGTTTCCAACATGTTGATCGCCCAGCAGAGGCCGGAGTCATTGAAGGTATACAAAATCGTGAGTTCACCGCAAGCAGTGATCGAGACGCTCTTGGAACACGAAGCTTATTTGGAAAAAACCCCCGAGAACATTCATGCCCCAACAGACACCAGAGAACACGCGTTCCTCGACTAAGAATTGGTAAGATGTTTATATATGCTGCCCGTTTCTTTTGATGTTTTGAGTGAAAAAGCGAATCAACTACGACAAGAGGTGGTGAAGATGTTGGTTAATGCCGGCACTGGCCACTCTGCCGGGCCCTTGGGGTCAGCCGATTTCTGGACCTTGTTGTATTTTGGGGGGCTAATCAATTATCGGCCGGACGAACCTTGGTGGGAAGATCGTGACCGGGTCGTACTTTCGGCCGGGCATTATTGCCCAATCCTTTATGCGGTTCTTGCCGAAGCGGGATTCTTCCCCAAGGCCGAGCTTTCGTCACTGCGGCAACTGGGGTCGCGCCTACAAGGACACCCGATCGCCCGAATGCTACCCGGAGTAGAGACGACCAGCGGACCGCTCGGCCAGGGAATCAGCCAAGCGGTTGGAATGGCGCTGTCTGCAAAATTGGATAACAAAAAATGGCGGGTCGTTTGTTTTATGGGGGACGGGGAACAGGACGAAGGACAGGTTTGGGAGGCATATTTGTGTGCGGCAAAATACGCGCTTTCTAATCTGACGGTGGTAATTGATAGAAATAATATTCAAATTGACGGGCACACAGAGGAGGTCATGCCCCTTGGGTCGATTGGGGGGAAGCTATTGGCATTTGACTTTAATGTGATCGAGGTGGACGGGCATAACTTTTCTGATATTGCTGAAGCGATGGGGAGGGCAAAAGTCACTTTTGAAAAGCCGACGGCAGTAATTCTTCGGACCATCCCGGGGAAGGGGGTCGAGTTCATGGAAAACGAACCGGCCTGGCATGGGAAGACGCCAAAGATCGGAGAAGCGGTCGAGGCGCTTTCTGAGTTAAAGAAGATAAGAACTTTGGGGGGGAG
>MFAI01000026.1 GCA_001774555.1 Candidatus Collierbacteria bacterium RIFCSPLOWO2_01_FULL_50_23
CGGCTGGTATTGAAGCCGAGCGGCATGATCAAAACGGCTGGTATTGAAGCCGAGCGGCATGATCAAAAATAATACCGCGGCGAGGAAGCCCACGGCTGGTATTGAAGCCGAGCGGCATGATCAAAAATAATACCGCGGCGAGGAAGCCCAGGGTGGGATTTATTTTTTTGGAAAGCACGTAGGTCAACAACCCAACCAGCTGATACCAGACAATTTGCCAGGTCAAAAGTGAGGCGGGGTCACCGCCGCTAACCACAAAAGGGGGAAGGTTGAAATAGTACCAAAATGGACCCAGGTAAACTCCATTGATACTAGTCGTCGGCCCAATGAGGCGGGGTTTGTGACCAATGGCAATGCTTCGGATATCGATCATGTCCCGACCCTGATCGGTCGTGAAGGGAAGATTGTTCCCCCTGATGGCATCGAGCCGGACAAAAAAGGTGGCGACGAAAACGGCTAAAAAGATGAGCTTGTTAATCATTGCCTACCAGTTCTGACACCCGTCTGATAAATCTTTCGGATGAGAATTCTTTGGCCGCCTCGGTTGCCTTTTGTGACATTAATTTTAATTTTTCGGGTGAGTTGATCAGCGAAAGCGTTGAGCGAACGATTTCCTCGATCGAGTCGCAGAGATAACCCGTTTCTCCGGTAACTATCTCGCGTTGACCGCCCTTGTTGATCACGACCGGGACCGCCCCGGCGGCCATCGCCTCGACAGTGGTGATACCAAAATGTTCGACTTTCTCGGGCTGCCCCACCTCGTCGATGCCATAGCCGGTGGCATGCCAAAATATTTTGGCTTTGGCATAGAGCTTCTTTAGTTGCCCAAAGTCCGGGTTGGGAATAAACTCGATTGGAAGTTTGCCTGCTTTGGCTTTGAGTGAGTCCAAATACTCCTCACCCGCGAGCAGACCACCGGTCAGAATTAATTTGAAGGTTTTGTTTTCTTGGTGTAAGGCCTTAAATGCATCGATGAGGACATCTTGTCTCTTGGCGTGAGAAGGAGAATCAAAACGGGCGACAGAGAGAATCAGATTCTCTTTCTTTCCGGGAACAAAACTTTCGATATCGATCGGTGGGTAAATAACCTGGCCGCGACTCGTGGGCAGCTGTTTTTCAACAATGTTTTTCGTAAATTGCGAGTTGTAAATAAATTTGTCGATCCGGGCGATTTTGCCGAGATTTATCAAGCTATTGCCACCAATCCTGGTGAACGGCACCTGGAAGTGAACCAGGTTTTTCCTGCCAAAAAGGAAGGGGAGACTGCCGTCGCTGACAAAGAAAACCAGGTTGTATTCTTTCGTGAGTTTCCACTTGGAAAACAGAGATCCCTGGACAAAGACGTCGTGGGCGATAGCGTCACAGTCAAAATCTGATTCGAGATTAAAACGATCGACAGCTCCACGAAGAGTTCTTCTATCCGGCCAGGCAAAAGTGACCAGATAGCCGGCGGCCTTGAGAGCGGACGCTACCGTGAGGGCATAACGTTCTCCGCCGCCCATGGTATCGAGGTATGGGTCGTAGACTAAGGCTTTTTTCATTTGTTTTTTTCCAGGTCCCCAAGGATCTTCTTATCGATCGCCTCGTAGGTTTCCTTAAGACTTGGTTTCCGTTGCATCTCCCAAAGCCGCTCGTAGGTCAAAAAGCGGGAGAACATCTGGTAAATGACTTCGATCCAACCTTCGGTGCCGTCCCGGAAAAGACGATGTTTGACGAAACGGTCCCAAAATTCGGTGAGCATAATCCTGGCAAAGCGCCAACCCTTCATCTGGGGATGCCCCGACTTCATGAGCATTTCCGCTTCCAGACGTGACCATTTTATGGTGCCGATTAATTTCTCGTCGATGTTTTTGTGAGAGAGATGGATCAGCTGCTCTTTTAGCTGCCCGATCCGGCCGTCAATGCTTGGTTGTTCGTGGAGCTTCCCTTGCCAACCCCTGAGGGCCGACTTCTTCATCAGGCGAAGCACCCGCGGGTCGGGCCAGTGGTTGAGGTGCTTGCCCAGGAAAACTTCATAACGGCTGATGGTATAGGCGGCAAAATCAAGCCGATTGATGGAGGTAACGATTTCCCCCGCGAGTTTGCCGGTGATTCTTTCGTCCGAATCGAGATAAAGAAGCCACTCGCCGGTGGCGGCTTTGGCGCCGTCATTTCGCCAATTGGCAAAGTTATAACTTTCACTTCTGACTATCTTATGGGCGTATTTTCGGGCAATCGTCAGGGTCTTGTCCGTGGAGCCGGTGAAAGTATCGACGTAAATTATCTCGTCGGCGAACTGACTGGTCCGAAACGCCGGACCGACCTCGGCCTCGACGTTTTGGCCGAGAATGATGATGCTTAGCTTCTTCATAAATAGGTACCTCTTCCTAATTTTAGGGTAAAGAAGTCAATGACGGCGGCCTTCTGAGTCGGCCGACCCGAGACCAGGAAGCGGAGCGCCTCCCGGACGAGGGCAAATTTCGTCCGCAACCGGGCGTATTTCAAACCGAAGTAAAGGCGGTTTCTGGTAATGAAATAGTCATTCAAAGGGGAACCGATGCCGGAACTTCGGGCCACCTTGTGGCTTAGCTTAATTTTTGGGTCAAAGACGAGACGGTAGCCGGCGAGTCTCATCCGGTGGCAGAGATCGACGTCCTCGAGGTACATAAAATAATTCTCGTCGAAGAAACCGACTTTTTTCAGCACGTCGGCCCTGGTAATCAACGTCGCACCGGTGATAAAGTCGGTATCCTCGATATTTTTGAACTGGCCCCGGTCGACCTCGTCAACATGAGCATTCGGTCCCAGGATGTTATCCCAGTCAAAACTGCCGCCGGCGAACCAGACCACCTTGCCTTTATCTTTATTTTTATAGTCCTCCTTGAATTCATAGCCGGGGGCAAAATAAATTAAGCCACCAACGGCGCCGACCGAAGCCTCGTTGATCGGGCTGGCGATGATCTGCTTCACCAGATCTTTTGGGGCGAGGGTGTCGTTGTTGATGGCGATTAGAATTTCGTTACCATCAGCCATCGCTTTTTTTAGGCCCAAATTATTACCGGCGGCAAAACCAAGATTCTTGCCGGGGACGAGAGGGATCGCGTTTTTGAATTTTTTTATTTCCGCTACGAGATCCTCCGACCCTTCGTTGTCAACTATATATATTGAGACCTCGGTTCCCTTGGGGATCTGACAATGAGAGAGGGATGCCAGGAGTCCAAGGGTATCATCGAGATTCTTGTAGTGAAGGGTAATAAAGGCTAGCCGCATACTAGACCTTTAATTTGCGCTTTAATTTGAGTAAGAATTTCTCGCTCTTGTTTCGCGCCAAGTGGATTTTGACGGTGTATAACCAGTACTTCAATTCGCCGAATTTATCGCCTACCAGTTTTCTGAAAGAGGGTGCGTTCAGGATCTCCTTGTGGGCAGTAAAGCCTTCCTCCTGCCAAACCTTGAGGTAGACAACGAACATGGAAAAAGACTGGAGTAATGCCAGAGCCAAACCATGAAGTCCGTCCTTGTAGCCCTCGCCGGCGAAAAAACGGGAAAGAAATTCACTAATGGGCTTATTGATAAGATCGGATATAGAAAACTGATAGCCTTCACTCATTAACTCTTTTGCCTGTTGGTTGGTATAACGAATCAAACGATTAAGGTATTCGTCAATCGTCCGGTAGTGGTGATGGATCATGGCAAACTCTGGCTCGGGATCAAGGTTGATACCTTCTCCTTCGGTAACCGGTGGTCGGTGAATCGCGTCGGACCAGGTGACACAACCTTTCTTGAAAAAACGGATGTTGTAATCCGGCCACCAGCGGGAATATTTCAACCACTGACCAAAAACCATATTCTTTCTGGGCAGGCGAACGAAGTCGGCGCCATCATTATCCGCGGTTTGACGAAGTTTTGAGGCGAGAGTGTTTGGTACCCGCTCGTCGGCATCGATGATAAGCACCCAGTTGCCGGTAGCCTTGCCGATCGAGAAGTTCCTCGCCGGTTCGACGTAGCCGGTGTACTTTGTATGATAGACCTTATCCGTATATTGTTTGGCGATTTTGACCGTGTTGTCGGTGCTTTCCATGTCAACGACCACGATCTCGTCGGCAAAGCCGAGGCTAGACAGACATTCTTCCAGGTTGGCAGCCTCGTTCCAGGTGGTGATAACTGCCGAGATTTTTGCTTTAGTCATGGCAAGCATACTTATATAGATTTATCTCGCCTGAGTCAAAGATTTTGATCAGGCAAGCATCCTCGGAGCGAATCATCAAATGGTCAAAAGGTGTTTCGTAAACATACTTGACATTGTTCTGTTCCAAAAACTTCTTGACCCAGTTCGGGTCCCGGGTAAGGTAAAGGCGGATGACATTTTTGACGCGATCAGAATACCAAAAGCCGGTGATATCCAGATTGATAGTATCGGAGAGATACTCGGGTTTGCCGGAGAGGGCGGAGATGTAGGCGGTGGAAGCGTAGGCGTAGAGAGGCTTGGGGTCGGGAATAATCGGCAGGTAGCGGGAATAGGTTAAAGGCGAGACGACGACTCCGGCAGGGGCACGGCGAAGAACATCGAGAGCGTGAAGCTCGGTCAGACTGACCCGGCTGGCCGATTGGGAGGTGATATAGTCCGCCAACGTTCCGATGGTGGTCGGGGAAGAGATGGCAACGACCAGGATAAATAAGACGGCCAAGAGGAAGCGGTTCTTGACCGGGGCGACCCACTCGCCAATTTGTTTGGCGGTAAAAAAGGCAAGAAAGAAAAGGGAGTAATACATGAATTGGATCGTGTTCCAGGGGTTGACCTTTTGGGTAAATAAAAGCGGAATGGAAAGACCGAGAAGGATGATGATCCGGATGATGTTTTGGGAAAGTGAAAAGTCTTTGCCAAAAATGACCTTGGCGAGGCCGATGAGCCTTATCCAGAGATTACCGGCGTAAAAGACAACTACCGCAAAAAGATTTACCAAGATCAGTTTTGAAAGAACACCATTGTTTTCGTAAGTCTGCCAAGCGCGGGCGAGGATCGGCCAGTATAGCCGGTCAAACGATTCGAACATACTTCTCGGAAACCAGATGGGATTAAAAACAAAGGGGGTACTGGCGCTCTTTGTCCCCAGACTGGGAAGAATAAAAAAGGCTCCGGCCAGGGAAATGCAAATGAGTAGCTTAAATTTCCTCCGTAACAATAAGGCGCCGATTAGTAATAGAAAAGCATAAATCTTGATTTGGACCAGAACTCCCCCCAGGAGGGAAAGAAGCAACAAATCCCGCTTTGATAGACGGTGAGGGTGCTTTTCTAAGAAGATCAGGAAAAGAATTAGACCCAGTAATGAAAGAGCAAAGGGCGGATTGAGCAAAATGGAAACCGACTGGTTGGCCCAGAAAATTGACTCACCACCGAAGGTACTTCTCGAAAGCAGCATATTGGCGAGGAAGCCGGCTGATCCGGACAAAAACATCAGAGCAAGGGAAAGGATTGTTTCAAACTTTGAGTAGCGCCAGAGAGTCAACAACTTGACGGTGAAGTAAACCAGGAGAATGACGGTCAAGATTGGCAGGTAGCGGAAATAAAGATCCAGCAAGGGCTGTGCTGTGATTTTTCCGAGGAGTGCGGTCAGCCAATCGAAACCAAAGTGATAGTTTTTGAGTAAAAAACCATTGATCTGAGGGTGGTTTAGGGAGATAAGTGTATTCTTGAAGTGCTCCGAAAGCGAGAGGTGAAAGATAGCATCATGGCCGTTCGGGCCCCAGAGCCCCAGACCGAAGACGTAAACCAAGCCGCTTCTCGCAACAGTGATGAGCGACCCGGCTCCGAAGAGAAAGCCCAAAGTGAGAACGAATTTGTTCTTCTTGGAGCGGACTATCAATATCACGGCAAGGGCGATCAGGGCGAAAAGCCCCGAGCCTAGCGCGACCCGGCTGCCAGAAAATGGGGTGTGCGGGGTCATGACCCAAGTAGTTTGACCGGGCTTATCTGATTCTTTGTATTGGTCGCTATCGAGAGGTGGGGCGGAAAAATTGGCAAAGATTATCTTTTGGGGCTCAAGACGAAACTCCTTGTCCCCTTCCCTGAAGATGACTTGCCAGCGGTCATAGGTGATCGTTGCCTTCGAAAGATCGATATCGAGCTCGAGCGTTTTCCCAGGAAACTTGACCGAGTCGACCTCTGCTGCGACCTCGGAATAGAGCGTCCGACTGATGTTTTTGATGAGGTAGTGTTCCTCGGCCTCGCTGGCGTTATAGATTCTAAAATCGACAACCTCGGTCTTGCCGTCGTTGCTTTTTAGCCCCAAACGGTAGAAGGGGTTTTGGTACCAATAAACCGTACCGGGAGTTTTTCCGGTTATATCCTTGGTTTTGAAAAAGAAGGCCGGATTCGTGAAAGAATAGCGTGTCTGCATCCAGCCCGCAAAGTCGGCAGAGGAGATAAACTTCAGTTCATATTTGGCTTGGTCGGCAACTAGGGCGGCATAGGAATTCTTGATCTCTTTTTGATACTGGGCCAAACCGTAGTCGTTCTCCAGACCGATGTTGGTTTGGGTGAATTCGTTAAAGTCACCTTTGCTATAGATACCCAAGAGATCGCTGAAATAATTTGTTGACTGGCCCATGAAAGAATAGTCATTTACCTGGGTCGAGTAATTGCTTTCAGCCCGGGTGCCATAGAAGTTGAAAGGATCGCGCTGAGCCCACTTGGTCAGCACCAGATTGATCCGGTCATTTCTGCCGGAGGCGGGAACCAGAAAATTATATTTGCTCGGGAAATAGGGGCTCCCCAGATAACCGCCCCAAAGACGATAGTTATCGGTGCTGTATTGTTCGTCACAAATTACCGCCGAGACGACCGAGTAGTGATTACTTAGGTACTCAAGCGAATAGGCGTCCAGGTGCCAAGCGCCGACTACCTTCGGATAGTAACCAAACTTATCGTAAAAAGATTTCATGTAAGCATCGATGAGCTTTTTCCTATCCGGCTGGCTGTAGCCGGAGAGGAAGATCCGATTCGCCTGGGACATATACTCACCTTGGGTATAAACCACACCGGCGGCGACAGTGAGTTTTGGGGTGATCTCGAGAAAAGCGCCAATTGCCTGGCTGCTATCGGTGGCGCTGATGTCGTTAAAGTAAGCGGAGATGGTGGCGCTTTCGATCGCATCGAAACGCAGGAGCCAGTCCACCGGGAAATTATTCTGCTTTGCGAGCTGGTATTGGTATTTTGGTAAATCAAGCGGGTCTTGTTCACCGGCACCCCATCCCTCTTCGCCCCGAATGGGATTGGTGAAGGACACAAAGTGGGGCCGGTCAAGGGCGAAGGCAGAAGGAGTGAAAAACCCGCTCGAGATCAGAATGAAGAAAGCAGACAGGAGGAGACGTTTAAGCATGGCCGGATTTGAAATAGCTAAGGGTTGCTTTCAGAAATTCTTTGCCCTCAAGCAGGTAAACCGCACCAAGATAGACGATGGTCGAAGAGATGGTCAGAACTCCAATCGAAAGGATGTTGGTGGCAAAGCGGGATGAAAAAACCAGAAAGATGGTCATCGCCGCTGACGAGATCAGCGAAGTTCTGAAAGAGGCAGAAAGCGAAAACTTGATATGCCTTCTGACGGCGATGACGGTGACGACGGAAGAAGTGGCAATCAACCCCACGGCCAGACTGACACCGAGGTAGCCGCGGTACCAGCCAAGAACCGGCATTAATAACCAGGTCAAGACCACCCACATGATCATCAATTTGGAAGTGGTCTTGATCTTCCCCAGGGCATTGAGGGTGTTGGTCAGGCTGGTCGAGACGCAAGCCCAGGCGGAGTTGTAGACGTAGAAGTAGAGAGGAATGAGGGCGGGTAGCCACTTGAGATAACGGGGAATAATGTGGACCAGGGGGTTAGCTAGAAGAGCCATCCCGATCAGAATTGGAAAGGTCGAGAGGGTGAGATATTTAAGAGAGAGTTCGATGGCTTTCGCCAGTCTGACTTTGTCGTGCTGGAGACGGGAGAAGGCAGGAAAGGCGACCTTGGTGACGTTGTCCATGAAAATACGTAAGGGAAGACCGGCCCAGCGACTGGCCCAGCCCAGGTAACCAAGGCCGTCCGCCCCGATAAGTTTCCCCAGGACGACAGTCATACCGTCATCCTTGATCACGGCGAGAAAAGAATTGGCCTGAAAGGGTAAGCCGAATTTCAGCAGACGACTGAGGGCGTCTTTTGAAAAACCAAACCGGGGACGCCAGGGAAAAATCAGGTAGACCAAAACCAGACCGGTCAGGCTGCGGGCGAGGATAGCCAGGGTAAAGGCAGTGATCCCTAAGCCTTTCCAGGCGAAGAAAACGGCGACAAGATTGAAAACAATGGTTTCGGCGATCTGGGGGATAACCAATTTGTTGAATTGGAGATCGCGCTCGAGCAGAATGGAGGGAATGGTTTTTAACGAACTTAAGAACAGCGAGATACCCAGAGACCACATCAGATAAACGGCGGCCGAGTTCAGGTGAAAGTTGGTACGGATGAAGGGTGTGCCCACAAAGAGAAGCAGTAATAGAGTGATCACAATCCCCTGCTGGACAGTAAAGGTGGTTGAGAGGTCTTGGTCGGTAACCTTGTCTTTTTTCTGGACTAAGGCGGCGGCCAGGCCAATGTCAGAGAAATAGGCCAAGAAGTTCACCACCGCTGAAACCAGAAAGAAAATGCCGTAAACACTCGGGTCGAGAAAAACAGTCAAACCGAAGGTGGCGGCAAAGGAAATCAGCTGAACCACAAAGGTGCGGGAAATCAGGGCGGCGACGCCTTTGACCGAACGGTGCTTGATCTGCTCAACGTCGATGGCGCTTTCGAGCGGTGTTTGGGCTTCAGGTTGCTGAGGAAGCACGTTTTTGCATTAAATAATAATTGAGGCCAAGTAGTGTAAATACGATCGCACCTGTTGAAATTATATTGGAAGCGGTACGTAGTGGCGTTTCGCCAAAGGTGATCTTCACCTGCCGGCTCCCGGGAGGCAGGGCAAAAGTGATCGCCCCGATCTCGTCCGGCTTGATAATCGCGGTGACGTCGTCGTAGCTCACTTCCCAACCAGGGTAGTTAAAGGTATGAAAAGTCAAAGTTTCGGAGGTCTTATTATCCACTTTTACAACGTAGCTAAGAGGGTTCCCGTCAAACACCTCGATCTTGGTGGATTTGTACATTGGAGTCAGTTTTGCCGCCGGGAGAGCCTTCGGACGAACTGCCTTAACGGGAAGGGGGGCATAATCTTCGGCGAAGTTAAGATAGTCCGCCGAAACGGTTTCTCCCGGAGAAAGAACGCTCCTCACTAGAAAAATCCGCTGGTAGTATTGGTCCTTGCGGTCGACGATGAGGCCTGGCCGAAAATAACCGACGTTGATTGCGATCACACTGACCAAGAGAACAAAGGTGACCGGTTTGGTGAAGCGGTCAGGAAACTTCGTCACCATCAGCAGAAATAGGAGTGGAGTAAACCAAGTAGTAAACATCAAAAGGCGCCAGGGAAACTGGATCTGCTGAAGCAAACTGAAGGAACGCCAGACAAAGTCGGAGCGGATGTTCATCAAAAAAATGGCGACAAGGGTCATGACCAGGGTAGTGCGAAAGAGCCAAATATCGGAGGAGGATTTCTTCTGCTTTTTGATGAAGCCGTAAACAAAATAGATGGTCGCCAACGCGAGGATGAGTAGGTTGACCAGACCGATCTGGAAAGAGAAAGTATCAGAAGAAAAAGGATTGGCCCCCTGATAGCTCCAGGCGCTATAGATGAGTTGTTTGATAAAGGGAAACTGGTCGAGGTAGTTGAATGGCCCGCCGGTCTTGATAAACTGTTTCTCGAAAATCACCGGGATCCAGTAATAGGCGGAGAGAAGAAAAGCCAAGACGACCGACTTCAGATAGGAGATCGCGACGGTGTATTTCTTCTGGACCACGACCGGGGTAATGAAAATAAGAGCAAAGAAAGGCAGGGTGACGAGGGCGGCGGGTTGGTGGGAGAGGATGAGGGCGGCCAGCAAAATTCCCAGGGTAGCTACTTTGACCGGGTGATCTTTCTTGAGAATGGAATAGCCGGCAAGAAAGATCCATGGGAACAGGGCCAAAGCGAATACCTCGCCCAGAGAGCCCCGGACAAAGTGGTCGATCGACTGGTAAGGAGTATAGGTATAGAGAACGGCGGCAAAAAGAGCAAAGAAGTTCGAGCCGGTGATGGCAATGCCGGCGAAGAACATCCCAGCCGCCCCGGCAACCACTGATAGGACCAAGAGCAATTTGAATATGACAGTCAGGGGAAGATCCGCGAGGTGGCCCAAGTAGCCCAGGTAATAGGGCAACTGATAGTTGAAACCGGGAAAGGGCGAACCATATTCAAAGTGCATACCGGCCGCCCAACGGGGAGGGAACTGGCCAAGATCAATGGTCTTGAAGTAATGATAAAGATTGGCGATCTGGGTCTCATCGTTGAAGGTGAACATTTTATCGGAAAGGAAGAAACTGTAAGTCGGAAAAATTAGGGCAATCAAGATACCCAAGAAAATTAGTTTAGTTTTCATCGTTTTTTTGGTAGGCTACGACTAACCAGACGGTTAATAGCAAACCGGAGCCTAAGCTAATCATATTCGAAATCAGACGAAGAGGGGTATCTTCGAAAAACGCCTGAATCAACTGGTGGCCTTTTCTTAGACTGACGGTGATCAGGCCGTAGTCATTTTCAATATCGTACCCGATCGGGACAGCACCCCTGTTTTGATACAGAGTCCAACCGGGGAAATCCATTACCGGGAAACGAACGATCGCCCTGTCGCCCATGACATCAAACTCGCTGCTGAAATAATTACTCCTTTTGTCAAAATAGTTGATATCGACCTTGCCGCTGATGACTTGTGGGGCACTCGGCGCTTTGGCTTCAGGGATGACTTTCACAGTCGCGGGTAGGTAGTCGAGCAGGGCTCCTTTGATCTGAGTGTTGTATTCACTACCGCTAAGTTTGATTGAGTCAGTCATATTCGGAAAATATTTCTCGAAACGGAAGTAGGAAAAGTTCGCAGCGATGAGAAAGGCAATGAGAAAAGACGCGGCTTTCATTTGTCTCTCAACTTCGAGGGGAAGCGCTTCGAAACAAAAGCCGATCAGAAGCGAGGTCAGCAAAGCGGCCGGCCCCAGGAAGCGCCAGGGAAACTGGACGAATTTGAGAGCTTCGACCCTCTCCCAGATCATGACCGAACGGGCATGGGTCATGAACAAATAGAATAGGGATAAAGAAAAAACCAAAAGGAAAAAATAAACGACTTTCTTGTCGCGGCGCTTGTACCAGATCAAAAACGGGGCAAACAGCAGAGAAACAATCGGGACGATACCAACGAAGAAGGAGAGGGTTTGCGGGTACTGATAAGATTCAAAGCGCGAGGGTCCATAGCCCCAGGAAAGTTTGGTGAACAACTGGCCGATGGTAGTGAAGTGGGCCCGGAAATCAAAATAGTCGGAGGTCAGAAACTTGGTCTGAATGTATGACTGTTCAAAGAGAACCGGGAAAAGGAAGAAGGCGGACAGTCCGACTCCCAGCAGGACCGCCGGAGCGATATAGAGTGTTTGTTTTTTATGGTCTTTGTTGGCCAGGAAAAAGTACAAACCAAAGACCAGAATTATCGGGGCGCTGATCAAAACAGTAATGTTGTGGGTGGTCAGCAGGGCGGCCAGAGAAAGGGTAAGCAGAAGTGCGTTTCCAACGACTGGTTTTTTGCAAATCCTAACAAGAGCAAAAAGGACCAGGGGTATCAGGGTCAGACCCCAACTTTCCGAAAGCGCACCGCGGACAAATATATCAACCGCATGATAAGGAACTGCCAAATAGGCGATAGCAGAGATGAGGGCGGAGTTTTCCTTCATGAATTCGCGCGAAAGGAGGTAGGCGAAGGCCCCCGAGAGAAAGAGCGAAAGCAGAAAGAGGATTTTGACGGTGTCCACTAGGGAAAAACCAATCAGGTGAAATGCTTCGCCCAGGTAATATGGCAGAGCCGAGTAGTAGTTGAAAAGCGGCTGGCCGTAGTTTTGGCCAAGATCGGCCACCCAGCGGCAAGGAATCTGGCCGTTTTCAAAACAACGGTTCATTTCGAAAAGGCGCATCACCTGAAGGTCGTCGTGCATGGCATAGTAGCCCGGCCGGAGAAGCTGCCAACCGAGAACGAGAGAGACGATAAAAATGATGATGAGGTTTCTTTTAGACATGGTGTTTTTCTTTCTTGACCAAAACGATCAGGGCGAGCGGCAGAAAGACAAGGGTAAGCACATCACCCAGTAATCTAACCGGAGTGTGGCGCAATACTGCCCGGATCCGATGTTCTCCGGCCGGCAAGGCAAGGGTGATCAGGCCTAGTTCATTATCGTGGTTGTGGCTGACCACCTTCCCATCAAGGCGAACCGACCAGCCGGGGAAATCAAATTGGGGAAGAGTAAGGATGGCGTTTTCCTGAGTCTTGGTGGTGAAGTCAAACGAGAAGGTACGGTGACGGAAGTCCAAAACACTCAAAGAACCGTGGTCAAGATATGGATAGACCGGGGCCGGTTTTCCCGGAGGAAACTTGGCATAGATAGGCAGATAATCGAAGATGCTAATGGTCAGCTGTCTGTCCCAGGAAAGACCGGAAAACTTTTCGAAGATGGTGATGTTGAACCATTCCCGGGGACTAAAGTATGAAACATTCATGAATATGAGCAGGAAAGAAAAAGTGATTAGAATGATTTTGGCGGCACGGCCCTTCAGGTAATAAATAAAGTAACCGGCGATCAAGCAAAGAAAAAGATTGGCGGTGACCAGGAAACGCCAGGGGAACTGCAGATAGACCAAAAGCGGGATCATTTTCCAGATGAAGGTCGACTTCTCATGGCTCATGAAAAGTGAGATCAGCAAGAAGATGGCGGAGAGGAAAACGATCAGGGCGGACAAATTCAGATTTCGCCTCATGAAATTCAGAAATAAAACAGCGAGAGAAATAACGAGCAGGAAGAGCTGAACCGGCCCCAGGAAAAATGACAGATCGTCGGTCGGCCCAATCTCGGAGGAACCATAGCCCCAGAAAGTGGAGACAAAGAGTTGTTTCAAACTGACAAAGTGGGCCAGATAATTGAAGTAGCCAAGGATGAGCGACTCGGTGTGAGCAAAACCTTTCTCAAAAAGGACCGGCAGGAAGAAGCTCCCCGCCATCAGGGCGGCCCAAAGAAGGCCGATCAGGCCATACTTAACAAACTTGGCTTTTTGCTTTGATTGCACCAGAAGAACCAGGGCGATGACGGCGACCATCGGGGTGAAGATGAGGGTGCTGATGTTGTGAGTGACGAGAAGCAGGGCAAAACTGGTCCCCAATAGAGCCGACTTTTTCAGGGTGGGCTTTTTGAATAATTGCAAAACGGCATAAAGAATCAGAGGCAGGAAGACAAAGGCCCAGGTCTCACCCATGGCTCCCCGGCTAAAAAGATCGGAGGCGCGGTAGGGCGCATAAGCGTAGGCTAGCGCAGACAAGAGTCCGCCAAGGGGTCCAAAAAGGGAGGCAGCCAAAAGAAACATGGATAGGTTCCCCAGGATGAGGGGCAGGATAAACCCGAGCTTGACGGCGTCGAAAAGCGGCAGATGTAGGAGGAGGCGGCCGGCGGTCATGACATAGTAGGGCAATGGACCATAGTACGTAAACTGGGGATAGCCATACTGATAACCCATATCAGGAACCCAGCGGCAGGGAAACTGGCCGTCGCGCAAACAAAGCTCCATCTGATAGACCCGCATCGCCTGAAGGTCATCATGCATCGGGAAGAATCCGGGCCGGAGGAGTGAAGTGAAAGTCGGGATCGTCAGGACAATGACCAGGAGATACCACTTGGCAGACAGGATGAATTTAACGATGCGGGAGAGCACAATAAAATTATAATCAAGCCTGGCTAATTAAGCGAATGCCAGTTGTGAACTCAAAAAAGACTTATATGCGCTATAATATAGGACTATGGGAAAAGAAACCCCCAACAGAAGAGAACTCTCTGAGCTTACTGACAAGCTCGGTTTCCTCTCTGATATTACAGGTCTACCAATCACAAATCTGGCTGCCTTCCCCGAGCTTGCCGAGTTTGGCCGGCAGAGGAGATTTGCCGATGAGATACCATTTTCTCTCGAGCTGACCCTGGGAGAAAAGGAAGAAGAATATCACCTAATGGTTCAGATCTCGCTTGGGTACGATGACGAGTTTGGCGAATGGGTGCCTAGTTGGTCCTGGAATCTGGCATACAACGATGAAGAAATCTTCGCGACTCACCGCTGGAGCTCTGCTCCGGAGACATTCACTGAGAAGACCCTTCGGGATACCACTGGCGCTACTTCGTTTTTAGTTGAAAAGACAGGACGTTTGCTGGGTGGACCGGATACCGGGGTGGCCTTTATGGATTACGAGAGATGTACCCTCGAGAGCCTGAAGGGGAAAGACTCGTATTTTGAGAGTATCTACCTGGCTTTGATGACCCACATGAAGGAAATCGGTCGGGAAATGCCTCCAATTCTTTCCAAAAGAAAGGACATTGCGGAATTGATGGCAAAGGGAGATGGCCGAGGGGTAGAAAAAATTCTCAAGGCTATAAGTTTGTTTGAGCTACCATACCTAGAACCAAGATGCCAAAAACACGTTAATCGTGAAATGGAGGTTATCCGGGAACGTATGGGTTGGGAGGAGCGCCGCCGGGACAAGGACGTATCGCTCTCCGAGTTTGACCCAAACCTGATGGTCATAACCATTGAAATGGGCGAGACAAAGCTTCCTCCTTACAACATCCTGGTGGTCGAGAATGACCTGGACAACTTCGGTGGTTTTTCGCAGGTGGTGATTCACGCCCTTGAAGGAGATGGGCGCTACCGGGGAACCAACGTTATCACTGAGTATAATTTGCCTAATTGCATGGCGCTTGCCGAGGCTGATAGAGTGGATCTGATCATCTTTGACTGGACCAATCCGACAAGCTGGGAGGTACTTATGGTCAGGAACGAACCGAACAGCTTTTACAACCTGTTCTATGGCGACACTCAAGGCACAATCCTTATTGGCGTTGAGGGGCCCCAGTTTGGCACTAACGATGGAAAAGTTCTGGACGAAAAGGCTATGAACGAAAAGGCGGATAAAACCGGTATTCGCGCCACTTGGATGAAAATGATTGCCGAGGCCTGTTTGAATGAGGGGGTCGCAGTCCCCCCTCACTTTATTGTCAAAGACAGTTTTACCGACCGGGACATGAGCAATATTGTCTCCCAAAAACTGGGCAATCCCCTGAAAAAGCGCCGTTAATATCCATCAGACCTGGTTAATAGAATATTCTCCGCCCTGAACGTGGAGGTACTGGGAATTGGAAAGAAGAATTATCTTGGTATCCTCCCGGTACAGAGATGAGATCTCTTTTAAATATTCGTCCCTGAAGTCACTACTTCCCCAGTGGGGCACTATGGCCAGGTCGACGATGCCCAAACCCATCGACTTCAGATCGGGTGCCGCGAGAGCCTCGTCAGATGGAATAAAGTCGATAGCAACGCCAACTATCGAGGAGCCGGCGCTTGAGCCGATGTACAGGTTGCCATCTGCAATCCATTTTTTGAGGAACTCGTCAAATCCGGTCTTAATTACCTGATCGAGAAGATAATAGGTATTTCCCCCACAGACATATACTCCGTTTTTGTCCGCCATTTTTGAGGCAAATTCTTCCTTTGATAGCCCGGTGATGGTGAATTCATCTACCCGAAAGCCGGCGGAAAGCAGCTTGTTCTTTTCCTTCGTCACCCACCAGTGATCACCCTTCTCAACTTCGGCGGCGGTATTGATGAAAGCGAGGTTATATTGGGTAGGTTTATTGGGAAGATGTTTTACGATATCGTCGAGGACATAATCCCCGCTACTGGCTAGGAAAAGATTTGTCATAAGCGACAGTTAAAAGTAACCACCGTCGACTGCAAGGACGGACCCCGTAATATAGCTGGAATCATTTGAAGCCAGAAAAAGAACAACTTTGGCTATTTCGTCGGGTCTAGCGAAACGTTTTAACAAGGCCCTTTCCTTTTCCTCTTCGATAAATTCCTTCGGTAAATCAGCATTCATATCAGTGTCCACCCAGCCAGGAGCGATGGCATTGACCAGCACATCTGGGGCAAGTTCTATGGCTAAATCCTTTGTCAGTGAAATTAGTCCAACTTTTGAGGAATCATAATCTGCGGAGGTCGGATCAAAACTGGTCAGTCCGCTATTGGAACAGATGTTAACGATCTTCCCTTTTTCTTTCGTTAGGTGAGGGGCGGCATATTTTGAACAGAGAAATGGTCCCACTAAGTTCACTGACAGTGTTCTGTGCCATTGTTCGACGGATTTATCGAAAAGTGGAACATCAAAGACTAAGGCTGCATTATTCACCAAGATATCGAGTTTGCCAAACTTCTTGATTGCACCATCGACCATTTCCCTGACTTGTTCTTCCTCTGAAACATCGCACTTAATGGCTATTGCCTCCGATCCGAGTTTCTCGATTTCGCCGATCAATGAATTTGCTTCCGTGTCTGACTTGACATAGTTTACGACAACTTTCGCTCCTTCCCCCGCAAAAGCGATAGCGGTGGCTCTACCGATCCCTCTGCTTGAACCCGTGATCAGAACTATTTTGTCTTTGAATTTCATGGGCTAAGTATACCAGTCCTACAGGGTCTAACCCCGTAGGGGAACTAGCGCTTGAGCTGGAAAAATAATAGGGTTTCGTGGGTGCCGTCTGCGCGGGCCGGTTTTGGGTAGCTTCCGATCAGCTCGAGTCTGCTCATATCCTGTGGGGAAAGATTGACGCGGGAGGCATTGGCGACGAGATACACCGTGTTGGCCTTGTCCAAGAGAGAGTTGGTGAGCGACTCGGGCAGAGTCTTAATCGAGGGCGAGCCGCCGATGACGGTGATATTGGGTGTTCCTTGAGTGTAGATCTGGAGGCCGTCGGGAAGAGTGCCAAAGAAGCCGTCGGTGCCGACGACGATCTTTTGTCCGCCGTTCGCTTTCTCAATCAGATAATTAGCAACTTCTTTCTGGCCCCAGCCGGCAGTCCAGTCCTCCAGATAGCCGCTGCGCATATCAAAAGGCATCCCGGCGCTTTCCGGTTTGATGACGAACAGGAGGGACAAAACGATCGGCCAGAGAAAAGCAGCGGCGAAGATAACTGTCCTTTTGTCCTTGAATCGTTCGGTGAGATAAGAAAGACCGAAGGTGATCGGTACAACCAAGGGTACGGCGGCAAACAATATGTAGCGGCTAGTGTACACTTTCGCGACCAACGCCTGAGCGACCAAAGCTGCTGCACAAAAAAGAATTAAGGTAAGAGAGGCTTTTCGAAAACGGGAAAATAGCGAGGCGAGAAGACAAACTAGAAACGGCGGGGTCAGCAGATACCAGAGCCAAAGACCGGTTGTTTTCATATTTCCCACCAAGGGATTAAGGAGGTGTCTGCTCACCTCTCCGATGGAGAAGAGATAGTCCTGGTTGCGGCTGCCGATCAGATGGAAGTTCACTCCGAGACGGAGAATATTGTAAATGGCCTGAGAGAGAATCAGCGCGACGAGGTAAGCACCCACAAGTTTCAATACTTTCTTCTTGACATCCTTGGATTTGAAATCAAAGAGGGCGAGAAATATGAGCGGCTGGCTTAGATAGAAAAATATTGCCGGTGACTTCGTGATCAGACCCAAACCGATGGCGAAACCAAGGAGCATGGCTAGATCAAGTCTGGGCTTTTTCACAAGCAGTGCCCCCAGAGCGAGCGACCAAATGCCAAAGGCGGAAAGCAGACTGTCAGCCAGGGCCATGCGGTCGAAAAAAACGCTAAAAGGGAGGAGGGCATAAACAAGGGCGGCCAAAGAAGAGAGAGCCAGACTTCCGGTCAAAACGTAGGTCAAGAAAGCGATGCCGGCCAGGGAAAAAAGACCGGCGCCGACGGAAACCATGCGGCCGGCAACCAGCGGATCATGAAAAAGCTTGAGTGAGGGCATGGTCGCCCACATAAAGAGGGGCTGTTTGCCGTCGGAAAGGGGAAGAAAACGCAGGCTGGGCTCGTTTCTCATAATTTGAGACCACCTGATATAGATCGCTTCATCAACAAAAACCGGGATCCTGGTGAAAGCGGGGAGGCGAAGGGCAAGAAAGACAACCAGGGCAAGAATAAAGACGACTAGAGGTTTGGCCAACTTCGATTTAGCGGTAAAGTCCTTTAAGATCATTGATTTTTACATTGAGTATTTGTTTCAACATATCAATTGACTCCTTGACCATCTTGTTTTCCTTGCCGGTGCTGAGGTCCTGCTGGGACCACTCCACTTCAACTTCCTTCAACTTGTAACCTGATTTTTCGGCCAAAAATAATAACTCGACGTCGAAGGCGGAGACGGTCCAGCCAACAGCCCTTTCCCGCAGGACTGAAAGTTTGGGGAAGATCTCTTTGGCGACGCTGGCCTTGAAAGACTTGAAGCCACACTGCGTATCAGCTACATGAGCGAGCAAAAAAAGCTGACGTAGAGTTCGGAAACCCCAGGAGGTGATCTGTCTCATCGGGGGAAAATTCTTCCTGGTCGTGCCCCGTGAGCCAAAAACGACGTCGTAGCCCTGGCCGTAGTAGGGAAGAAGTCTCTCAACTTCTTTTAGAGGTGTGCTTTGATCCATATCAGTGAAAAGAATTATCTCGCCCTTGGCCGCTTTGATGCCGGCGTTGACCGCAGACGCTTTCCCTCCGTGGGCGTTTTTCAAGAGACGGAAGCCGCCGTGTTTTTTGACAAAAGCCTCGGCCAGATCACGGCTGCCATCAGTGGAACCGTCATCTGAAATAATTACTTCCCAAGTGTAAGGAACTTTCTTCAGATAGGCACTGACCTGGGTCAAAGCCCCAGCCTGAAGATTTTCTTTTTCGTTGTAATTGGGAATTACGATGGATAGCTTTGGCGTCATCTGGTTTGATTATAGCGACTCTACTGATGATACTTACCCGTGAGGTCGTTCACGCGGATGGCAATTAGTTCAGAGAGCGAGTTCACCAGATCCTCAGGAAACTTTACCCGGGTGCGACTGTCATCCGTCCAGGAGACCGGGATCTCCTTGATGACGTAACCATACTTGTGGGCAAGAAAAAGAATCTCAGCGTCAAAGCCCCAGCGATTTATCTGTGCATGACTAAAAACCTTCTGTGCGACTTTGGCCGAAAAACACTTAAAACCGCAGGTGAAGTCGGAAACCGGAACACCAAGCGATAGCTGGGATAGCAGGGTGAAACCCTTGCCGAGATTCTCCCGCAGCCAGGGCTGGTGGACGACCACTTTGGCGCCCTTGGTTTTTCTGGTGCCAATGACGACGTCATATTTTCCCAAGTGTGGTCTGAGTTTTGCCATTTCAGCAATCGGGGTGGAGAGGTCCATGTCCAGGAACAAGCGGTATTCTCCAGTGGCGGCGAGCATCCCCTGTTTGACAGCATAGCCCTTGCCCTGGTTCTTCTCGTAACTGATGAGACGAAACTTTTTTGCCCGGTTCATCTTCTGGAGCTCTTTGTTGGTGTCATCGGTACTGCCATCATTGACGATAATCAGTTCCCAGGTTTCCGTACGTTTGGCAAGATAGGCCAAGATTTCTCTGACGTGGTTTCTGCCGCTTTCGTTATAGGCGGGGACAATGACCGACCAGAAGGGAGACCGTTTCATAACGTATATACTATATCCTAAATGGTTCTTGCGGTACTGGTGCTACTCATCAACATTATTTTCTTTCGGGGGCTCTTTGTGGGACTAGTGCCAATTCCTCTGGATGCCCTGGTCGGTGTTTATCACCCCTGGGCCGATCAGTTCTGGGGGTTCGTCGCCGGGGTACCGTACAAAAACATTGCCCTAACCGACGTTTTCTCCCAACTATATCCCTGGAGAACTCTGGCGATGGACCTGATCAGAGGTTGGCAGCTTCCCCTCTGGAATCCCTACTCTTTTATGGGTGGGCCGCTCTTGGCCAACTGGCAATCGGCGCCATTTTATCCGCTCAATTTGCTGATGCTTCTTTTCGGCGACGTCACCGGCTATGGCCTGATGGTCGCAGTCCAACCGCTACTGGCGATGTGGTTCATGCTGCTTTTTTTGCGCGAAATAAAGGTAAGCAGAGCGGGGAGCTTCGTCGGGGCAGTCAGTTTCGCTTTCGGCGGCTTTATGATGACTTATTTGGAATACGCGACGACCGGCCAGATACTGACTTTCATTCCGCTTTCACTGTGGCTTATCGAAAGGTTTCTACACGGCCAAAAGAAGAGATATCTCCTGGGTCTTCCTTTGGCTGTATTTTTTATCCTCACCGGGGGATTTTTTCAACCGGCGTTTTATGCGCTTCTTATTATCTCAACCTATGCCTTTATCGCCAGTAGTGTGGCCTACGGAAAGATCGTTTCCGGGCAGATTTTTCAGATATTCTTTTTCCTGCTCTTGGGGGTCGGTCTGGCGGGGCTGCAGCTTTTTCCGACGGCGGAACTACTCTCTCTTTCGATCCGGAATTTGGATCACAATATTGCCGAGTATCAATATGGCCTGCTTCCCCTGAAACACCTGATCACTCTGATCGCGCCTGACTTTTTTGGTAACAGCGCCACCGGAAATTATTCCGGCTTTATGCAATATCAGGAAACTTCCGGATATTTTGGCATCGTCGGTTTGATACTGGCCCTGACGGCACTGTTGTTTTCAAAAAAGAATTTCCGCATTTGGTTTTTTTCATTGTTCTTTCTGGTTTCTCTATTCCTGGCTTTCGAGAACCCGCTCTCCAAAATGGTTTTTGAATTTAAGCTGCCACTGCTCTCGACCGGGTATGCCAGCCGGTGGCTGATGATTTTCTCCTTTTCCGGGGCGGTGTTGTCCGCCTTTGGCTTTGATCTGATTAAAAAGAAACGAAAATTGCTTCTATCTGTATTGGTATTAGTACTACTTGGTGCTCTCTATCTCACTACCAAGGAGAGCGTCTCGACACGGAACCTGATTCTGCCATTGGCAACGACAGCGGCGGCGATATTACTTTTTGTCGTCCCGCAGAAAAAAGTGGTCGTTTTTGCCCTTTGTTTGCTGGTCACCTTCGACCTGCTCCGCTATGCCACCAAATTCACCCCGATGGCTCGGTCAGACTACGGTACAACTCAAATACCATTCATCCAGAAAGTCCATGATTTGGCGGGGATCAACCGCGTGGCGATCGATACCGGACCATTGATGAGTGCAAATACCTGGATATATGGGCGCATTTATACTATCGGCGGCTACGATCCCCTGCTATACAAGGATTCCGGTATTTGGTTCCGGGCAATCAATGTGGGAATTAACCTCAAACAAAAAATCGACGGCAGTCTGGGAGAGGGGGCTATGACCAGGTATCTTAATCTGGATAATCCACTTTCTCCCCTATTGGATCTGACGGGGACAAAATATCTACTGACCCTAAAGAAGGACAGAGAGGGCAGATTTAAAAGCGAGGGAGTAATCAACGGCGAATTGCTGAAAAAATATCAAGTTGTGGATTCGTTTGGGGCGAGTGTACTACTTGAAAACAAGACGGCGATGCCGCGGATAAATCTCTTCTACCAGGCGGAAGGTGAAATGAATGATGTCAAAGCGGAGGAAAGATTGATCGGTGGTTTTGATTTCCGAAATAAGATATTACTCAAAGAAGAAAAGCCCCGGGGGTTTGTCTCCGACGATAGCAACTCGGTTGAATTGCTTTCGTACTCGGCCAACCGTGTCGAGATAATTGCCAACACCAAAAACGGCGCCTACCTGATGCTCTCCGACACCGACTATCCGGGTTGGAAAGCAACGGTTAACGGCAGTGAAACAAAAATTATCAGGGCAGACGGGATCTTTCGAAGCATCATCCTCCCGGCCGGAGAAGCCAGAGTCGCCTTCACCTATTTCCCAGATAGTTTCAAAAACGGGTTGGCCCTGACGATCGCGAGCGCACTGGCGCTTATCGCCTTCGCCGTAGTTGCCAAGAGAAAAAATACTTTTTAGTTCGGGTGGGTGAGGCGGTAGATTCTGATGCCGTCAATGCGCCACTCTTGTTGTGTTTTCGCGATTCCGAAGATGGCAATTTGGTAGGCCGGATTCCCCTCCGGCTGGCACTTGTCTCCATCCTCGCAGACGGCGAAGAGCTGGTCGGTGACGCCGTTTTCTCCTCTGACCATTTTGGCTTTTTTGTTTTCCAAAATATAACGGTAAGACTCGTCGTAATTTTGCTTGGCGATCAGACCAAAGTTGAAGGGCTGACCGTTTGACTCTTTGATGATCAGGTCGATGATCTGTTCGGTCCGCGCCAGTTGACGATTGGGTGTTTCTCTCACCGGTGAATTTACGACATTAAGGTAGACCAGCCAGACGAGGAAAACCAGTCCGAATAGACGGAGGGGAAGCTTCTCCTTTAGAAAATAGGCAATGGAGACACCCAAGATCATATATAGTGCCGGATACATAAAACCGTAGTAATGGGCATAGACGTGTTGTTTGTAAACGATAAGGCCAAGAAACCCGAAGAAGGCCCAAGAGGATAAGAGAAGAAGCGGCGCTTTGTTTTTGGCCCGACGGAGAAAGAGAATGAAGCCGGCGAGAATGACGAGGCCGACGAGGATGGGATAGGTAGTGGCGCGGCCCAAAACCATATCAGAGACCACCTTGTCAGTAATCAGACTAAAACGGTCCGATCTGGCCGGGTTGAGGTTGATGGTAGTTTGGCGGTCGGTAAAAAAAGTTTTGAAGGCGTTAAAGTTCATGAAATTATGCTTCAAATCAAACAGAAGCAGGGGGAACATCATCAGGAAAAAGAGAGCGGTGGCGATCAAGGTATGTTTGATAAGCGAGGCTTTTTCTTTTGGTTTTGGCCAAGCAGAGCGAATGGTGAGGAGCCAAAAAATACCCAAGGTAGGGATGAGAAGCAGGCCCAGGTAATGCATCTGTAGACCAGCGGCAAGTGAAAATGAAGCGAGAGAAAGTAGAACGAATCTTTTTTCTTT
>MFAI01000027.1 GCA_001774555.1 Candidatus Collierbacteria bacterium RIFCSPLOWO2_01_FULL_50_23
AGCCTTCTTGGTCACGATGATGCCCTTGGCCTCCAACGTGATCAGACCCAACTTCGAAAGCGCTTGCAAATCCGGGTCGGTGCCAAAGTGCTGTCGGGTCACCTTCCGGTGACCGGTACACGTCAACAGACCCGAGATCACTTCTTTGGCGTGCGGCGGTGCCGCGTTATCGTCCAGCAAGTTGTAAAGCGGAATCAGATTCATGTTTTGGCTTCTCCCGATTGTTTTCCGGTGGAACAAGTAGAACTACTAAACTAATAGCCCTAGTTTGTCCCACCGGAAAAGAAAATATGGAAAGCACATGGGGTTGTTAAGGTACTTCTGCTTCTAGATCGCCATCAGCATCAAAATACAAAGATGTGCAGCAATCTGAATCGGAATACCCTCAATTCTATCACTAACTGTCAACCTCTAATGAAACTTCACCGGCCTACCGATTCTGGTCATAAATAGCCAGGACAATATCAGCGTACTCATAACCCCTATCCCTTGGGCCATATTTTTTCAAGGCTTCCCGTAAAACGGTTCGCTGGATTGCCTGGTCGGCCAGTTGTTCTGCCTTATAATTTTCCGAAATTTTATTTCTTAACCCCTCTAGTATTCCAGTACCGTAGTCAACGTTAAATGTTGGATTCTTCAGTTCTGCCATGGTTGGCCGGTTGGCAAAGTACGGCTCACCTTTATCATTAAGGAAGGTTGCCGCTACACCATCGCTGGGCATAACCTGCATCAAACCAACCGCTCCACTATGAGAGATAATATCCGGATCACCGCCGCTTTCCTGCCAAACAAGCGCCGCCACTAAGTTCGGATCAAATCCTCGCAAACAGGCATAACCGGCAACCAAAGTACGCCATTGTTGAATTTGCTCCGGATACTTGGAACTAATTTCACAGGGCATTGCCGTCGCTTCTGCGGACCTGGGACCGGTGCCGGATAAATGAGGTTCGAAAGCAGTGGCCTGACTATTATCATGAGAGTTCAAAAATGACCCAACCACCGTCACGGCTGTCAAAGCCATACCAGTAGTAAAAAGGAGCTTTCGAATGAACCGTCTTTCGCCTACCATGGCCGGATTTTACCAGAAAATAGTATATAACACGAAACTATGAGACGTGGGGGGTTATGAAGCTTAATTCCCTCATTGCAAAATTCGGGCCGACGTTTATAATATGCCCTAGTCCAGAGACCGGAAGCGATCACTAAGTCTTCCGTAGGAGCACCTTTTATAGCTCGCTTTGGTCGAGCTTTTTTTATGCCTAGTCAAAAAAATATTCACGCCCTTGCCGAAGTTAAACAAGGCCTGGAGACCGCCAAGGCGGTCATCCTGGCTAACTACGCCGGTCTTTCTGTCGCCGACCAAACCGTCCTGCGCGCCAAGATCGCCGTAGCCGGCGGCGAATTCATGGTCGCCAAAAACAATCTCCTGAAGATCTCCCTCACCGAAAAGCTCGGCACCCTCCCCAAAGAAGTCGAGGCCGTCCTGAATGGCCCTACCGCCGTGATCTTTGCCATGACCGACGCCGTCACCGCCACCAAAGCCCTCACCGAGTTCGCCAAGGACAAGAACCTTCCCGAGATCAAGATCGGCCTCATGGATGACAAAGTTCTTTCCATCAAAGATATCGAGACCCTGAGCAAACTCGCGAGCCGCGAACAATTGCTGGCTTCTCTCCTCGCCCAGATGCAGGCCCCAGCCAATGCCCTCGTCCGCCAGATCACCGCCCCCGCCCAATTACTGGTCTACGCCCTCGATGCTATCGCCCGTGGGTAATTATTAATTAAGAAACTCAATATGAGCGACAAACTCCAAAAAATCGTTGATCAAATCAGTGAGCTCTCCGTCCTGGAGGTAGCTGAGTTGGTAAAAGCTCTCGAAGAGAAGTTCGGTGTCACCGCTGCTCCAGTTGCCAGCGCGGCCGCTGCCGCTCCCGTTGCCGCCCCCCCGGTCGAAGAGAAGACCGAGTTCAACGTTGTTATCACCGATGCCGGTGCTAACAAAATTGGTGTTATCAAAGCCGTTCGCGAGATCAAAACCGATCTGGGTTTGGTGGAAGCCAAAAACCTGGTCGAAAAAACTCCCGCCACCCTGCTTGAGAACGCCAAGAAAGAAGACGCCGAAGCCGCCAAGGGTAAACTCGAAGCCGCTGGTGCCAAAGTGGAACTCAAATAGTTCCTCCCCTTTTTTTGAAACCGAAAGACCCCGCTTCCGCGGGGTTTTTCGTGCCCCCAGCTTGCAAATATACTATATATAGGCTATTATTCCCTCAATCCGCCATAAGCGGCGGTACGCTCTTTCTTTCTTTCAGATTGGTGCCCAAAGGAGGCAACACATGTTCGACCAAATTCTCAGTTCACTGCCCGGCGGCTCCATGGAGCAACGCTATCTCGCGATGATCGCGTTGCTCGACAAGGCCGAAAGCCTCAGCAACGGGGCCAGCCCCGAGCTCAACGTCGCCATCGCCCAGGTCAAGCAGCGGGCGATTAACGAGTTCGCCGCCCGGAACAAGTCCGAAACGCTCGATGTCATCATCGCGCGCGCCACCACCAAAGAGGAGTAAACTGCGCTCCTCAATCCAAAGCCCAGGACAACCCCCTGGGCTTTTTAATGCCTCAATCTTCCCGTGACTAAGCTGGCTGTCCCAGAGCAGCTCGAAAGTCTCCCCATTGTCCGGTCGCAAACTCGGGTGACAAACCTACCGCCCTCCGGCACCAACGGACCAGATCGACCACCTCAGCAAGAGTTTCGTAACATCCCAGTTCCTGGGCCAGCATCGCCGCCTCTAGGTGAGACGCGAAGGCCAGTCTCCACGCCTCGTTGTTTATCCCACCAAAACTCGCCAACGTAGCGACCAATTCTTTCCTCGCGATGCCTTCGTACTGATCCAAGGTGACGGTCGTATCCAGTTCGAGAACAACCTCCATTCCCAAGGCACGCCTAGCCCGTTTCGTCTCCTCGTCGTCCCGAACCAAGTCATACCAGACAGTCGCCTCCATTGCTTCAAAGCTTTTTCTTGCCATGGCCGGAACTGGTTCCACCTTTAATTTTGTTCATGATAGTTGAAGGACTCCATTTGGGCTGACTCCCTAAGTACAGATGAACATGGTCTTTCTGTACCGCCAGCTCAAGTATCTCCCAACCGTAGAGTTGGCAACAAAATCTAATCATTCCCTCAATCCTTTTGGCAATCTCTCCTACCAGGATTCGCTTGCGGTACCGAGGAATGAAGACAAAGTGATATCTTAGGTCGTAGCGTGTATGAGCCGTAGACTTCAGGCGTTGCACGCCTTCAGTCTACCATCACTCTCGACCAAAGCTTTCCTGCCCTGGCCTAAAAGGCCGGTGGGGTTGTATCTGGTGCTATACAAGCATCTCTTCTGCCAGCGATGTGAGATATTCAACCACAAATACAATCATAAAAGGTACCATCAGGCTTTGGGCTACCAAACACCGGCTACCTATGTTACAAATTACCTTAAACAGAAAGGAGAACAACCGTTCTCTATCTAGGTGTCCAGAACACCCCATTGACTCTCTATAACCTATCTGATAACTTGTATATCAGACATGGACAACGACGACCAACTAAATATTCCCAAACTAGACACTAAACAGAAAAAGGAACTGAGTCTCTCTAATCTCCCCGATCTTCTTACCGTCTCCGAAGTCGCCACTCTCCTCCGCGTTTCTACCCTCACCATCAAACGCTGGGGCAAGCGCGGCAAACTTCCCGCCATTCGCATCAACTCTCGCGGTGATCGTCGCTACAAAAAAGAATCGGTCCTCTGGATGCTCGGCATCAATCCCGGAGGAAACAAATAATCTATTTTCTTGTCTTCTCTTCCTGTTGGACCAACATATTCTCAATCGCCTCGATCTGATCATGAAATAGACCGACAAACTCGGAGAGGCCCAAACGGATTCCAATCTTTGTAGAATCCCACTTATCCATCACTATCAATTGGTCAGCTCGTCCAACACCAGCCAAGCCAAAACAAACATCATCGGTTTGTGTCGTCAGAGCCAGAAAGTGGTCCAAAATACTAACGTCAAGCACCAACCACATATTTGCCCCCTCCTCTCCATCAACGGGTAAACAAGTCAAACCGACGGATCCAAGCTCGGAGTGTCCAGAAACTTCTAGATCTGAAAACATAGCCCGCGAGTGACGGCGCTTCTCCATCAGGGCCCAGCAACGAACCAAGCGAAGGAAAAGGCCGTATTGTTCCTCGGATTTCAACCTCTTTTCCATTAACAGCGCCTCCTCCCCCGGTTCTCCGGTGATTACCATTGGAACACCATCGGCGGTCACAATACAACCGTATTCGGGCTCACGTCTTTTGTCGATAACAATTTCCCTTTCACTTGCCATAAACTAATTATATCATTATATAACAGACCAGGTCAAAACAAACGGATTATTTTTTGCCGCTTCGTAAACTTTTGGCAAAAACCAACCAGGCAAACACAACGGTAGCCTTGAATATGCGGGGCAGACGCTGCGGCTGTTGGAGGAGCCGCCATAACCATTTTAGACCAATTCTCTCAAAGAGAACAGGGGCCTCGCGAATCTTGCCTAGCGCCTCATCAAAAGTCCCCCCCACTCCCATCGCCACCCTCGCGTTCAAGCGCCCCTTACTGGCCATCAGCCACTTCTCTTGCTTCACCGGCCCGTAGGCAACGAATAGCAGGTCAGGCGCGAACCGATTAATTTTCTCAATCACCTTCTCGTTTGCCGCCCCCTCCATTTCACTCCCATTTTGTGCCCCGGCATCAGACTCTACTCGAAGCTCTTTGTTTTCCGATCTCAATTTATGGGAAAGCCTTTCTGCGGTGTCACCAAAACCGCCCAACAAAAACACTTTCCAACCTTTTTCTCCTGCTTGCCCAACTAACGTCTTGAACAGCCAGTACCCGGAAACCGGTAACCCGACTCGTCCGGAAAGAATTGCCGCCCCGGTTTGAATTCCTTTGAGGAACTTTATGACGGCATGGTCAGAAGACTTTGTAATGCCCTGAAAATATATCGCAGCCAAAGGACCTATACCATCAGGGGTGACCAAATCGGCGCCTTCTAGGACCATTCCAAAGTCAACATCGCGTAATGCAGTCACAAAAAACTCGCTGTAGGCTGTCATCACTATTTTGGGCCTCCCGCCTGACAACTCCAGCCAATCCCTGATCATAGAAAAACTTTCGTCTCGGGTTACCAGATCAACCCTTGTCCCCAATACTTGCTTATTCACTCCTAAATGATACTATATAGATAGCCCCGCCCCAAACCTGAATCAGGACAAAACTATCCCGATAGAATTAGCTTCAGAACTATCACTCGCCACCCCAGGGTGCCAAATGGTCAGATTATGGTATTCGTGCGATGTATTAGGCCAAAAAACAGGTCAAGGTAGTCAATCTTCGCGACCCAAAGCTACTCGTTTGATGAAATTGGATCTCCAAAAACGAGTTGGGTTCGAAAAATTCAAAAAAGACACAGTACTATAAGTTACTTATTCATATCCTGTAACAGAACGGATATAAAAATGGTCGGGAAATATACTATAGCGTTTCAAAAAGCAAGCTAACTAGGTAACATCGACAAGAGAATGAGCAATTTAGATATTCAGATACTAAGGCTATTATTTAACTTATCGCCCGCTCAAGAGCGAATATGGGCAAAACCGAAATAGAAAGTTATAGACACAACTGGTCGTTGGCAAAGATGGTCATCGGCCGATGAAAAAGGGGAGAACTGGCAACCGATAATTCTAAGAAGCCAGATGCGGTTTGATGATGATAAACCCTGCGTTTTTGAAGTGAAATTCCCCCGGATAGGACGATACCAGCCAATAATTGGGGCAGAAAAAACGCAACGTTCGAAAAACGGTCACGGAATGGTTTGGTCGATCTTTCCAAAATGGTTATCTATCGTGAACGAAAAAAACGCGAGAAATGCCGGTGGATGCCCGATCAAGTCAAACAACGTCGGCAACCACCCCCGCGTGAACCAAATCGAATACCGCAGTTTCAAAAGACGGGTTAAACTTATCGACGCAATTGGACAAGTAGCCTAGAAAATAGCTTTTGACACTCGAGCATCCCGGCTAACAATGGGGGAAACATGGTTATTTTATTGGTCCATCAATATTTTTATCTAACATGTATGGGGGGTGGGTATGTGTTTTTGCACTTCCTTCGTACGAAAAACAGAAATCAAATTAACGCAAACAATTAACCGGTAGGCCAACAATCTCCGCACAGCAGCCATACCCTACCCCAAGGGGTATAGGACGAATAAAACTATTCTGAATAAAGAAGGGTCAACAAAGACCCGTCAACATACTGTCTGAATGCGAACCGGTGATCAGACCGGTAAACACAGTGTTCGATCGGGTCTCCTTCCCTGTAACCAAGTCTCTATAACATTACAGCGGTGAGAAACCCCATATATCGCAATCAAAACAAACCACTTCTTGGCTCAACAGGTTGTTTGGCACTCGAACATCGCGAGTGATTTAATCACAATAAAAAATTGATACATTCGGAAAATTATTTTGTTGTAGTGATACTGCGACGATACAGCTCCAGATTTTCAAGAGCTACCCCAGTACCTTTTACTACACACCTAAGTGGATCCTCCGCCACGAAGGCCGGAACGCCGGTTTCATGAGTCAACAATTTATCAAAGTTACGCAGAGTTGCCGTTCCCCCGCTCATAACAATCCCCTTATCAATGATGTCACTGGAAAGCTCGGGCGGAACCTCCTCGAGAACAGATTTGACCATGTTGATTATCCGGCCAAGCGGATCGCTAATTGCCTCAAAAACGTCGCCGGCGGTCACGACCACCGATTTGGGAAGTCCGGTGACACTATCCCTCCCCGTCACCTCGAGTGTTTCTTCTTTGAGCGGGTTGGTGGCACTGCCGATTTTGACCTTAATTTTTTCTGCCGTTATTTCTCCAATCACCAAATTATGTTTCTTTCTGACATAGCGCGATATAGATTCGTCTATTTTGTTACCGGCGACCCGAACACTCTTAAACGTGACCACCCCGCCCAGAGAAATCACCGCCGCCTCGGACGCTCCCCCTCCCATATCCAAAATCATATTGCCGCTCGCCTCTGCGATCGGAATGCCCGCGCCGATCGCCGCTGCCAATGGTTCTTCTATTAGATAGGCGACCCTTGCTCCGGCACTCATGGTGGCTGACAAGACTGCGCGCCTTTCTACCTGGGTTACACCGGCTGGGACGCACACCATTACCTCCGGTTTGAAGAATTGGTTGGTTGCACTCACTTTTCGGAGGAAATAACGCATCATCGCCTCGGTTACGACATAGTCAGCGATCACGCCGTCACGCATCGGCTTACTGGCTTTGATGTTCCCCGGTGTCCTGCCCAACATTACTTCGGCTTCTTTTCCTACTGCCAGTACCTTGGAGTCCGTCAGCGATACAGCTACGACGGTCGGCTCCTCCATTACAATGCCTTCTCCGACCACATATACCAAACAGTTCGCTGTCCCCAAGTCGATCCCGACTCTCTTAGATAATGAGAATTTCATGGCTGAATTGTAACACGCCCAGACCGACCATTTTGGCTCCCGAACTCCCTCAATTGCTATAATAGAAGCCATCGTGTCAACCTCGATCAAGCGTAGTCGTCTCCTCATCACCATTTTTGTCTCCCTCCTCCTCGTGGGAGGAACGCTGTTGGCTATTCAAATCGCCAAAGGTTATCGCCCCAGCATCAGTAAAATGTCACTCAACAGTACCGGCCTGCTTTCGACTACCAGCTACCCCAAAAATGCCCAGGTATTTGTTAATGACCGGCTAACCACCGTCACCGATGACACCCTCTATCTCTCTCCGGCCGATTACAAAATCAAGATCATCAAGACCGGTTTCTATCCCTGGACCAAAACAGTCCCAATCAAGCCCGAGCTGGTCAGCACTACTGACGCCCGTCTTTTTCCGGCAATTCCCAGTAGCACCCCACTTACCTTCTATCAAGTCAATCAGCCCATCGTCAGTCCCGATGGAAATCGGCTGGTTTATGTCCTAACCAATTCACCTTTTGTTCAAGACAACGGCGTCTACGTCTTGTCCTTAGCCAATAACCTGATCCTGGGCAATCAGATCATCCAGATTGCGGATATGAGCGTTTACGATTACACCAAGGCGGAACTTCTTTGGTCACCTGACGGAACTCAGATCCTGGCCGTCTTCCACGATGGTAAAAAAATCGTCGCCAGTCATCTGCTTTCTACCCGCAACATGAATCAGGCAAAAAACTTGGTGGATACGACTATTAGACTCTCTCTCCTCCTTTCCCAATGGCAGGAGCAGCTTGGAAGTATCAACAAAAACAACTTGGTCCGTCTTCCTGAATTGATGGTGAAAATTGCGACACAGTCGGCCGTGAACGTCTACTTCTCTCCCGACCGTGAAAAATTGTTCTATACCACCAAGGAGAACCTCGACCTACCTGACAACTTGATCGGCAAAACCATCCCCAGTATCAACCCAGCCATCCAATCACGGAAACTAACCGCCGGAAAAACCTATGTCTACGACCTCAAAGAAGACAGCAATTATCAGGTTTCTGAAGCTAACTATAATCCCCAAACACAACAGCCTCTGATTACTGACGGCACCCCGCCAACACCAACACCCACAAACGGCAGTAAAACCAAACCTGCTCCCGAAAGCGAACTCAACAGAATCATTCGCCAGATTAGACTCGAGCGCGGGCAGACAGATCCTCATTCTACCCAAAATCTGAGTTGGTACTCGACCAGTCGCCACCTAGTGGTTGGTAATTCGGACGGGGTCTCAATCGTCGAATATGATGGCAACAATCTCACTTTGATTATCTCCACTCAAATCAACAACGGTTTTGCCGCCGCCAGTATCGACGGCAACCGCTTGCTGATCCTAAGCAACCTCAATCAGAAACCGGAGGCGAATAACCTAATCTCCCTCGACCTCAAATAGGTCGTTGGAGGTGTAAAACACAGCTACCTATCCTGGTAGCCTTGCCCCGCCAAGCGGTGGTCAGTTGGATAGAGCGCCCCGCTTAGCGGGGAGGTCGGCAATTCGAACTCCATTGCAGTAAAATATCCGTATGTCCTGGTAGCTCAGTTGGATAGAGCAGCTCACTCCTAACGAGCAGGTCGGAGGTTCGAATCCCCCCCAGGACACAAAATCTAAGTCACAATCGGAGAATCCATCTGGGCGGGGACAAATCTCTTGACAATCTTCGCTCGAATCTCATCCAGCCTAGCCTGAACACTGAGTTCGTAAGCAGTGGGCTCTTTGTGTTGACGACTCGTATAAGACGTCAACCCCATTACTCCACCTCTGGGTGTGGCCTGAAGACGGCCGTCGACATAGTCTTTCAAAACCAGAACCTTGCCATACATTCGTGTTAGGTTGATCACGGCGTGTTCAATGTCGTTTGGAAGATTCCGCAGTTGTTCCCCTGATTCCGCTCTCTTGCGAAAAGCCGTCTGGTAACCTGACTCATTTTCAACAGCTGCCAGCCTCACCGCTTCTTCCAGATCCGCCATCACCTCGGATAAAGTCAGACCGTACGACTCCACAAATCGCGCAGCGGCGATGCAAAAATCGGTAACGCTACCAAACTGAGGGTTAACATCATCATATTCACGAAAACGGCCTGGATTGACCCGAAAATCGCCCGGTACTGAATCCGTTCCATTTACAATCTCATCGGCCAAAACCCCAACAAGGACTTCTTTAGAATCGAGTCTTTCTTTGGACACAACAACTTTCTCTTTATAAAAACCGGCACCATCAAGCCTAACGCCGGCAGGAAGAAAAAACTGTTCCCTTCTCATTCTGGCCTGTAGTATACAACCACCGTGTGTCTTTTGTCAACATTTTTTTGTACATTTTTTTGTACTAGACATATTTTAGGCCTCAAGGTCGCCGGTATCGATGATCCACCGATACTCCTCGCAAAAAGCTTCCTCTCAACCGAAATTTCACCCCACCGTAGTCTCGATATGCTCTTTGCGATCTGAAGAGTTTACCGGCGAGGTCCTTAAAAATCGTAGGTTGCTCGGCGCCCCACCATCTTTCCTTATCATCAACACGGGTGTATGAATCAATCCAAAGGCCTCATTTTCATCGTAACTTACCGAAAGACCAGGAATCGCCGATAGTACTTCGATCCACCCCGTGCCAGAGATTTTGATCAACCCAAAAGGAATCTGTGTCAATAAAATCCCTCCCACATCCAACATTTGATACATCTTATCCAATAACGCCAATGCCGTTGATTTCGAAGACAAATCGTGCATCGGTCCCTCAGGACGACACACGACTAAATCAAACTTTGATGAACGCTTCGATATTTCTAACCAAGTCTTCCCACGAAAAATGTCACCCTCGACTACTTCTAGATGGTGCGATCTGTCCTCTTTTTGTTTTTCGGGATCCCGAAAATCTCGCAAGGTCACGGCGACCACCTCGCCAATACCGTTTTTGGTATAGTCTAGAAGCCAAGAACCTTGGCCAGCCACATCCAGAGCCCGCAGCCCTCGACCACGCCTCTCCCTTAACGACTTCAGTTCATCAGCTAACCTTTCCTCCGATATTATTCTCAAAAAAGAATCCATTGTCTTACAAGCTGGAGAATCGTAAATTGGCCAAGGGTGGCGGTGCTCCAATAGCACGTTTTTTGACTCCGCGAGCCGCAAATTGCTTGCGTGGTTTCTGTTAAAAAAGAACCCTTTGTCGTACAAGGCGTCAGGTGACATATGAAATTATTCTATCTCAAAAGGCAGTTTTTGGTAATCGCCGACTACCGCCAAAGTATATCAGGTGTAAAATATCATCATTCGGGGTGTAGTGAATCGGTATCATGCTACGTTCGGGACGTAGAGACAGTGGGTTCAATTCCCACCACCCCGACCATTTTATATCAGCGCTCAAGTTTATTACACTTCTCTAAGCGCTCATAAAATCCCAAAAGCACGCGTAAAATAAGGTCGTTCGTTTTTATTTTTGTCGACCCCTGGTTAGAACTTCTTTTCCAGGGGGCCTCTTGTGAGGCCCCCTGGAGTTGTGGTTAGGGAGCGGGTGGCGGAGGGGTTCTTGATTCCTCCGGCGGCGGTATAGTCCGCGTCGGCGGAGGGGGCAGACGCCTTTGTGTTGCCGTCGCCGTGACGTTCTCCTCCTTCCCCTGGCAGTAGTTGCCGGGGGGAGAAACATAATCGAACCCCTCCGGACACGTCGGTGTCGGCGTTAGCGTCGACTCCGACGTGCTACTCGCCGTCGCCGTCGGCGACGGTGGTTGACGTGTGCGGCTAGCCGTCGGGCTCGGGCTGGCCGTGGGCGGCGTCGTCGCCGTCACCACGACAGTGGGGGTGGCCGGGCACTGGGCCGTCACCCCCATGACGGTGATTAAACCGTCCGAAGAAGCGGCGCATAGCGCCGCTACGTCAACCGCCGTGGCCGTTGAAGTGGCCGTGGGCGGCGTCGTCGCCGTCACCACCACGACAGTGGGGGTGGAATCGACCGCCAGCGCTACGACGGCCGCCAGGATCAAAAGGATCAGCAGCAGCTTCCGGTACATTAAATTTCTCCTCCCCAGCCGTGTTTCCGTCCCGCAAGATGCGGTGCGGGGGGTGGCTGGGTCAAACTAAAAATCACGAGGTCCGTCCCCTCCAGGATTCTTAGTTTGACCCAACTCACAACCCATTGTGCTATAAAAGAACAAACTATCTTATAGCATACTATAGGTCAAAAGTCAAACCCGTATGGGCAGTGAGGGCTATTTTATCTCAAACGGCAGTTTTTCATAATCGCCGACTACCGCCAAGGCCAGATGCTCCGGCCTGAATGCCATCTTGCAGTACTCCCGAATCTCCTCTAGGGTCACCTTGTCCGCCGCTTGCCTGATCTCCTCAGGAGTGTAGATCTTCTTCTCAAACATCATCTCGTTTAGGCCAAACCCCATTACCTTTTTCGGGTCGTCATAGGCCAAACTGACACGGCCCTTGTAACATTCCTTGGCAACTGCCAGGTCCTTGCCGGTGATTCCCCACTTGCCAGTTCCCCCAATCCCCCAGATTATCTCCAAAATCAGTCCCACCGCATCTGCCAGCTTGTCCTTGGGCAAACCCCCTCCGACCAGGATTGCCCCCGAGTCGGTGTAATTTTCGGTTCCCGACCCAATGGTATACGCCCAGCCCCTTTTCTCCCGCACTTCCTTAAACAGTCGCGACAGGCCGCCGCCGCCCAAAATAATATTGGTCAGGTAAGAGGTAAAGCGCATCGGGTGACCGATCGGAAGACCGGGAAATCCGATCGAAAGATTCGCCTGCTCTGTTTTCCGGCTCACCAAAATCGACTTTGGTTTGTGGCCAAGCTCCCAGGTAAACATGTTTTTCTCAAGTTTTTCACCCCTTTTCCTGATCAGACCGGAAAACTCCTTTTCAATAAGGGCAAGTAGTCGACCATCGTCGTCCCAGTTCCCAACCACTCCAACCAAGGCGTTCTCTGGCACAAACCATTTCCTCATATAGTCATGCAAAGATGATAAGCTCATCGCCGCCAGACTCTCCTTCGTGCCGATCACCGGCCGGCCCATATTCGTCTTGCCATAAAGCAGTTTCCACATTTCTTCTCCCGCCTTGCTATCCGGTTGATCTTCATACATAGCCAGTTCCTCCAGGATCGTCCCCCTTTCCTTGTCAAAGTATTCTTCCGGCAGTAATGGTTCGGTCACCAGCTGACCCACTACTTTGACAGCCAAATCAACCTTGTGTTTGGCGGTCTTGGCCCAAAAACCCATTTCGTTGTTCCCGGTAAAGGCATTTCTTCCACCTCCAACAGCATCGATCGCATCCGAAACATCAAACATTCCCGGAAATTGTTTTGTTCCCTTAAAGACAAAGTGCTCCAAAAAGTGTGCCGACCCGGCGACCTCATCCGTCTCCTCGCGCGAACCGGAGCCAAGCAGAGCCTGGACTAGGACACTTTCGCGATCATCTTTTACCAAGACCACTTTCAAACCGGAAAGATTGACTACTTTAGGCGCAAAACCCATACGAACATTCTAACAGGAAACTCAAACGCTATCTCTCCCTTTGTCTTATTCTTCTCAAATGAAATTTTACTCCCTCTCGATCAGACCAACTCATGTTTTCTGGCGCGCAACAGATGCGTAATTCTATTTCAGAATCCTGAACTGGGATTTCCACGAAAATACTTCTCGGAGAACCATCGTCGTTCAGGCTAACTCCCATTAAGACGTAAGGAGCCTGATCTAAAGTCAACCGGAAATAAGCCAAGGCATGGGCTTTTTCATGATTCTCAACATTATTTTCGACTAACCATTCCGGATCAAAACCGTGTTCGACCGCAAGTTGTATCAATCTGCTTATCCCAGGCTCCACCTCCTCAGGAGTTCGAATCGGTGTTTTATCATCGACATAATAGTAACGAATCATTGAGATATTATATAGGATAACTTGAACCAATTCAAAAAATCACTTCGGCCTATATCCTTTTCCGTCACCGACGAACTCGAGTTCTCCTTGCCGGTCGGTCCTCCAAATTTGTGCCCCCACCGCATCAAATCGCTTCAGGGTTTCTGCCGCCGGATGGCCATAACTATTTTTACTTCCCACCGAGACCACTGCCCATTCAGGGCTGACTTTTTCACTAAAGGCTGTTGACGAACTGTATTTTGACCCATGGTGGGCCACTTTCAGAATATCGACGTGGCCAAGCACCCCTTCCGTGAGGAGTGCCAACTCCTGCTCTTCTCCAATGTCGCCGGTAAATAATGCCGTTAGCCCCGGATAAGAAAGCCGCAAAACCAGGGCTCTTTCATTCGGATCAGTCGTCTTGCCCAAGACCACTTTCCCAGAGTTGTCGCTAGGCCATAATATGTCGAAATACAAATCACCATATCGTATCCGATCACCTTTTTCGGCGATATCTATTTTGATCCTGTCTCTCTTGATCTGATCGTACATCGTTTTCATCGTTTGCGTGGCAGGTAGATCCGCAGATAGCACTATCTCACCCACCTTGTAGTGACCCAAAACACTTTTCATTTCCCCAAAGTGGTCAGCCTGCAGATGAGATCCCACAACCACCTCCAGATTTCGATCCCAAAAGGGCATGTGGGAAGAAAGGCAATTCATCACCCCACCGTTCCTCGGACCGGTGTCGATCAGCATCTGGAAGCTCCCCTTGACCACCAATGAGGCATCTCCCTGACCCACATCGCAAAAGACAAGATGCAGTCTCCCGTCGGGAAGTTGGGTGAGTGTAAAAAATAGCAAAAGCAAAGTCACCAAGCCCAAGGTGCGCCACCACTTCATTTGACTAGCCACCAGATGACGTAGGGCACCATCAGCCAGCTTACCGGCTTCATGATGCCAACGTACCGTTGCATTGATGTCTCCTGGTTAGCTCGCTTGTTCATCCCCAGCCAAAACAAGTAACAGACCAGGGAGACGAGGCAAATCAGAGCAAAAACCAAGCTCCACTCCTGACCTGACCACATCCGAAGGTAAAAATAAGAAAATTCTCCAATCGCCACAAAAATCAGACCAAAAACCAGACTTTGTCTCATTCCTAACCTTATATGAGTCGAGCCAAGCCCCGTCTTCTCGTCCGCGGAAAAGTCGGAGAGCTGATAGGGGTAAAAGAAACCCCATATCAGCAGTGACATTACAGCCACAAAAATCCAAAAAACAGAACCAACCGCAGAAAAGTGAACTACCGGCACGATAAAGGGTATCCACCACCAAACCGTAAGTTGCGCCAGAACATCAAAACCGGGTCTTGCCTTGAAACGAATTGGTTTAAACGAATAGAGTTCCCCGATTAGCAACATGGCTAGACCCCAGATGAAAACTCCAAGCTGCCAGGACAACCATAAGCCGTTTACCACAAATACCACCCACATCAGGACCACTACCGTCGAATTCAATTTATCTCCCTTCCTCAAGTGAACTTTGTTCCAGCTAAACCTATCGGTATCTTCCCGATCAGTCAATTCGTTCGTAATAAAGGAGGCGAGTGAAATTAGGGTTGTCGCGATGGCCCAGGTGATTATCCAAACATAATGACCGGACAAGTAGACACCGCCGGCCAAGGCGCAACCAAACTGAAAATGCTGATCCTGCAAGCGCAATAGCCTCAGATACTTTCCCATCCATGTCATTATATTAGACTCGGGAACAACCTTACCAAAATGACCACCAGGTGGGCCAAAGCATACGTCGGCCAAGACATCACGAGCCCCAGTGGGGCAAAAATCAAGCCGGCGATGAGCATCACCCCCCCAAGAGCCATCACAAGCGGAACCAAAGGCAAGATCAGGCTGTTGCTAACCAGGGAAATCAGACTCCCCCCGCCAAAGTGAAACCAGATCACCGGCCAAGTTGCCAAAAGCGCGGCTAGACTCGTCGACAAATCCAGCTTCTCAATCCCCCCAACAGCCACCGCGCTGTTTTCCCTGACCCGCTTGCTGATATGGGGAGCCAAAACCACCACCCCGAAAGTCGCGGTCACCGAAAGTTGGAAGCTAATACTGGTAAACACCAATGGGTCAAGTAGGACCATGACTGTGACCACCAAAAGCAAACTCCACCATCCTCGACTTCCCCTACCCAAGGCTTGACCTACAAAAACCACCATTCCCATCAGCGTCGCCCGAATGATAGAGATCTCCCCCTCCGTCAGGAGCACGTAAAAAAATAGGACCGCAATTGAAAACAGGGTCGCAGGCCATCTTTTGAAAACTATCAGAAAAGCAGAGAGGGCCAGTCCGGCCACTATCATCACGTTATAACCCGAGGCCACCACCATATGAAGAGTCCCGGACTCAACCAGAGCCTGATAGAAACGCTCTCCCAAGCTACTTTTATACCCCAGGACTATCCCCAAGACCAAAGCGCTTTCCGGCTCGGGCAAGTTCGCTTCCGCAATCGCCACCAATTTTGACCGCAGCGGGGCAACAACGTCCATAGTCTGCGGGTGGCTTCCCAACTGGTGGGTTTGCGTCACCAAATAGTTAAAAACCGCCCGACCCAGTAACAAACAAGAAAGGAGAATTATCCGCCATCTCATTAGTAAGCAGTGACTATGTCACGGATCTTGTCGAATACCGTTTTGGAAAGAACCTTCTTGGTTACCAGGTCATCTCCTTTGATATAAGGACGGTTCTTGATGATATCAGCCGCCCGAGCCTCGCCTATTCCGGGTAAGGTCATCAGTTGGGTGGCACTGGCACTGTTTACGTTTATCTTTGTGATAGCACTGCTCCCAGGGGCCGTGACTCCCATACCGGATTTCACCAAGGCCGGCACAAATATCTTTTGACCATCAACCGCCTTGGCAGCCAGGTTGATTTCCCGCGCCACATACTCCCGATCTGCACTTTCGGAAAAACCGCCCGCGGCCACCAGGGCATCTTTTACCCGGGACTGTGCCGGAAGCTCATATACCCCGGGTGAAACGACGCTTCCCGAAACATCAATCCAGATATTGCCCATCATTGCTCCCTTCGCCTCTCCGGCCAAAAACTCAACGGGCGCGGGGCGTCTGTTGAATATACGACTCCCGGAAACTACCACCAAATAGGCAAAAAATCCAAAAAGCAAAACCAAAAGCAGCCAGTCGAGCCAGGTAAAGCGTCTTATCAAACCAACAAACTTCCCCTTCATCAAGTTCACTCTAGCACAATTATATTCTCCCAACAAAAAGTGCAATAAGTAGCGAGTGCTAACTAACACATAGCAGAGTTAGCTAGCACTAATGTCTAAAGTGTGATGAATATAGTTCAAAGTAATACAAATTGTTATTTGGTTATTAGATATAGTAAAGTGGACCTAATGTTTACTTTTATTTTTCATTCTCTATTTCTCCTCTTCTCGGTCAGTCTGACTTATCTCTGGACCAAAAACAGCACCCTCAGCAGCTTCAATCTTCAGGCCGTCGGGCTCCTGATCCTGTTTTACTTTGGCAGCAAGCTCCTTTCGGGGAAACGTGACCGGGTTCTGGCAATCCTGGATGCTGTAATTTTTACTAGTTTGATACTGTTTCTGGTGCTTACTTCCGGTGGAGTTCATTCCCCGCTCTTCTTTCTCCTCTACTTCCTCCTCTTTGGTGGAAGTCTTCTCTTCGAGCCATTTCAGGCAGTTCTGCTTTCACTAATCCTGATCATTCTCTTCAGCCTCGATCTCTCGTTTCGTTTCGACGAGCCGGCGATCATCAACCTGGTCACCCTCTTTTTTATCACTCCTTTAGCATCACTTTTCGGCCGAAAATACCTTCAGTCCCAACACGACTCCGGCAAAATCATGATCCTGAACAAAATCATCAGCGAAGAAGAAACTGATACTTTACTTTGGCTTTCCACCAAAGCCAAACCTACTCTGGTCAGCTTGCTCGACACTACCAGTCTGATAATCAGCAGCAATCTCCTGCCTTTCAGGCTTCAGGAAAAGCTCAAAAGCCTGCACCGCGACCTGATTTCCCTGCACGTATCAGCCAATGACCTGGAGAACGACATTGAAAAGCATGAACAGGAATAGACTTTCGGGTTTATCTTGGGCTCCTTAGCCTCAAATACAAATACATCACTTCGCAAGCATAATTACATCCATCTATATCAAACTACTCACATAACAAATCATATCAACGTGAACTTTATCAACAAACTATATCAGCTAAGTCGCCCGATTGTCGCCATTGGACTTATAGCAGTCTTGGCCATTGTGATCTTTCCCATCAAAACCGTCCAAGCCGCGGACATGAGCGGCAGTGGGTACATCATCAAAATGGGAACCATCAACATTGTATCCGGTACCGTCGGGAACAGCTCCGTGAAGTTAAGTACCACCGTTGGTCAAACTGTCTCGGGTGAATTCGAGACCACCGGCTATCGTCTGCGAAGCGGTTTCCAGCACACGGCCACGAGTGAACCATTTAGTTTCAGCCTTGGCACTGACGCGATCTCTTTGGGTTCCTTGATCGCCAGCACTTTTGGCGGTGCCAATACCACTCTGACCGTCGGTGGTGCCGGAGTCCATGGCTACTCCGTCAAAGCAATTGAGGACCACTCCCTTCAGATTGGCGAAAGTCAGTCAACCATTCCTGATACCGTCTGTGATCCAAAAGAAAAATGTACTCCCAATCGCGCCTCCCCCTGGACTTCCACAATCTCATATGGCTTCGGCTACAACATGAGTGGCGATGACGTTGACCAAAACGACTTCACTGATTCCACTTATTTTCGTCCCTTTGCCAACAATCAGAGTAATCAAGTTCCGGTCACCCTTATGGGAAAGCCGGGGCGGACCGAAAAGGCAACCGCCACAATTACCTTCCAGGCCAATATCTCTCCGACTCAGGGGAATGGCACTTACGAAAATTCGATTCAGTTTATTGCCCTGCCTTCATACTAAAAATGAAACCCAAAAAAAGTATAACCATCGGTATGATTTTGCTCCTGTTTCCCCTATTTTCACCAAGAGCGGCAGAGGCGGGGGTCCTGGGCCTTTCTCTCTCCCCCTCGATTTTCGAGGCCAATATCAAGCCGGGAAAGACGATCACCCAGGTCTTTACCCTCAAAAACAACTCTGCCGCAGAACAAACTTTTGTCGCCCGGGTTATTCCCTTTACCCCGGGTGACGCGCTCGGCAACCCCTCCCTGAGACCCAATCTTCTCCCCGAGTGGCTAAAATATTTTTCTCTGAGCAATAGCGATATCAAACTAAATGAACCCTTTGTTCTCGCCGCCAATCAGAGTACACAATTGATCCTAACTATTAACGTCCCCGGTCGAACGGGCAGCGGCGATCTTTACTCCACTCTGCTTGTTTCTTCTGTAGTCAAGGATACTCCTAATGTCAGTTCGACCATGGGCGCCGCCATTGGCAGTAATCTGTTGTTGACCATTAGTCCACTGAGTCACCCTCCCTCCCTGGTCAGGATTAGCGATTTCGCCCCCACCAAGACTTCGTTTCTCTTTCGTTATGCCGATGTTTACTTGGTTGATAGTCTGACGCCGATTTATTTTTCCGCCACGGCCAAGAACCTAGGCAAATATTTTGTCAAATCAGCCGGTGCCCTCAAAGTCGAAAAAAACGGCGCCAATGTTTCAACCCAGAACTTATTGGCAAACAACATTCTCTCCAACTCAGAAAGAGTTCTTGAGGGGTCGCCCTCCGGGCAGCTCGTCTACAAACCATCACTTACCTCATTTGGCAACTATCTTGTTACACTGGACTTGAGAAATGAAAATAGCAGCAGCCACGCAGAGTTAACGACCCTCGTTCTTCCGATCAAAATAACTGCGGTGACGACCATTGCCATTCTAGTCATAAGTTCAATCATCAAAGTCAACAAAAAGAAATCAGATGTCAAAAAATAGTACCGCCTCGGCAGATCTAAAAATATCGGTGGTGGTCAACAATCCAACAATGGCTACAGCCATAGTTCCATCGACTACAACACGGGTCACCCCGCCAAAAACGACTACTCCGATCATCGTTATCGTTATCATCATCGCCGTCACCATACTGATTTTGGTTACTCTGCTGATAAGACAAAGATTCTTCCGCTACCACAAGACACTGTAATGCCTCCAAAAGGGCAAAGAGGTGGCAATACTGAGCTAACACAGTTCAAATACTAGAACCCCTCTTGCCTATCAGGCTGGGGTCATACGAGGTCTGTGATAAATATATATTTTTGAGGGTCATACTATTTCATAAGATAGCAAAGAGAATCAACAGGAGAAAATGTGGATATCCGCAGGTATATTCGGTATTACCGCAGGATAATAATGTGAAATAGCATCATATTCCGCACGCCAGGTTATTATAACGCAGAGGTATCGGTATTTAAGGCAAAACACTATCGGACAGTTTACTGACGTCTAGATTTCCACCGTGCACGTCTTCAGTTCAAAAGACGACACTTGACATACTTATCCCCGCTTATTAGATTAGTATAAGAGCGTCTAATTTCGTCTAATTTGAACCTAAAAAATATTTATCTACAAAACCATGCAAATCATTGACTTCTCATCGACTCCTCGCCTGACAATCGCTTCTTCCCGCACCAAAGCAGGCCTAGAGATAGCCGCCGCTACCCTGATCTTCATCATTCCGGCCTTAGTATTATTCGTTCTCGCCCAATAAAGCCGCCGCCCTAATGAACCCAAATCCTGCCCCAACTGAAATCACCCGTCACTTTCAAGCCTTTCTGGCTGAATCCGGCTTATCTCGCATTTCGATCAAAAATTACGTTTCCGATATCCGCCAATTTCTGATCTGGACCAAGATCAGTTCGGCTAGGATTATTACCGCAAGACATATTAACGACTATCTGGAAGCCATCCTGGCAACCAAACCCGGAGCCACCTACCGCCGCTATTTGGCCTCAATTCGCCACTTCATTACCTTTCTCGCGATCGAGTACCGTCTCGACCTGCCTATCTTTGGTACTTCCACACCCATCAATACCCCCTCGAGTGAATCAAAATCATCCCTAAGCTTAGTATCACGTTTCAAAACCTATTTAATCAAAGAAAAAAAGACCCTTGCGACGGTTAAAAACTATCTTTCCGACCTTAATCACTTCCTGACTTGGAGTGCTAATAAACCGGCGGTCGGGGGAGACGAAGTCCGCGCATTGGCAAGAAATATCAACCAGATTCTCATTGGAAGTGCCCTAACCACCTACTTTGACCATCTCAAAACATCTCACACTAGTACAAGTGTAATCAACCGCCGGGAATCAAGCTTGCGAAAATTCGTCCAATTCTGCCTCGATGGCAATTTCATTACTCACAACCCCTTCGAAAAAAACCAACCCCCGCCTGGTATCAATATCAGACCCCTGCATATTTATGCAACAAACACTAACAAAGTCGAACAAAGATATCCTCCTTTGGGTTATGCTCCCTATCTTCATCTGGCCATTTTAGTTCTCGCCACCACGGCATTGGGTATTTTCGGCTACAACCAGATCTTCAAGGATGCCCCCAAGGAACAAGCTTATCCCGCTTCCCCAGTCAGACCAAATCGTCAATTGGCCTTCCAAGGCCGTTTGACTGACACGAGTGACAATCCGATTTCATCTCCCACAGCTGTCGTCTTCAAACTCTGGAACCAGGCTACTGATGGTTCATCACTATATAGCACCACCACATGCCAGGTCATACCAGATCAAGATGGCGTCTTTTCGACCCAAATTGGCAACAGTTCCTGTGGTCCGGAGATCGGTCAGGAAGTCTTTTCCGAGAATAGCAGTCTCTTCATGGAAGTTACCTTGGGAGGACAGACACTCTCCCCCCGGCAACCAATTGCCACCTCCGGCTATGCCATGAACTCCGAAACCCTCCAGGGGTATCCCGCATCTGAGTCCGCCACCGCCAATACTGTCCCGGTCGTCGACGGCAAGGGTCAGATCGGCCTTGGAGGAAACTCCCCCGCCATCATTGCCAGTGCCGGCAATTTTGCCCTGAAGGGCAACGCCTTGACTTTGACAACGAACGTCGGCACTGACGGCAATATCACCATCGCCCCGGACGGCCGCGGTAAGGTCAATATCAACGGCGGCGTTGATAAGGGGGTTTTTCTTCGTGTCAACGACGCCAACCTGACCACCGGCACCCTGATCGAAGGCTATGTGGGCAACAATGACGCCCGTGGTACTCTGTTTCACCTGGCTTCCGGCACCAAGATGGTCAACCGGCTCACCGTCTCGACCAAGGGGCAAACAGACATCATCGCCGATACCTACAAAAACTCGGCTTTCAGCATCAACCAGACCGGTACCGCCCCCATCTTCACCGCCAAGACCAAGGGGACGGCCGTAGGTCAGCTCGATCGTTCCGGAAATATGAATCTCACCGGCGGGCTCACTCTCGGCTCACCCGTCGGCACGCCCGTGCTACCCGGTCAGTTGGTCCTCAATGCCTACAGCAAGGGGCAAACTGCCCTGATAGTAAACCAAAATGACGTCGGCCAAAATGACACCGGCGGCGACCTCTTTGCCGCCAGTGCCGCCGGAGTCCTCCGCTTCGTCATCACCAACGACGGCCACGTCGGCATTGGGGGCAACCCAAAACCTCCCTACACCCTGACTGTCAACGGTATCACCTCTACCAGCCGGCTTCTGGTAGCCGAAGGTGCGACGCTCGACTATGTTCTGACTTCAGATGCCAATGGCTTCGCCACTTGGCAACCCAACCAGGGCGGAAGCAGCACCGACGACTGGAACCTCGACGGCACGACCCTCTATCCCAAGTCTACTACCACCAATGTTCTCATTGGCGCGACCGCCACGGCCAGCGCCTACGGCAAACTCTCCGTTTATGGCGACTCCACCTCCGCTCCCGCCGCCCTGCTTCAAGCCGAAACCACTGCCGCAGCCCTCATCATCAATAATCTTGGCAGTGGTAACCTCATCAATGCCTCGACTAGCGGGACAAATCGCTTCACTGTCGCCAACGATGGTGCTATCACTACCACTGGGGACGTGGCCATCAATGGCGGTGACCTGACCACTACTGCTACTACCTTCAATCTTCTTGCTGGAGCTACTACCGCGGTAAACATCGGCCCAGCCGGAGCTTCGGGAAGCCTTACCCTCTCCGGTGGTTCAGCTGATACCGGCTGCACTCTGGATGGCACCACCGGCAACTATACCTGCTCTGGAAACATCACAAGCGATGGCACCGGTACTCCGACGGTGGGCTTCTGGACCAGAGATACTGTCGATGGTTTTCTTTATCCTAGCACCCTCAGCGACAGAGTTGGTATCAACAACAATGTTCCCACCGAACAGCTCGACATCGTCGGTAACGCCACCATCTCTGGTAATCTCACTCTTTACGGGGGGGCCAGAACCATTGCCAGTCGCTTGAACACAACCCTTACAGT
>MFAI01000028.1:0-8362 GCA_001774555.1 Candidatus Collierbacteria bacterium RIFCSPLOWO2_01_FULL_50_23
GCCTTTTTTTTAAGGGAACAAAAATTGGCGACAGTAATTTGTATTTAGTCGGGGGATATACTGACACCGATAAGATTGAGCAGGAGGTAAAAGTATTTGTTGGAAGAATCGGAGAGACTGGTAGAATTCATTTAACAGGGAAATTCCTCGACAAAGACAGGGATGAGTTGTTATCAAAGGATGTCGAATTTGAGGAGGTAACTAACGTAATCAAAGAGGGGGATCAAATTCAAGTGGATTTTTTGGTTAATGTTCCTGATTACGAAAAAGTGGTGAAAGAAACTACTCTCTGCAAAGACCTTCCAAGTATGTGTGTCTTAGGTGAAATGACTCTTCCCTTCCAGGCCTCTTACGGCGGTTTTTGGTACAAACATGAGCCTCTTCCATCGGGAATGGCACTAAATGCAATAACGGTTTCTAAGTTATGATGAGGCAGATGATGAGATTAATTTTTGTTATCGTTTTTATTTTTTTTGAGCTGTTTCTTTTCGAAAGTGGTACTTTTGCTGCGTGTAATGGTGTCACTTTTGATGGCTGTGCGAATTTCACGTATTACTGTTCAGGGAGCTACAGTGTGGTTTCTTGGACGTGCGGTGCTTTTAATGGTACATACTGCCCTTCGATATATAGAGATACACAGATTGGTAATTGTGATGGGGGTTGTAAGTGGCAAATAGATGGGAATTCTCACCCACAGGGATGTAAGGAATGGGCCCCAGTTGGTTGTACCGACGGCAATCCATTAACACTGTGTTCTTGTGCCCTAAATACAGACGACAGATATGGGACGTGTTGTTCAAACTGTCCGGCGTGTACGCCGACGAGTTGCAGCGCCACCTGTCCGACGGGATGCGGTTATGGTGGGGGGACGGTGACGGGGACGGATAACTGCGGCGGAAGCTGTTCAATAAGTTGTGGGGCGACCGGCTCGTGCTGTTCGCCCAACTGTAGTGACTCTGGGAATTATTGCTCTGGAGTGGGGTATACCGGCAACTGCGGTCAGGGATGTACCGGGACAAAAGGGCCGGATTGTTCTGGATCGGGGACGGTGTGTAGCGGGACATCATATGCTAGTCCGAATGGATGCGGGACATGTACCGGGACAAAAGGGCCGGTGTGTGCTGACCCGTCGACGGCATGCATCGGTGCGACAATAACTTCGTCGAGTGGTTGTGGCACTTGCGCCCCGGGGACGAAAGGGCCGGTGTGTGCTGACCCGTCGACGGTTTGTTCGGGAACACCAATTACCTCGTCGAATGGCTGTACCACCACGACCTGTTCTCCCGGCAGTAGTTGTGCCTGCGCTCCGGGGACGAAAGGACCGGTGTGTGCCGACCCGTCGACGGTTTGTTCGGGAACACCAATTACCTCGTCGAATGGCTGTGGCACTTGCGCGGCGGGAACCAAATGTAGTACTCCGGGAACGCCTACTTTGAACTCACCGGTTGGCGGAACCGAAGTCGCTGGAACGTCAATATCTTTTTCCTGGAATGCGCCAGGATATGGTACCTGTGACGGTGGAGGAGGAACATATAATCACTGTGTTGATGGTAGCTGTACCAATGTAGGTAATGTCACCACGACTTCGAAAACTGTGGCTGGTGGAAGTCACAGTTGGTATGTTAATGCAGTGAATAGCTGTGGCGCGACCGGGGCCAACTCGGCGACAGGCACATTTTGCGCTGAGAGCTGGACAAGTGCACGAGTGTCTAGTTGGAGCGCTTTTGGAGCCTGTAACGTGGGTCATGTCAGAACACGAACCAGAACCTGCAGCGAAGATTGTTCGGCTGGAACGTCGAACTGTTCAAACTATTTTGCCGCCAACTGTCCGGCGGGGAGTACTTGTGTGACGACGGGGTCGGGACTGTCCCGGACACAAACGGAAACGCAAACTTGCTATGGCCGGATGACGGGCACTTTCTTTGATGCTTCCGATTTTTCTGTCTGTCCGGCCAACCCGCAAACGTTGACGGGAAACCTAAAGATTTCCGGTGGGACAATTAACCTGACTGGGCCGACTAGCTATGGTCCTTATACCACCAATGCGACGGGGCTATATACGACGGCGGCAACTGTGCTTTCTCCCGATACCTATACCTTGTCCGTCGATCCCGGCGGTGCTTATATATCTGCGGCAAAGTTCAACTGTCAAGGGACGACCCTGACTCTGACCGGATCGGCCGCTGGTTGTCTGACCCAGCCTTGTGAGACGGCCCCGACGACGACCCACGACTTCGGTTTCTGGAAAGTTTATGGAGGTTGGTGGCAGGCACGGGGTGGTTCTGCTTACGGTGGCTCGGGGATCCAGTCCAATATTCCTGGGACCGTCGCGGCCGCAGACCGTTACTTAATTCTTCGGGATGCTGACCTGCAGCATGGTTTGGCCCAGATCAAGAGCGGGACAATTAATCTCGGGACTTATCCCGGGGTAACTAATTCCGTTTCCGACTGGAACGCTACTTCCGGATATTCCGGCGACGATATGGACTACAGCTACTTTGTGGCCAAGATGGGCAGTTACAACAAAACGACATTGGCAACCCTGACTTCCAAGCCCAGCTATACCCCTGGAGGAAATGGATACGAAATCTACACATTTACCGGTAATCCGACGATGAATTGGAGCCCCGCGGCAGGGGAGAAAGTGATCTACCTTATCAATGGGGATGTCACCGTTTCGGCAAACATTGCTGTGCCAACGGCTAGCGCTACCTTCCTGGCGGTGATCGCCAGCGGTACCATCATCGTCAATAGCGGGGTAACAAACGTTGAGGGCTGGTGGATCGGCAACAGCCTGGACTTCGCTTCGGCGGGGGCAAAGAGCGATACCCAATTTGTGGGTGAGGGATCATTCATCGGCTGGAGCTCGATCTCGCTATCCCGAGATCAGACTGGTATTCTAAACAACAGCCAACCGGCGGAGATGTTTGTCTTCCGGCCCGACCTTATCATCAATGCGCCAGCGCCAATGATGCAGTCGAAATATCAGTGGAGGCAGCAGTAGTTTAATGGTATTATCGGAATATGTTTAATAACATCAGACAGTTCGGTAGCCAGGGGGCGGCCGCCGCGAAGATGGCGATGCTGCAGATGAAGATCAAGAATAAAAAGATCGAGGTGGTTGTTGACAACGTCAAGGTGACGGTTACCGGAGATGGCAAACTTAAGGCGCTTTCGGTTGACGGAAATGACTTGGGAAATGTGGTCAAGGCGATCAATGAGGCGATCAGCAAGGCCCAAGCTTATGCGACTACCGAAATGAAGGGAGCGATGGGGGACTTGTCTCAGTTGTTAAGTAGCATGAAGAAATAATGGCGCCTTCTGAGAATTTACTGGGAAGAGACGAGATACGAGAACGTCACCGGCAGTTGGGGAAAGCCGTTGTGGAACGGTTTTTTCTCGAAGCGGAGGGTAGCGAGAATCACAGCAGATATAACATGGTTGAAGATGCTGACGTGGTGCAGCTAGCGAATCCGGTCCCGGGAGGTGCAGCGGAAAGCTGGGAGATTGCGGTGGCTCGTTATGGCGCTGAGGTGATGCTTTCCAGGCTTTCTCGTCCTCAAGAGGGAATTTGGTGGAGAGGGGAGACTTTCTTCTTTGACGTAGGGGTGATTATAGGTGCGGTAGCTCCGGCGGAAGGACTTGCGACAATTTCTGATGTTGAAGGTCTGTTGCTTTCAGACGATAGATTTTTCACCGATCTGGTCGAGGCTTTGAGGACTTGGCCCTTGGCAGTCGAATTTGCGACGTTACCCTAAGGCGACTTCGGACGAGGTATACTAGTTGTTTGTGAGAAGCCTGAAACCAGTCCAGAAAGTAATTGACGCCTTCGAAAGTTTGCCTGGTATCGGGCCAAAGTCGGCGGCGCGCTTGGCTTATTATCTACTCCATGTACCCCAGGAACGACTGGAGAAATTTGCGGCTTCACTATCCCGTTTGCGTTTGGACACCAAAGAGTGCCGGGTTTGTTTCAATATCGGGGAGAGTGAGCTGTGTCCGGTCTGTGAGGATGCACACCGGGACCGGTCAATTATTTGTGTGGTGGAGCAGCCTCTGGATTTGCTTGCCTTTGAGAGGGCCGATGGTTACCCAGGGGTTTATCATGTTTTGGGCGGCGCTCTCTCTCCTTTGACAAACATTGGTCCGGATGAACTACATATCAGTGAACTGCTGGATAGGTTAAAGGGCAGTGAAGTTAAGGAGCTGATTTTGGCTACGAACCCATCGATGGAAGGCGAGGCGACGGCAATGTACATCACCCATCAGATTTCCGGGATGCGGGAGCGGGGAGTGGCTTCGGCCGACCTAAAGGTGACGCGGATAGGCCGGGGATTGCCGACGGGAGCGGAAGTGGAGTATGCGGACAGCCTGACTTTGTCGCGGGCATTGGAGGGACGGCGGGAAATCTGATAGAATCACGCCAATGCTACATCACATCGGCGGACCGGAAGGTCCCTGGGAGAGCGGTGGGTATTACTACCACACCAGAGGTGAGGTGACTTACCGTCGGACGGAGGCACAAAGGCAGGAGTTTCAGACGGAGGTGATGCTTTCCTATTTTCAACAGTTGAATCGCGGAACCGAGCTGGTTATCCCCGGGGTGGGCGAGATCTCTGAAGAAAATCTGATCATGGAATTGAGACAAAGACTCCAAGCTGGCCTGTTGCGGATCAAGTGGGGTAGGGAGGTTGAAGAACCGCAGATCGTGACCTCGGACGATACCCGGGTTCGTTTTGTAGATGCGCTTATGCCCCAAAATACATTTAATATCTTTGCGCCCGACTGCGTTTACTACCGGGAAATGACGAATACCTTTTTTGAAGAGATCGGGGGTTGGGTGCGGAGTAAGTTGGGGGCCCTCTTGGGAATGGAAAGTGCGTTCGCGCCGGTTAGCACACTGACGTTGTATCAACAGCAATATGTTCATGGGCAACTGAGGCAGAGCATCGAGGAGATGGCGAGACAGAGCTATATTTTGTCGCAACAATAGGGCCGATGGTATGATGGAGTTATGGCATTAACGGGAGATGACAAGAAGTGGATCACTGGCGCGATCCGCGACGGGATGGTTGAGGCCCTAGAGCAGGTTGTTTTTCCTGAGTTTATGAGAATTGAAAAAAAGATGGCCACGAAAGATGATCTGAATCGAGTCGAGGAAAACCTAAGTAGAAGAGTTGATAAAGTTGCTGAAATCGTGACCGACACCCGGACTAATCATGAAAGAAGAATTCGGCGACTCGAAAACGAAGCGGGTGTGGTACCTGAAGTGAGGTTGATCTGATAGAATCACGACTGAGGTAAGCACATTATTGCCGGACGAGCGGAGTTTGGTTTTTACATCACTATGGAAGGGTTTTGCGGACATTTTCGAGCAAAACTTGCGGGTTCCTCAAAAGGACGGTAATTTTTCACCTACGCGAAAAATTTGATATATTGTAGACATGGCAGAAACTCAGGGGGAGGCGCGGGCAAAACGGCGGCGTGAGGAGTTTGTGGCGAGAGAGGCCAAGAGAAAGAGGAGCGTAGACTTCGAGATTAGATCGGGGGGTAGAGGTGAGTGGAAAGGACTGGCAATCAAGAGACCAGATAGACAGGATTTTCAGTCTGAAGTAAAGGATCCTGCTACCAAACCGCGACAAAAGAGAGTGGAGACTCCGGCAAAAGATGGCGAAGAACCAGCCTCCGTCAGCGAAACTTTCTCTGAGGAAAGGGGGATCTGGGATGATTGGAGGAAGGGTCGTTTGGAAAAAGATGCGAGATACGATGTTGACAGCCCCGAAGCAAAACAGTCATTTGATGATTATAAAAATTTCTTGCGGCTGGATCGGGAAATGAGGCGGTCAAACGAATTACGTCCGTCCCAGGCAAAGGGAAGAATGTCGAGGGCTACTACGTTTAAGGGTTAACATGGCAGATTTTGGCGGGGGAATTCCAGGGCAGTTTGTAAGTGAGCTTTCCAGTATCCCGAAAGCGGTGGTGGAGACTATTACCTCGGCCACGCCGACTCCGACGCCTGTAGGGTCGGAGCAGGCAGCGGCAGAAAAAGGGCAATCTCAGGCCGACCCCCTGGCGGATCTGAAACAACAGAAAGCGGCAGCAGCAGCCCGGCGACTTTCTGAAGTGCGACAAGAACTTCAGGATTTCTTTGAGTCGAGCAAAAGGCAAAAGGAGCAAATGGAGACAGCGATGGAGGAACAGAAGAAGGAAGAAGAAGCTCAAATCAAGAAATCAAAGAAGAAGCAGGAAGAGCAGGAAGTGCTTCAGCGATTGTCCAGTCAATACGGTGGTACGGGTGAGGTAGTAAAGAGCGGGAATTAAATCTGATAAAATTGGGACGTGCGAATTTTTAATTCACTAACCAGAAAGGTTGAGGACTTTGTTCCGATGCGGCCGCCCCGGGTGGCGATGTATACCTGCGGACCGACGGTTTATAGTTATCCGACGATAGGCAACTGGCGGACCTACGTTCTTTCGGACTTGGTATTCCGGGTCCTAACCTATATGGGTTTAAGAGTGGAGTACGTCATGAATCTTACTGACGTGGGCCATCTGACCAGTGACGCCGATACCGGTGAGGATAAATTGCAAGAGAAGGCCGTGCGGGAGGGAAAGACCGCCTGGGAAGTCGCCAAGTTCTACGGGGATGATTTTGTGGAAAGTTTTGCCAAACTAAATCTTTCTAAACCTAAGTTGTTTTCGAAAGCAACCGATCACATCAAGGAGCAGATCGAACTGATTGGTGAAATAGAGAAAGCGGGATTTGTTTACAAGATCAATGATGGGGTTTATTTTGATGTTGCCGCTTACGAAAAGGCCGGCAACGTTTACGGTGAGCTTTCCAACCTGGAAGAGATCAAGGCGGGGGCGAGGGTCGAGGTTAACCCGGAAAAGAAAGATTCCCGGGACTTTGCCTTGTGGAAGTTTTCACCCTCTGAATATAAACGGGACATGGAGTGGGACTCTCCCTGGGGGAGGGGTTTTCCCGGCTGGCACATCGAATGTTCGGCAATGAGTATGAAGTATCTGGGCAAGCAGTTGGACATCCACCTGGGAGGTGAGGACTTGCTTGGCACCCACCATCCCAACGAGATTGCCCAAAGCGAGGCGGCTACCGCCCGAAAGCCTTTTTGTAAATACTGGGTTCATGGGGCATTTTTGATCGTGGACGGAGGCAAGATGGGCAAAAGCAAGGGTAACGCTTTTACTTTGAATGACATTGAAGCGGGAGGTTTTGACCCTTTGGCTTTGCGCTATTTCTATCTGACCGGGCACTACCGGAAGCAGTTGAACTTTACCTGGGAGGCTCTCGCGGCTGCGGGAGCGGCATTATCCAAGCTGAGGCAGTTTGCCGCGGCTTTTCGCGAGCAAAAGGGGAGGACCCAACCCCGTGGGGGTACCCGGGATCTGCGACTTTCTCCCGAAAAACTCACCCAAATCGATGAGTTTAAGAAGAGTTTTTGCGATGCTGTCGAAGATGACTTGAACATGCCGGAAGCACTGGCAGTGGTTTGGGAGATGGTGAAGAGCAACATTCCCGACTACGACAAATATGAGTTGCTGGTTAAGTTTGATGAGATTTTGGGTTTCTCGCTCTCCGACTTCTGGGGGGAGAGGGTGGAGGTCAGCGGAAAAGCAGAGGAGTTGCTTCGGAAGAGGGAGGAGTTGCGTGCTGAGAAAAGGTTTGCCGAAGCCGATCAGATACGAGAGGAATTGAACCAGATGGGTTATGCTATTCGTGACGAGGAGGGCGGGGCGGTTCTCACCAAGATTTAGCCTTTCAGGTAGTAAGTCACGACGTCGGTTTGGTAAGTGGGGGAGGTAGAAGTGGGAACAATACTCCGGTACCCAACGGGCAGTGAAAAACGCCGCCCCTTCTTTTTCATAGCCAGCCCGATACGGGTTCGACCTTCGTAGTAGGGGCGGTATTCGCCGTAAGTTACTGAGTTGCCAGTTTGTCGGAAGAGTTTTTGTAGTTTTGTATTGCTGATGAGTGTTTCGTTCATGTCGAAAACGAGCGGTTCGAAGGACTCCATGAAGGCATAACCTCCTGGGGTGAGGACCCGGTGGACGTTTTTTAGAACTCGTAAGGGATCGAATAAATAACGACAGGTTTGATGGCTGACGATTAGGTGAAACAGATTGGAGCTTAGACAGCGAAGCACTTCGTGAATATCACCAACGAAATAATGGTCATCATCAAGAGTGACAACCTTTTCGAGGTTGCCATAATAAAAAGTGTTTCCGGCGGGATTGCGATAGACCGGGCTTTGACAAGACTGGTCGAAATGGTCAAAGATGACGGGGGGGTCTGTCTAGGGGATGCCGGTAATCAGCGGCGGAAATTCCGTAGACAGAAACTCGG
>MFAI01000028.1:8368-21959 GCA_001774555.1 Candidatus Collierbacteria bacterium RIFCSPLOWO2_01_FULL_50_23
CAGGCAGCGAGCTCATCGAGCCAAAAGCCGGCGCCGCAGCCCAGATCGAGAACATTCACTTGGCGATGCTGTCTTAGCATTTCAGCTAAGGCTTTTTCAAAGTTGGTTTTGTGGGCTAAGATGAAGCTGTTTTCAATTAATAGGGGGAGAAGATAGTTTTCGGTTCTGGTGATTTCGTGGGCATCGTAGTTCATCTGGCGGACTGTCTCGAAGTCTGCCGCCTGCCGGGCGGAAATTTGAGGGTAGTTTGGACGTCTTCGCTCGTTTTTGTCTAGCATGGGTGGTATTTTACTATTTTTGACAAAAAAACCCCGCACTTCTCACGAAATGCGGGGGCGTAACCAAAGGGCAGTCAAAAGAATCGAGATTGTGACCGGCAACCAGACAAGACTGGTGGTGCTTTCTTGCGCGATTGGTTGCGAGTCAAGATTCTCTGATCTGGCAATGGCGACCAGATCGTTGGTATCGGTGAGTCGGAGGTACCGGCCCGAGGTTCCATCGGCAAAACTCTTGAGTGAAATTTCGCTCAAGGCGGTGTAGACGACTACCCCCTGGTACTGGTGGTAGCCGATCAAGACGCCATCGTCCGCATAGACGGGGATGGCGGCCGGAATCAGTCCGCCGACGCCGATGACGACCAGGTGAACACCCAAACCTTTGAGTTTCTTCAAAACTGGAGCCAAAGGAGGGTGGATGTCTATCGGAGAAAGAGATTTACCGCCATCGCTGATGAGGAAAACGGCGTCGACGGTGTAGGGTAGTTCTTTGATCAACTTGCCTGCTTCGTTCAAGGCAGTGATCGGATCGGATCCCTCACCGCGGACTGCCGAGGAGTAGTTTTCCAGGACATCCCGGAGGATGAACGAAAGGGCTGTATGGTCGAATGTCGGTGGATACACAGTGACCTCGTCCGTGTAAATCACCAGACCAAAGCGGCCATCAGGATAGGCCTCGAACAGTTTCTCGATCGCGAGAATGCCGGCTTCGAGACGGGAGGCACCTCCTGGTCCATCTTCCGCTAACATCGAACGGCTTACGTCCACCAGGAGGATAGCATTGAGAGTCCGCCTAGTGGTTCCGTTTTCGCTGCTCGAAAGAACAGGTTCTGCCGCGGCTAAAGTCAGGAAGACCAAAGAAAGGGTAATGGCGACCGCGGTGGTTGTTTTCTTTGAAAACTTCGAGAAACGACTTAAGGTCTGCCACCGGCCGAATCTAGCGATGGCAGTTTTTTGGAAGCGGTCCACCACTCGACCTACGAGCAGGAAGCCTGGGACGAGGCAAAGTGCCAGGACTAGGTAGAGTGGTTGGTTAAACGTCACCATTGGGCGTTACCTCCTCTCTACCCGGCTCGGGTCCGGGTTCGGGTTGGGGTATCTCTTCCGGAGAGTTGGTCTTTAACCAGTAGAGATACTCGAGGTTAAAAGCCGCTTCATAGAACCCCGGATCGTACCGGAGCGACTGTTTGTATAGAGCAACGAGGGTGTGATAGTCGGCAAGTCCGCCGACCCAGCCCGTATTTGCCGCCTCATAGAGGGCCTTCGCCTTGAGCTTTGGATCCGCCAGTTCGTACGAACTCTGGAGGAACAAAACGTAGGCTGTTTTTGAGTCCCCAACCACAAGAGCGGCAGTGGCAGCTTCATAGGTTTGGTAACCTTGCAGGAACTGCTTTTCTTGCTCGTGGCTGTAGGCGACGAGCTTGCCGCCGATAGCAGCCAGAAAAACTGCCGGAAGGAACCATTTGAGGATAGAAATGATCCTTTTCATCATGTCTCCCTGGTTATGTGTACCAGTCCGGCGAGCGCGAGGCTGACTAAAGCCAGAGCGGGAAGAACGCCGAATTGATAGACGGTAGAGACGTGCCGCTCGTAAAGAACGGGAGACGCCTCGAGTTGGTGGATCTGTCTAAAGATCTCGTCTAGATCTTCAGTTCCTCCACGGTACACCTTGCCGCCCAGATCTGTCACATAGACACCGAACTGCAGGGCTGTTTGATCTTCTCCTGCACCTTTTTGGGTGATCCAGATCCAGTAAAGTCTGGTCTGGCCCAGGGCGGTTTGGATGGCTTCTTTTTCTTCGGGCGCGAGGATTGATCCACCGTCTGAGATGACGATGAGGGCGCCCGGGTTTTGTCCGAACTGTTGTTGGTGCTTCAGTCCGGTGATGAGACCTGCGGCTATCCTGGTGCCTCCACTGACAACAACGTGCTTGAGGCGATAGATCGTGGTTTCGTGATCGAGCGAAAGTGGCCAGTCCAAAAAGCCCTCGGTGTTGAAAGTGAACAGCGCGATGCGGTCGCCTGGTCTGCCCTCGATGAATTCGGCGATGACGCTTTTGGCGGTTTCGATGTTCTCGCCTGTCATACTGCCCGAGACATCCAGGACCAGGGAGATGTCGCGCGCCTGAGCATAGACCGGAACGGAAGTCTTTTCTAGCCGCGTCGGTCGGGCGAGGATCAGGGCGCTGGCGACGACGAAGATGGAGAGAAACACGCGCTCGACCCGTAGAGGTGAAACGCGGACTCGGATTCCCGCGAGGAGGTTGGCAGATGAAAAGCCGATACCGCTATTTTGGCGGACCAGCTTATAAACTGCGATTAACCCCAGAGGAATCGTAAGCAGGAATAAAGGGTACTCAAGATTCATCTGAAACCTCCTTTACGAGTCTGGCGAAGACCGTTTTTTGCGCCTCCAGACTGGGGGCGACTCCGCTATAGAGGATAGCGGTAGTCATGACCCAGGTCGACGCTTGCGGTCGCCCCCAGACCCCGTGGCGATAAAACCTTAGCGCTTCGAGAAATATCTTTTGGTTTGGATTTTGACACCAAACCTTGTAGAGCTCTCCGGCCTTCGGTGGAAGCTGCGTGGCGGCTTCTTCTTTGGTCCGCCTATGGGCGATGCCAATAGACATTGCACGCCAAGCGAGCAAAACAAGCGCCAAGCCCAAAGAGGCAAAGCCTGCCATCCGGACATATGGCCAGTGGGTGGCTGACGGTATCAGCTCGAAAAACGTGAAGATGGGTTCGGAGTTTCCATCAACCCGACGAGGGACGATGTAGAAATTTGCCGTTTTGACAAAAACCTTGTCTCTTTTTTGTTCAATCCTTCTCCAGGAAACGAAATATCTTAGATATTTCTGAAAGATAGGAACGTTCCAGGGCAGGAGTTTGTCATCACGCGGGGCCGATAGGTCTATGGGCAGGAGATACATAAGCCCATAGGTGATTTCGGTGATGACCAAGCCGCCTTCAGAGTGCTGTGCGATCTGGCGGCGGGAGACAACTTCTAACTCTCCTTCGATGATCTCTGATGGCATATCATAATCATCGTAGGAGGTGTTGTCTATCTTGGGTGGTAGGGGCAGAACGTCGCCGACGTTGGGCACCTCGGTCCAGTCCAATGACACGCCCGGTTGGGTGGTGATGACGAGAGTAGCCTGGATAACATCCCCGAGATGAAAGGTGCCCGGGGAAGAAATCTGCCATTGGGCGGTTACCAGCGGTGCATTAGTAAAGACAGGCGGGCCGCCTTTGATGAAAACGATTATGGCGAGGAAAAGGATCAAGAGCATGACCCTTTTCAACATTGGTTTGGGGAAGTTGGTAGGGGTCATGGGTTTCCTTTTCCTGGCGGTAAAATGCTTCCTACCGCCAAATGTGAATTGTTGGTCTTGTCAAGGTACCGGGTACTCCGTATCCGCCTTTGGCGGAAAGGTTCTCCCGCAACGATAACAGACGGCCCATATAATTGCAATTAGACTCGGGCGCGTTGGAGAAGAAAGATTTTCATCAATGTCTCGATGTCATCATTATCGTTGCCGCTGATCAGGAAGTGAGGTTGAAGCCCGAAGCGGGCGAAAAGCTCGCTTAGAGATTGGCGGCGGAGTCGGCTGTTTTCCGCGAATTTTTGGCGAGTTTTGGAGGTGAGAAAAACATAGATTAGTTCGCCGGTTTCCAAGTCACAGATAGGATAGAGTCCGAAGCCTTTTTCGGGTAGGGCCAGTTCGCGCTCGTCCCAAAGTACTAGCGGCAAGACCTCGTGGTTGGGCGCCAAGATTCTCAAGGCTCTTTCCAGACCGCTTTCACTGCCGAGAAAGTCGGAGATGAGAATGACCAAGGAGCGCTGGTTGGGAATAGAGCCGGCCGCTTTGACCAAGCCACCTCTTTTTTTGCCGTGCCAGTCAAATTCCATGATGGCTTCGGCAAGTTGAAAGGGGTAGGTCTTGTTACGGGGCTCGGGGAAGTTGTACTCCAGTTCGTCGGTGTAGCCAACAAAACGGAAGCGGTCTTTGAGACGGAAAGCGGACAGAGAAAGGATCGCCGCCAGAATGGCCAGTCTATCCAGCTTTCGAGTTTCACTGCCGAAGGCCATGGACGGCCCCAGGTTTGCCAAAAGATAGAGACGGACGTCTCGCTCTTCAGCAAACTGGTTAACCAAGAGTTCGCTGGAAGTTAGACTTGCTTGCCAATTAACCCGCACCAGATCGGGATCATCTGTGAATGGAGCGATGCCGGCAAAATCGTAGCCCCGTCCTAGATAAACAGAGTCCCATTTCCCAGAGGCAAAGCCGGCGGAGAGCCAGCGTATCCAGTATTGGACCTGTTGTAGACGAATCGGGTTTTCAGACCGGTGGTTTAATGACATCGAGTATCTTTTTAACTACATCTTCTGGAGACATGGGATCGCGATCGTAGCGGGCTTCAGGTTTCATGAAGATGCGGTGAGGTAGTACGTCGAACGCGTATTCTTGGACGTCTTCGGGTGTAACGTAGTACCCCAGGGTACCGTCTGACGTGAGTCTTGGGCCGGCCATGAAAGCGGCTATCGCGGCTGTCTTCTCGAGAAGTTTCGCCCCGCGTGGTGAAACGCCGTAGGCAACTAAATTGTGTTCCCAGGTGGCGTGACACAACTCGGCGATGTATTCGATCAGGCGCGGTTCGATATAAGTATTGGCAAGGATTGCTTCGCGGACGGCGATGATCTCGTCCGGTGTCGTCACTGGCTGGATCCTTTGGAGTAGATATCCAGGTGAGCGGTGATAGTCGGGGTCGGACAAAATCTCTATCAGTGTTTCCCTTGAGAGATTGTGAAAAGTGTGCCGGGCTAGGAAGCGGTCCAGTTGGGCCTCCGGCAGGTCATAGGTGCCTTCGTGTTCGATTGGGTTTTGGGTCGCCAGAACCATAAGCAACGGTTCTAGTGGATAGGTCACGCCCCGAATTGTGACACAGCGCTCCTCCATTATTTCCAGAAGCGCCGCCATAGTCTTTGGGGTGCCGCGGTTGACTTCGTCGATCAAGACGAGGTTGGCGCCGTGGAACGGTCCGTGTTGCACTTCGAACTCTTGAGTCTTTTGGTTGTAGAACATCCAACCCGCCAGATCGGACGGCAGCATGTCTGGTCGGATTTGTTGCTTTCTGAAAACACAGCGGATGGCGCGGGCCAATGCGCTGCAGGTGAGGGTTTTTGCTGTTCCTACTGGTGCTTCTGCTAACACGTGGCCGTCGGCAAACAGTGCCATGATCAATACGTCGATCAGGTGCTGATGTTCAGAGCCACGAATGACCTTTCTGATCTCGGTTTGAATCGCCTGGCTGATTATTCTTCCTGCCTCAAGTGCCTCTTGGTCAGATCGGCGAAACAGTGTTTCTGTTTTTTTCATTGGAGATATCATATCAGAGTTTCTGAATAATAATGTTAAACTGGGAGTAGGTGAATAAGAAGCTAGATTTAGTCATTGTTTTGGGAGCTTTGTTTGTGAGTCTGGTTCTCCTTGGATTATCCGGGAGGAATGAGGCCCAAGCTCAAGCTGCCTGCGACCTTGATTGTCTTTCGGAAAAAGTAACAGCACTGACCCGTCGTGTCACCGCTTTGGAGAGATCGGCCGGCGTGGGGGGGAAGACGGCAAGGACGGCGGCGGCGAAAGAAAGTTTTATGAATTTGCCATCGGGGAGTAGCTCGGGATTTGACTGGACGAAGGTCGATGGAACTGACTTTTGGTTCGACCAAAGTCTCTATGGCAACGTGTCTGCCGTGACTTACTCGGGTTGGGTCGAGAATGGTACCGGTTCGGTTCGGTTGTTTGACGTGACCAACGGTCGGGCGGTTGACGGTAGCGAAGTCAGCGTTGTAGCGAACACAAGGGCCAGTTTTTACTCGGGGAATCTGGCCATCTGGAGGGGGCAAAACCAATATTACTTACAAGTAAAAAACCTACTTGGAAATACAGTGAGAATAACCGGCGCGAGATTGAAAATAGTAACCCAATGAAAGCAAAATTTGCCCAGGACCATGATACCTTGGGCAGGGCCTTCACCTAGTTGAATATTGGTGGGTGGATTGCTTATAATTTCTTCCAAATGGGAAACGAAGGTGGCCGCCGAAGATTTTTAATACTTTCTGCCCTAGCTACTGAGGGCCTTCTTCTTTGGGCATGTTTGGAGAGACGAAAAAGTTTGTTGATAAATGGGGGGAAGACCGGTTTGACAGCCAACCGTGTTAAGGCCAGAAGTACCCCGACACCTGCGCCTATAGTTGAGAGGGTGATACCTTCGGCCACGCCCGCGCCAAAACGCCTGAATGAAGTCGAAACGAGCGAGCCCCCACTCACCACACCTGATAGATTGGAAGTCTCGGAATCGGGACTTATCTTGGACGACCGGACGGTTGTTGCTTTGGAAGCGGCCCAGACTGCGGTACGTTCCATGCCCGGTGAATATTCTTGGGATGAATTCCGGACCTGCTCTACTTTTATCTCTGCATATTTGGGAGAATTTGGTTTCCCCATTAGTGATAGAAACGGTCAGTCGGCTGAGTTTGCCGATCCCTTTCCGTGGAGCGGGACGGTGTCTCAGGTAAACTGGCTAAGACGGAACTGTCCCACCTATGTCCACGATGCCCCCTTGATCGACTTCCTTGAGAGACGGCTTTATGACCGGCTTGCTCCGGGGAATGTGATTTATCTAACGGTCGCCTTGGGTCATAATGGTTATGACACTTACTATCATGTAGCGGCACTGGTAGGCTATCATGTTGATGGCGAACCCCAGTTTGCGGAAATGGCCGCCGGAATGCGAAGCGCCAGCGCCGAGCGGGCGTTTTCCCAGTTGACCAAGTTTTATAAAAAAAGGGCGGATGGATCTTGGGACGTCACCCCGAGGGATCCCAGGCATACTTTGGTGGTGACCTGGTTCGATCCGTTTGCGGTAATTAGAGACATAATCTAAAAAATATGAATCGAAGAGAATTTTTCAAACTTTGTGGAGCGCTTGGGGCTGGCGCAGTGTTGCCTCGGCCAGGCGATCCACGCCTGCTTCTTGGTGTTGATGATAATGAACCGGGGGAAATGGGTCCTCTTGGGGACGGCGCGGACCTAGATCTGACGTATTTTTGGGACGGCAATGTTTATATATTGTGGCCCGACCGGGGTCGGGTTAGGGTTTCCGCCAGCCTATTTATCGAAAAGTGGACGACCTTTAATTATGATGTGGATATTGGCCCGAAGAGTCCGAAGGCGATCATTCTTCCCAGGAACGTGACTCAGCTAGAATGGAACTCGTCAGAGGCGATCCATGAATTGGGGACACTTGTCCTTCGTCCTGGGGATGAGTTTGCTTTGACGGAGGAGATTGATCCGTTTGACGCGCTGACCCCGAATGAGTATGGCGACAAGGGCAGGCAGGGTGATGGCTATATAAATTTTCTTAATGGCATCTGCAACATGGCGACGACATTCGGGGAGGTGCTTGGGATAGTGATCGAGGTGAATGGAGTTTGGATACCCTTTTTTATCGCCCGGCCGACCAGCATTCAGCCCCATAACTATGCTCACAATCCGGCTTATTATGATTACGCCTACAATGGTTTGGGTATCGGTGTTTCGCCGACGGTTGACCGGGGACACCTGCCTTTAATGCTAAACCCCAATCTACCGCGGTCAGTGGTTCTGAGGCTGCATATGGAAGCGAGGGACACACAGCCCGACAAAAAACGCGCCGGTATTTACAAACCAACCGTAGTGGCTGAAATAGAAGGTTTGCCCAGTGGGACGCGAGTGGGTTACCAGCGGCCTACGGCCAACCGAGAAACGATTGTCCAAAGAGTTATTGGAGCCAAAGATTACATCATGTGGAATGCCCGATCGGTTTATTTTGACAAAACCGGCGCCCCAATTGTTGGTGAGCCGATTCCCTCATTTATTCCGTTTGATTCTTCGTCGGCTGTCGAGGTCACTTCGATGATGGAAACGATCATGAGTTCTTATTCGGGGAGCAGCGGGACGCCTAATGCAATGTTTCAGGAAGCCATGTTTCCGGGTGGGGTTGCCCGGCCGGGGACGCATATTGGAACGGATAGCGTTTATTGGGAAAGATCTGACACTTTATTACCCATTGCAGAGGGTGATCTACCTTCCCCGATGAACAGAATGAGTCAAAAAGAGCTACTCAGGATACTTTCTTGGAATAATATTGCTGATAAGAGAAATCGCAGGTATGAAAAGGGGAAGGGCATAGTTGCCGTCAAAGACTGGGCCCAGGCTTACCGTTTTAAGGGCTATCCGATCGCGGCCCCCATTCCTCGCTGGATGACAATGCGCAAACAATTAATTACTGCCTCAATCTTTTATGACTGGTTGGCCGTGGATCCCGGAGCAACGCTTTTGGGTTGGCGCCCGGTGGCAAGTAGTGAGGAAGCCCAAGCGCTCGCTAACGCCGGATATTTTGTCACCGTTATCCCGAGAAACAAAAGAAGCAGCGGCCTGTCGCCGATTGCGGTGGTGGCACCGGGAGATGGGAAGATTGATAAAAGTGGAATTTTTTGGCCGAATGCAGTTGACGGAGTTTGGAGATTCGGGCCGAAGAATGGAAAAACCGTTCGAGATTGTGTTGGCTATACCATTAATAATGGCGATTATTTTCCGCCCGCTTATTTTGCCTGGTTTCCACCAGACTGGGGTTAAGGTAACGTAGGGAAGATTTTTCGCCTAAACCCAGAGCTTTAGGTTATATTGGTTTAGTTTGAGTGTTTTTGAGATAGTTGACATACGTTGTCGGAGTATTATGATTTACTAGTTAGTACTGGCTGGATATCTCATTAACATTAATTATAGAAAAAAGTGGTAGAAAAAAAGGAAAAAAGAAAAGGGGCGGCGCTCGAAAATTTAGCTAGACTGGTGGAGGAAAGAAATAGATTAAATTGGGAGGGACCCTTCGGCGAGTATCTGGAAAAGATAACGGCAGACCCGTCGTTGGCCTGCGGTGCTCATGAGTTATTACGGCGAGCGTGTGCGGCGCCGGATTTTTTCGAAACGGCTGACGATCCGTTGTTTGGATCTGACCGGGCGGTCGAACTATGGAGCGAGGTATTACAATCGGCAGCGGAGGGACAATCAACCAGAAACCGAATTATTCTATTCCTGGGACCCCCAGGTTCGGGGAAGTCGACCATGATAGCGGCGCTTAAACGAGGTATAGAGCGGCATACAAAGACGGATGAGGGAGGTGTTTACGCGATCTCGACCTGTCCAATGAGGGAGGATCCGCTTCATCTGGTCCCGCCGGAGCTGCGCGAGCAATTTGGCCAGGAATATGGTGTTCAGATTGAAGGTGATCTGTGCCCGGACTGCGTGCAACGTTATGGAAACGGAAACGTTGAGGCAGTTATGAATATCTCCGTTCGCCGTGTCTTCTTCTCGGAGCGGGATCGCGTCGGGGTGGGGACTTTCGCTCCGTCCGACCCAAAGTCACAGGAGGTGAGTGAACTGACAGGAGAAGTGGACCTATCCAAGCTGGGAAAGTACGGAACCCGCGCCGACCCACGTGCCTTTTGTTTCAACGGTGAGCTGGAGATCGCCAACAGAGGAGTGATGGAGTTTGTGGAGATCCTTAAGGTTGACGAAAGGTTCCTATATATCTTGCTCGGACTGGCACAAGAGAGGGTCATCAAGGTGGCGGGTTTCGCCAATATTCCGGCGGACGAAGTGGTGCTCTCGCACACGAATTTGGCGGAGTATGAATCATTCGCCGCGAACGCGAAGAACGAAGCTCTCAAGGGAAGGATGCTGGTGATACCGGTCCCCTATAACTTGAGGATGTCCGACGAGGGCAAGATCTATGAGAAATTGTTGAAGAAGAAGGGGGCGGAGGGGCATATTGTCAGTCCACGGGCACTCGAGACGGCGGCGATGTTTGCCGTCATGTCGAGATTGGAGTCGTCAAAACGAGGTATCAGTAATATGAAAAAACTCCGACTTTATGACGGTCAGTACGTAGAAGGAACATCGGCAAGAGAAGCGGAAGAACTACATAAAGAGTTCCCGCGGGAGGGGATGGCCGGGGTGTCACCCAGATATGTGACCGACACGCTGTCAATGGCCTTGATACGGGGCCGCAAGGAAGACAGACCGTGTTTGACACCGATCGACGCTCTGCGGGCACTAAAAGACGGTCTGGACTACCACATGGATACCCGCGACTTACCGACCGCGAAGAAAGAAGCCGTCATAAACCTGATCGCCGAGGTGAGGAAGGAATATGACGAGATAGCCAGGCGAGAGGTTCAAGCGGCGTTCGTCTTTGCCTTTGAGGACTCGGCCCGGACGCTTTTTGAGAACTATTTGGATCAGGTTGACGCATTTTGCAACAAGCGAAAACTGAGGGACCCGGTAACAGGAGAGGACGTTGACCCGGACGAAAAAATGATGAGGGGCATTGAAGAACAGATCTCGGTTCAGGACTCCGGAAAAGCCGAGTTCCGGCGGGAGGTATTGATGAGAATTGCCTCTGCGGCCAGACACGACCAAAAGTTCGACTATCAGATGCACCCGGCGCTCAAACGGGCAATCGAATCGAAGCTGTTTGCGGACACAAAGGATTTTGTGAAACTGACGACGAGCACGAGGACACCGAACAAAGAACAACAAGAGCGTTTGGCGACAGTAGTCGCTTCCCTGGTGGAAAAGGGGTACTGTTCACACTGCGCCAACGAACTGATCAAATACGTGGGGACATTATTGAATCGGTAGTCCACATCTATGCCTCGGCTCGAATCAGAGAGGTGCTACATTTCGCAACAGGACTGGTCATTGCACCGGAAGGGCCAGGCTGATGAAGAACGGATGAACCGAAAGGTCAAAGAAGCGATCAAGGGCAACTTGCCCGGCATCATCAGCGATGGAACAATCATTTCGACTGATCCGACGACAAAAAAAACAATCAGAGTACCTCTGCGGGCAATTGAGTTGCCGCATATCATCAGGTCACGAGGCAACGAAGGTGTCGGATCCGGGGACGGGAGCGAGGAAGAAGGAGACGTAATTGGCAGCCGGCCAGTCGAAGGTCCGGGGTCGGGCCAGGGGGCCGGGAATGCACCGGGGGAGGAGATCTTGGAGGCGGAGTTAACGATCGAGGAGCTTCGGCAGCTGGTTTTTGAGGATTTAGGACTGCCTGATCTGAGACCGAAGGCAATAAAGGTGGTGGAGTCCGATGAAGTCACTTTCGACGATGTTCGGAAAAAACGAACACCGACCAATCTCGATTTGCGGCGGACGATCGAGGAAAACATGAAACGAAACGCGTTACAGGGACGTGGGGCGGTGATCGATGGTATCGAACAAGATGATTACCGAGTCAGAACCTGGAATATCAAGGAACGGGAATCGGAAGCGGCCGTCTTGATCATGATGAGAGATATTTCCGGGTCGATGGGAGATTTTGAGAATTATATTGTCCGAAGTTTTTGCTGGTGGACGGTGTTATTTTTGAGATCGAAGTTTCCGCATGTGGAATTAGTTTTTATCGTTCACGATACCGAAGCATATCGAGTGACGGAAGAAGAATTTTTCGGTCGGAAGTCATCCGGAGGAACCGAGTGCTCATCGGCGAATCAAATGGCGCATGATTGTATCGTCACCGAATTCCCAACGGAAGATTATAACGTCTATCCTTTGCATTTTTCCGATGGAGACAACTATGGCACAGATGAAGACGCCAAGTGTGTCGATCTCGTTCAAGCGATGTTGGATCTGGGAGTAAACCAATACGCCTTTGTCCAGATCGCCAAGGCGAATAGTGACCTCTTGCGGGCCTATCGGAGCTCAATCACTGACGATAGATTCAGTAGTGTCACTATCCAATCGAAAGAGGAAATTTGGGAGGCGCTCCAAACCGTTTTTGATAAAGACAAGGAGTATACTACAAAATGAAAAGGGTGGAGATCGATTCGAAAAGAGAGTTTGCCGAACTAGAAACAGCCTTGGGGCGGGTATGGGAAATCGCAGGCGAGTTTGGACTGGACCCTTTTTTGACCCGCTTTGAGATGGTACCGGCTTATATTATGCATGAGATGGGCGCATACGGGATACCGTGCGCCTTTTCTCACTGGACGCGCGGACGGGCTTATCGCCAGATGAAGACAGAATATGATTATGGTTTATCAAGGGTTTATGAGATGGTCATCAATAGCGATCCATCCATTGCCTATCTCCTGGAGACAAACCCCCCGATCCTAAATATGATGGTGATGGCCCATGTCTTGGGACATACGGATTTTTTCAAGAACAATAGTTCGTTTGCCCCGACCAGACGGGATATGCCGGACATGGAGGCCTTGAGAGCGAGCCGAATCGCCGGCTACGAACAACGTGAGGGAGAAAATGAGGTCGAGGCGACCCTAGATGCGGCGCTTTCGATCGCCGAACATATTGACCCCGACCCGCGGAGTGCGGTGCGATTGTCCAGAAGTGAGCAAATGCGGCTGTGGCGGGAGCAGTTCAGACACGAACAGCTCCAGGACAGGCGGCCGCGGGACGAGTTTGAGGACCTTTTGGCGCCGAGTGAAAGACCAAGAGAGGAACCGTTGGAAACGCAGGTACCGATTCCCCTTCATCCCGAAAAAGACATCTTGGGCTTTATCAGGGATTTTTCGCCAGACCTGACCGATTGGCAAAAAGACATCATCGACATCGTCCGGGAAGAATCCCTCTATTTTTGGCCCCAGAGACGGACAAAGATCATAAATGAGGGCTGGGCCTCCTTTTGGCATAAAAGGATCATGAGAGAAATGGCGGGGAGAGGTTATCTGCCGCAAGGAGAGGACGTGGAGTGGTGGCGTCTGCATGCGGGAGTGGTCGCACCCCGAAAAACGGGGCTTAATCCTTACCACTTTGGCCTGAATATGCTTGATTACTTGGAAGAATATCATAACGGAATGTTGAGTGAGGAGGAAAATCGTTGGCTAGAGAATAACCAATACCCGGTATATCCGAGATATACCGGACCATACCAAGAAAGCCCGGGACTGAAAGAGGTGTTTCGATTGAGAGAGTTCTGTGATGACCAAGCGATGATCCGTAATTACTTCGACGGCAACGCGGCGGCCAGGATGAACATGTACATATATGAAAAACAGGAAGATGATGGCAGGATCGATTATGTGGTCGTAGAAAAAGGGTGGGAACAAATAGGCAGCCAGTTGGTAGCGTCTTTAACAAATTGCGGGTTTCCTTATATTGTGGTCAAGGACGGCGACTATCAGGGAAGGCAGGAACTCTACCTGAGTCATTATTATGATGGTGACGAGCTGGATCTTGAGTACCTAAA
>MFAI01000029.1 GCA_001774555.1 Candidatus Collierbacteria bacterium RIFCSPLOWO2_01_FULL_50_23
AGGTTTAATCTAAAACTGTTGCTTAATTAAACAAAAACACATGCCAAAAAAAGCCAAAGCCGAGAAAACCGTTGCCAAACATAGTGACCGCGATCAGCGTCTCACCGCCATCAAGATCGCTATGGCCCAGATCGAGAAACAATTTGGCGCCGGCTCGATCATGAAATTGGGAGATGAACAGATAAACAAGAAGATATCCGTCATTCCTACCGGCTCGATCAGTTTGGACATGGCTCTTGGGGTTGGCGGTTTTCCCCGCGGCCGTGTCACTGAGATCTATGGACCCGAAGCCTCCGGCAAAACCACGCTCGCTCTCCACGTTATCGCCGAAGCCCAAAAAGAAGGTGGTACTGCCGCCTTCATCGACGCCGAACACGCCCTCGATCCCAAACGCGCTCAAGGTATCGGCGTCGCGCTTGAGGAACTCTTACTCTCTCAGCCGGACAATGGCGAGCAGGCCCTGGAAATTGCCGAGACCCTGATCCGCTCCGGCGGAGTTGATGTTATTGTCATCGATTCTGTTGCCGCTCTCGTCCCGAAATCCGAGATCGAAGGCGAAATGGGGGACTCCGTCATGGGTCTTCAGGCGCGTCTGATGAGTCAGGCCCTGCGTAAGATGACCGGCGCCATCAGCAAAAGCAAATGTGTTGTCATCTTTACCAACCAGCTTCGCGAAAAGATCGGCGTCATGTTCGGTAACCCCGAGGTGACTACCGGCGGCCGCGCCCTCAAGTTCTATGCCTCTGTCCGTATTGATATGCGTAAGATCGGCAACATTCAGGAGGGAGAAGAAATCATCGGCAGTCGCCACCGGGCCAAGATCGTCAAGAACAAAGTTGCCCCCCCCTTCAAGGTTACCGAATTCGACATTTTAAATGATGGTGGTATCTCTGTCACCGGTGATCTCTTGGACGTCGCCATCAATTCCGGAGTCATCGACAAGGCCGGTGCTTTCCTAAAGTACAAGGGTAAGCTCCTCGCCCAAGGTCGTGAGGCGGCGAGGAAACTTCTCGGTCAGAAACAAGAACTTTTTGACGAAATCAAAGAGGCGATTATCGAAAGAGGTCCTGTCCATGCCGTTGCCAAAGCAGAGTGATTTGACGAAGGAAGAACAAAAGGAAGCACTCGAAAGTACGGCCATTCGCTATCTTTCCTACCGTCCCCGCTTCAAGAGTGAGGTGATCAACCACCTTGGCAAAAAGGCAAAAGAAATAAGTATCGGTGATCCCTTCACTTTAATTAATCAAATTGTCATTTCCTTAGAGAACTCGGGTTTTATCAACGACCCAAAATTATTAGAAAGTTATATCCACAGCCGTCTTTGGGAAAAAGTCAAAGGACCATACTGGATCAAGGCCAGACTCCTCCACCTCGGCCTCGTCAAAAGTGAGATCGAGAACGCCTTGAGACAATTCGCGGGAAGGTCAGATCAGCTCGAGGTCCTGGCAAAGTACCTGAATAGAAAAAGCTACGTTGGCTTTGTCGACTTGAAAACAAAGGCGAAGATTTTCAGGCGCCTGATCGGCCGCGGCTTTAGCGCCGATCTAGTCGCGGAAGCATTTGACCAAAGCCGGTCGGGGGAGTAAAATAAGCTCGACCAATCACAAAGCAAGGCAACATTAAGTTTAAGCAATGAACCCCTACCTTTTGCCAGCAAGAAAGACTCTTTCCTAAAGCCCTCATCGGGATGCTTTGTTGTAATTGGTCACATTAATATTTGTGATCAATCGTATGTCATTACTCTCAATTTTTAAACCCGGCTTACTCACTAGTAAACCTACCACAGGCAAACCAAAGCCGGTCGCTCCCCCAGAGGTCAAGTCGGTCGCCGGTCCGGATCTGGCGGTGATCCAGTCTCAGGCCAGAGAAATCATTCTCGAGGCGAAGGACGAGGCTATCCGGATCAAAGACCAGTCGGTCAAGGATGCCAAAACCCGCCTTGAGGAAATCGAGGCTCAAGCAAGGCTGCAAACCCAGAAACAGCAGGAACTTATCCGCCAGGACGAACAATTGAACCGTGCCCGCATCGGACTTGACGAAGAGACGAAAAAGGCTGAAAAAATGAGAGCCGATCTTGTCAGCAAACAGGAGGATCTCGTCAAAAAACTTGAAAAGATCGCCTCCCTTACCACAGATGAAGCGCGTGAGATTCTCATCAAAGAAGTTCAGAAGAAGTCTGCCGGTCAAATCGCGAAGACCATCAAAGAAGCCGAAGAGAAGGCCAAGTCCGAAAGCGACGAGCTCGCCAAAGAAATTCTCGTCGATGCCATGCGTGCCGGGGCTACCGATTACGTTGCCGAGTTCACCGTTTCCACAGTCGCCATTCCGGATGAGGAAACCAAGGGCCGGATCATTGGCAAAGACGGCCGCAACATCCGCGTTTTTGAAAAGGTTTCCGGCGTTGACATCAGCATGGATGAAACTCCGGGCGAGGTCCGCCTAAGTAGCTTCAACTCCGTTCGTCGGGAAATTGCCCGTGTCGCCCTGACCCGTCTGATCAAAGACGGTCGTATCCAGCCGGCGAGAATCGAGGAATATCTCGACCGCGCCAGGCAGGATGTTGAACGGATTATGTTCCAGGAGGGCGAAAAACTTTGCCACGCCGTCGGTGTTTACAATCTCCCCCGTGAGATCATTGCCATGTTGGGTAAATTCAAATTCCGCTCCTCCTATGGTCAAAACATGATCGCCCACACCCTCGAGGAAACTCAGATTGGCATTCGACTGGCCCAGGAAGTCAAGGCCAACGTCGATACTGTCAGACTCGGCTGCCTTCTCCATGATATTGGCAAGGTGATTGATGATATCGAGGGCAGTCACGTCGAACTCGGTGTCAAGTTCCTAAAGAAGTTCAATCTTCCCGAGGCCGTCGTTGACGCCGTCGAACAACATCACGAAGACCGTGAGTTTAGCAGCAAGGAATCCGTTCTTGTCTATGTCGCTGACGCCATTTCCGGCAGCCGGCCGGGCGCCCGCCACGAAAACGTTGAGGACTACATCAAACGCCTCAACCGTCTGGAAGAGATTGCCAACAGCAAGGAAGGCGTTCAGGAATCATTTGCCATCCAAGCCGGTCGCGAGCTCCGTGTCGTCGTCACCCCCGAAAAAGTTCCCGATGAGCAGTTGCCGATTCTCGCCAGCACCATCAAGGACGAGATCCAAAACAGTCTGACCTATCCGGGCACCGTCAAAGTCACCGTCATCAGGGAAACTCGAGCGTCTGATGTTGCCAAATAACGACAATCCTATTGCCAAAGTGTAAACTCTGGTGGTAGTATCAATCGATTTCATTATCAACCTAAACAATTTAGAGGAGGTGACTCACAGATTATGACCAAACAAGACGCTATTAATACCGTTGCCAAGAAAGCCCATCTAACCAAGAAGGCCGCCAAAGAAGCGATCGAGACATTTTTCAACGAAGTTATTGCCGCATTAAACAAGGGCGATAAAGTCGTGATTTCCGGTTTCGGTACTTTTTATGTTGCCAAAGTTGCTGACAAACAGGTTGTTCCATTCGGGAACGAAAAAGCCCGCCAGACCATCAAGGGGCACAAGGTAATTAATTTCCGTGTTGGCAAACCTCTCAAAAAGAAGGTTTGGTAAACATGAAGTACTTTATTAAGACCTTTGGTTGTCAGGCGAACAAGTCCGATTCGGAAAGGATCGCCGGCGACTACCAGGCCAGAGGCTACCAGGAAACCGATTCCTGGAAAGAGGCTGACGAAATTGTCATCAATACCTGCTCCGTCAGAGAAAGGGCCGAAGATCGGGTCAAGGGCTTCCTTCTTAATATCCAAAAGTACTTTCCCCAGACGCAATCCGCAACCAGACCAAAGATAATCCTCACCGGCTGTATGATCCACCACGGCGCCCAAAAACTAAGGCAGGACCTACCCCTGGTTGACGAAGTCCTTCCTATCGCTGAGGTCGGATTCAACTCCCCCGCAATTCGTAAAGACAAAAAACACGCTTGGGTTCCCATCTCTTCCGGCTGTAATTCCTTCTGTACTTTTTGCATTGTCCCTTACGCCCGCGGCCGCGAGCGCAGTCGTCCTATGGTTGATGTTGTCGCTGAGGTGAAACAGCTCGCAGCCGAAGGCTACGATGAAATCACTCTCTTGGGCCAAAACGTCAATTCCTATGGCTTGGAAAAAGCCGGTATTGGCTACCGCAAACTCCTGATGAGCCGTGAGGGTTTTGCTCTTTCCGATATCCCCAGTAACCAATCGGCCTACTTCCCCCCCGACGGAATTCCACCCTTCGTGACTCTGATCAGGCAAATCAGCGCTATCGACGGAATTAAGAAGATTCATTTCATGACCAGCAACCCCTGGGACTTCTGGGAGGAGCTCATCGACGAAATCGCCACCAATCAAAAAATCGACCGCTTTGTTCATCTGCCGGTTCAATCGGGGAGCGACCGAATTCTCTCGCTGATGAACCGGGGATATACCCACGCGGACTACCTCTCTTTAATTAATCGAATTAAAGCCAAGGTCAAAGACGTCCGGATAGGCACCGATATTATTGTCGGTTTCCCCGGGGAAACTGAGACCGATTTCGAAGAAACCGTCGCTTTGGCCAAAGAAGTTGGCTTCGCCGTCGCTTTTTCCGCCCAGTACTCACCCCGCCCCGGTACCGCTGCCTACCGAATTTATGAAGATAATATCCCGGCGAAAATCAAGAAGGAACGTTGGCAGATTCTGGAAGATCTGATCAATCGCCCCAATCTGGAATCTCGCCCCATCATTCGCTAATGGAAAAGCAAAAGGTCATCATCATTTGCGGTCCAACCAGTAGCGGCAAGACCGCCCTCGCCTTTCGTCTGGCGGGAGAGAGAAAGTCCTCGATCATTTCCGCCGACTCTCGTCAGGTTTATCGTGGTTTGGATACCGTCACGGGAAGAGACATCCCCGCCGCTTTTATCAGGAAAGATTCCACCCCGCGCTTCAAGGACCGGCCGGTGGTGGTCTACGAAAAAGACAACATCAGGCTCTGGGGCTTTGAGCTTCTATTCCCTGACGAAACCTATAACGCCGCTGATTTTTCGGACCTGACCGGTAGAGTAGTCAGGCAGGAACAGGCAGAGGACAGAACTGTATTTATCGTCGGCGGTACCGGCTTTTTCCTCAAAGCTTTGACAGAGCCGGATTCCTTGGCCCCCACTATTCCTGATGAAAATCTCCGGGCGCAACTTTCCTCGCTATCGAAAGAAGAACTGGCCGAGAAACTCTGGGAAACAAATCCGCAAAGGTTTGTCGCTCTCAACCAATCGGATGCCAGCAACCCAAGGCGACTTATCCGCGCCATCGAAGTCGCGCAAACCTCCACGCAACCCAAGCCAGCCCCACCCCTCCCTCAGCTTAATTTCGTTTGGGTAGGCATAAAACTCCCTCTTCCCGAAATAATAGTCAAGATCGGTAGTCGAGTGAAGAATCGTCTCGCGAAAGCGGTCTCCGAGGTAGCAACACTCCTCGCTGTCTATCCAGATCAGTCTTTGCCGATCTATACCACGCTGGGGGTAAAACCAATACTAAAGTTTCTTGCCGGTGAGATCACCAGGGAGCAATTGCAAGAGCTTTGGGTCACCGATGAGGCAAACTATGCCAAGAGGCAGATCACTTGGTTCAAAAAACAAAAAACAATAATTTGGTATGATCAAAGCAGTCTTGGTAAAATAAAACTGGACGAGTTGTTATGAGTACCAAAAAAGTTACCGTCGATATTTCGTTAAAAAGCTACCTCCTCGGAGTTAGTGTCTTATTGGGCCTGGTCTTTTTCCAGCATATCTTTGGAATCCTTATCTTACTTTTTGTCTCTTTTCTACTTACCGTCGCCATCAAACCCCTGGTTAACTTCCTTGAAAAAAGAATGGTCCCCCGTTCTCTCTCTGCGTTTTTGATCCTTCTGTTGCTTTTCTCCGGTCTCGTCACTTTGGCTGTCTCACTCATCAGCCCGCTCATCTCTCAAACTGTGACATTTTTGCAACAGTTGCCTCCACTGGTCGAAAGATTGGCCCCATACAATATCGATATCTCCTCTTTCTTGACCCCGCAGCTAACCTCAGCCCCGGAAAACGTAGTCAAGCTGGCCCTGGGGACTTTTAGTAGTCTCCTGACCTTTTTCACCCTTATCGTTATCAGTTACTACATGATCCTGGATCATACCAATCTAAAGAAAAATCTTATCTCTTTGTTCGGAGAAAAAAACGGTGAAACCTATTTCAAAACTATCGACGAGGTTGAGATTCGCCTGGGCAGTTGGGTTAGGGGAGAGTTGTTTCTGATGATTTTGGTTGGTTCGCTGAATTATATCGGTTTTGTTTTGATCGGTCTGCCTTCAGCCATCCCTTTGGCGGTGATTGCTGGGTTTTTGGAGATCCTCCCGAACGTTGGCCCCACCGTCGCCGCTGTTCCGGCCATCTTGGTCGCACTCTCGATGTCACCGACCCACGCCCTTTTGGTCACCGGTCTCGCAATTCTGGTACAGCAGCTCGAAAATAACATTTTTGTCCCCAAAGTGATGCAGAAAGCCGTCGGCCTTCATCCCGTCGTTACCATCATCGTGCTCTCGATCGGTTTCCGCCTCGGTGGCCCGCTCTTGGCTATTCTTGCCCTACCCCTGGTCCTTTCAATCCGAGTGATTTACTCCCACCTTCATCGCCAGAACAAAGAGGGGATAGCGGAAGAGATCAAAGAAGAAGTCCTTTCCCTCTAGTGTTAACAGCCAGGCCTCATAAGCCGGATTCTGTTTAAGAAGATATCTGTCTATGCCTTCAAACTTTTAGTCGTGCCCTTGCGGGACTTGGAAAAGACACCTATGACGACTAGTTCGGAAGTTGCAACGGGGCGGGTTGCCGCTCCTGCCCCAGTTACCTGGGGAGGATGTCGCCGAGGCGACCGTTTCACATTACTCGTCTCTGTGGTCCTATCGCGCCCCCTCGATTACTCGGGGGAGAACCTCCTTTCGGGGGTCACCCTGTCCTTTAGTTGTCCGGACTTTCCTCTCGCCTGAGGCGAGCATCTTCCCGGGCCTTCTGTTAACCCCTCTATTTTACCACTTTTAGGCTGTTTTTTCCACCTCCCTTGACAAGCTATTGGCGGATGGCTACGATAAACCCATATGACCAATAATTTTCTGCAAGGTGTTTCCAATTCACTTTCCGGCGCCGCCTACTCGATTCTTATCAGCCTCGTTTCTTACATCCCCACGCTTCTTGCCGCCGTGGTTGTTTTTGTAGTCGGTCTGGTCCTGGCCAATTGGCTCAAGGCCATTGTCATCAAGATCCTAAACCTTTTAAAACTTTCTGATGTTTTGGCCAAAACTGGCCTGAAACACTTTTTGGAAAACGCCGAAATTACCCAAAAAATCGAAATGGTTGTAGGTGAGCTGGTCCGCTATCTGACCATCCTTATCTTTTTCGTCGCCGGCATCAACATTCTTGGTCTTCACACCGTCACCGAAGTCCTCAATGGTTTGCTAAGCTACCTACCGAATATCTTCGCCTCGGTCATTATTTTTGGGGCCGGTGTGGTCCTCGCCGGTTTCTTGGAAAAAGTGGTCAAAGGTTCTCTCGGGGGGATCGATATCAAGCTTTCCCGCTTGATGGCGAAGTTCACCAGTTACCTAGTAGTCGTCTTCACCGTCCTTGCGGCTATCTCTCAGCTGGGGATTGCCAAGAATCTGATCGACACTCTGTTTATTGGCTTCGTCGGGATGCTTGCCCTCGCCCTAGGTCTCGCTCTTGGCCTGGGCTCCAAGGATCTGATCAAGATGGCTCTCGAAGATTGGTACAAGCGCTTCAAGAAAGACCTTAAGTAAGCCAACAAAAAACCCGAGTTGAGGCGAACCTGTCTTCGGGTTTTTTGAAATAGGTACTAAGCTGCACCAATTTTGAACATCTTAGTTCCACAGACGGGACAAATCGCACGAGCGGCGGGCTTACCATTCTTCATGGTGAGGGTCTCAAATTTGGTGACGTCTCTCTTCGCCCTACATTTTACGCAGTACATTGTCATAACGAACTCACCCCCTTTCATTCCTCAGGTCAATGCTTCAAGATTAACCAAAGCACGACTTCTGAAGCTAGAGCAAGCATAGTCAGAAGCAGTACCTTTGTCAAGTCGGACCGGAAATAATTGAGCCCATTTTGCTTTTCGGTCTTAACCTTGACGTGAACTTTGGGGCTATTTATCGCTCCAAAAGTGACTTTGAAGCCACTAGCCTTGATTTTTTGTGCCCGCGTTCTTTTTTTTGCCATGGATATATTCTAAGTCATTTTTGATACAATCGGTATGTTATGCCAGGTTCAACAGCGCTCTATATTATCCTCGGATTATTATCCATCTGGCTTCTTCTTGTTACCACCCTGCTTGTTCGCATCATGGTCCACTACCAGGCTCTAACCAAGGGAGTCGCTCAAAAAGATCTCATCAGTGCCCTTAATAACTTCATCTCCAAAACTGGCCAAAATCACGAAGCGATCGAAAATCTAAGAAAAGAATTTCTGGATGAAAAAAAAGCAAGTATGTTGCATTTCCAGCGTCTTGGATTCAGACGTTTCAATCCTTTTACTGACACCGGCGGCGATCAAAGCTTCATCCTGAGTTTGCTAGATGAAAATGGGACTGGTGTTGTGGTAAGCTCATTGCATAGTCGGGAAAACACTCGGGTCTATGCCAAACAGATCGAAAACGGTCACTGCCCCGATCAGGTATTAAGCAAAGAAGAACAGGCGGTAATCAAGGACAGCCTCAAGTAAATGAACAAAAAACTCTCCTTCATCATCTCTCTGGTTGTTACTTATCTGGTTGGAGTTGGTGCGGGCTACGCCTTTCTTCCAAAAAGTACCGACGAATCAGCTCTACTTTCACCTGAGGTCAGTACCGTCCCCACCGCCGGAAAGCCGTTGGTTGTGATCGACCCGGGAGAACCCAAGAATCAGACCTGTCCACTCAACGGCCTGTCTCATACTACGACTGAAAAGAGCCTCTGGGAAAAACGTCGCCCCATGGCCATCATGATTGAGAATCATCAGGAGGCGCGCCCCCAATCAGGAATCGGCTCGGCTGATATTGTTTATGAAACTGTCGCCGAAGGCGCGATCACCCGGTTCATGGGCATTTATTATTGTGATATCGCCGCCCAGGACCTTATCGTTGGTCCAGTCAGGAGTGCCCGTACCTATTTCCTCGATTGGGCGAGCGAATACGGAAAGTACCCCATTTACGTTCACGTCGGTGGTGCCAACACCCCGAACAAAGCGAATGCCCTGGGTCATATCAAAGATTATGGCTGGCAAGGCGCAAACGACCTCAATCAGTTCGGTCTTTCGGTGAAAGAATGCTGGCGGGACTACAACCGCATCGGCCACACCGTCGCCACCGAGCACACAATGTACTGTTCTACCAATAACCTCACCAAAGTCGCCGAAAAACGCGGCTTTACTGCTCTCGATCCCAAGAAAGATCCCTGGACCAAGTTTTTTGTCCCCTGGAAGTTCGGCGAGACTCCTGACGGTGGACCCGGCAAGCCCGCTACCAGTGTCGGTTTCGACTTTTGGAAAGACTATCCCCAATACCACGTTACCTGGACCTATGACTCAAATGCCAAGGTTTACCTTCGAAACAACGGCGGTGAAGCCCACAAAGACAAGAACACCGATGAGCAAATCAAAACAGGCACTGTGGTAGTTATCTTCACCACCGAAACCGGACCTATTGACGCCGAGAAACACCTGCTCTACGGCACCACCGGTAGCGGCAATGGTCTGATATTTAGCCAGGGACAAGCATTTCCGGTCACCTGGAGCAAGAAAACCCGTCTCGACCGCACTATCTTCAAAGATAGCAAGGGCAAGGAGTTTCAGTTTGTCCCCGGCAAGATCTGGATCGAGATACTTTCCAAGGTAAATACCTCCGTCAGCTATCAGTAAATTTTTCTTGATTTCCGTTGACCCCGTGTTATACTGCAGACAATAGTTGTTCATATGGCCAAATTAACCGACTTTATGGTCAGCCGCGTCCGCGCCAAGCTGATAAAAATTTTCCTAAGCTCCCCCAAAGAGATGTATTATGTCCGGGAACTTACGCGAAAGACCAAAGAGGAGATTAATGCCGTTCGTCGTGAGTTGGCCCATCTTGCCGAAAAGGGGATGGTAAAAAGCGAAGCCCGGGGCAACCGTCTCTATTATCAGTTTCGAGACTCCTATCCCTTTTATCCTGAGCTTCTCGCCATTGTGGCCAAAACCACCTCTCTCGGCAAAGAGATCATCAACAATCGTTCCAAATTAGGTTTTATCAAATTTGCTTTTCTCTCCAGTAAGTTCGTCCGGGGGGGCAAAAAGACAGCCGGCGAAGTCGACCTGGTCATCATCGGCAAGGTCATCATGCCCCAGGTTGCCCTCATCGTCAAAGAATACGAGACCGCAAATGAGGCCGAAGTCAACTATTCCTGCATGACCGAGGACGAATTTTCCTATCGCCTCAGTAGAAAGGACCCTTTTATTACCAACCTCCTGACCCAGCCCCGCATCATGCTCATTGGCGATGATGTGGACATGGTCAACTAACTTGTGGTGAGCGGAGTCGAACTATGAGAGAACAAAAGATCATCAAGGCGGGGAACTCCCTCGCCATCACCCTGCCGAGCCGGCTCGTCAAAGCCTTGGGCCTTCGGGCGGGTGACGCCGTTTGCGTCGAAATTTCGCTTGATCAGACCCAAATATCCTACCGCTTTGACTCTCCGCGCCAGCTGACCCTGACCCCTCGACTATCGCCAAAGACATAGCTACAATTCACTCATGCGTCAGTCGCAAAGCGTTCTTTATTTCATCATTTTTATTTCCGTTCTCTTCTCATACCTGAACCTGCCTTCGGATCTTAAGTTTAGTCGGAAAGTCATGGGCAAAGAGTTCAGTTTTACCCTGCCGCGCCCACGAGTAAACTTCAAGATCGGCAACTGGCCCTCCGATCCGGAGCTTAACTTCAAGAAAGGCCTCGACCTCCAGGGAGGAATGCAGGTGACCCTCCTAGCCAACATGGACAGGATCGACAAGGGTCAGCGTCAAACCGCTCTCGACTCGGTTAGTTCGGTCATCAGCCGCCGGGTTGATCTTTATGGAGTTTCTGAAGCTTCCGTCAAGACCTCCCTCATCAACGACCAATACCGTCTGGTTGTCGAACTGCCCGGCATCGACAAACCTCAGGAGGCGCTCTCCCTCATCGGCCAGACAGCGAGCCTCTCCTTTGCTACCCCGCTCTACCAGACCAACCCCGCCTCGCCATCAGCCGAACCAACCCTTGTTGACTTCATCCCCTCCGATCTGACCGGCAATGACCTTTCCTCGGCCGCCGTCACCTTTGAAACCGATGACCGCCAACCGGCCGTTTCCCTGAAGTTCAAGGACTCGGGCCGGGACAAATTTGCCAAACTCACGAAAGCTTTCCTCGGCAAACCCATTGCAATCTTACTGGATCAATCCATTCTGTCCGCCCCCACCGTCCAGTCGGAGATCACCACCGGCGACGCCATCATCACCGGCAAATTCACCATCGACGAAGCCAAGTTTCTGGCAACCCAGCTGAACGCAGGTGCCCTTCCGGTTCCAATCGAAATTCTTTCTCAGAAAAACATTTCCGCTACCTTGGGCGACGCTTCACTCAATCAAAGTCTGATGGCGGGGGGCATTGGTCTTGCCATCGTCATCGTCTTTATGTGTCTTTACTATGGCTGGATGGGCTTTATCTCTGTTCTGGGACTGCTGATTTACGGCCTGATCACCGCTACCATCTACCGTCTCATTCCGGTCACCCTCACCCTCCCCGGTATTGCCGGTTTCATTCTTTCCGTCGGTATGGCCGTTGATAGTAATATCCTCATTTTCGAACGTTACCGGGAAGAGGTCCGCACCGGCAGGAGTCACCCCGTCGCCTTGGAGTTATCTTTCGGCCGCGCCTGGAACTCGATCAAAGATGCCAACCTCGCCACGGTCATTACCGGCCTGATCCTTTTTAATCCTCTCGATTGGTCATTTCTCAATACCTCCGGCGCCGTCCGCGGTTTTGCTCTGACCCTCCTTTTGGGGATTCTGATCTCCCTCTTCACCGGCATTGTCGTCACCCGCACTTTATTAAGATTTTTCTACAAAGGAGCTAAACAATGATCAACTGGATGAAGTACCGCTACCTTTTTCTTGTCTTCTCTCTGATGATCATCATTCCCGGTCTTTTCTCTCTCTATACCTGGGGGTTGAAGCTTTCTATCGACTTTACCGGCGGTTCTATCATTACCCTTTCCGATTCAACCGTCATTCGTGAGAAAGATATTACCCAACAACAGGCGGACGAGATCGTCGACAAACTCAAAAAAGACAATCGGAACGTCAAGATCGCCTCCTTTGAAACGCTCGGTCCGGCCATGGGTCAGGAAACGATCAAGAAGACCTTTTATGCCATCCTTCTCGCCTCCCTCCTCCTCCTGATTCATATCACACACGCCTTTAGGCAATTGAAGTTTGGCGTCTGCGCCATCCTGGCGATGCTCCACGACAGCCTGATTCTCTTGGGAATCTTTTCTCTCTTGGGCCACTTCGCCGGCGTTGAGATTGATCTCCTCTTTGTCACCGCCGCCCTGACGGTTCTTTCCTTCTCCGTTCACGACACTATCGTTGTCTACGACCGTATCCGGGAACTCCAAAAGAGGCTACCCAACGCATCGACCTACGATCTCGCCAATCAGGCGGTGAGTGAAACAATGATCCGTTCCCTGAACAATTCCCTGACTATCATCTTCATGCTTCTTGCCCTCGTCCTCCTTGGTGGTGATACTACCAGAAACTTTGCCCTCGCTCTTCTCATCGGTACCATTTCCGGCTCTTATTCTTCTCCCTTCACCGCCGTCCCGCTCCTAGTTATTTGGGACGAAATCAGAGGAAGGAAAAAATGAGAAACGAAGGACAAAGTCTTGAGGACGAACTTCGCCGCAAGGCGCCTCAAACAGAACCCTTCCTGGCCAGCCAGGCCGATTTATTTCACTGGCCAGATATCGCCCCAGATTTCGAAAGGCTTTTCGGTTATGTTTTTACCGGTTCCGCCGGTCAACGGGAAGGACATCCCATGGTTTTTAATCTTGAGGACGGTGAAGGGAAGATCGCTCTCTACCCCGTTAGGCCAAACAAGAAAAACGGCGATAATCGTCGAGCCAGTCAAGAAGAGTTAGTTGCCTGGAAAGAATCAGTAGCAGAGAAAGCTGGCTTGGAGAGTAAGAAGGTCCTTATTGGACCCGCCTATCATGAAGTGGACGAAACCATTCTCCTCGATGATGGGGGGACGTTTCCCGCAAGGGTCGCCAAGCGGGACGTCGATCACCTGGCGCTTTATACAGAGAAACGATTACCCTAACTCCCCGATGGGACGAAATCCGCCACCGGAAGTAGCCTATAATTTGATTATTGACCCTCTTTCGTGATAAAATCCAAAGCAATCGAGGCCAATCTGTCTCGAAGCCACCCTCGCACATTCTAGTCAAAAAGGAGAGCTACGATGTCCGAAAATAAGCAGAAGCTCGGTATGGCAATATGCATTCTCGGTGGTCTGGTCGCCATCGGTATCACCATCTTTGTTACCGGGAACGCGGCCTACCTCTGGGCCTTGGTGCTGCTGATGTGGGGCGTCACCCGCGTCCGCGCTTCCAAGAAGAATCCACTCTATGTAGGAGCACTGATGGCGCTGCTTTACGTCGCCCTCGGCGTCGTCATCTATTTCGTCAAAGACGGCGCCTACCTGTGGGCCATGGTCCTGATCATGTGGCTCGCCGGCCAGATCCTCTAATCTCGTGTGTTCGAGAAGAAACCACCCCTTACTGGGTGGTTTTTTTATGGCCTAAGCCAGTTCTTTTACCCGCTTCAGCAAATATTCCTGGTTATTCTTGCTGGTATCCTCGATCACTTCTTCAAACAGCTGTTTCAGAACCCGTCCCACTTTTTGTCCCGGTTTTATCGCAAGAGTCTCCATCACGTCCTTACCGTTGATCACCATATCACTGATTTCCATCGGTTCGAAAAGTTGCTCGCCGATTCTTTTTTGAAATTCCATCAAGCGCCAGCTGGTCGTTTTGCTCCCTCCCCCCTTGCGGTCGCCGATCCGCAGCATGATCATGTCATTGATGTTTTCCTTGCCCACTCTCCGAATAAATCGTCGGATCGAGGCATCAGTCATCTCCGGCTGATAGGCAAACATGTGCCAGCGCACCAAGGTAACTAACCTTTCCCTATCTTTCGCCGAAAGCCGCAAGCCATCGGCGATTTTTTCCACCATTCTCGCCCCGATCACCTCGTGTCCGTAGAAGGTCGCACTACTGTGAGGGGTCTGACCGGTCCCGCATTTTGGACAAGCGAGCATCCCATCGACCATGGTGCTTTCCTTTATCAAAGAACCGCACTTGACGCAGTGGTAGCGCTTCGTCTGCGGTTTGCCAATGTCATGAAGCAGCGTCGCCAGGCGGACGATCGGGTCCCGTGAGGGGCACGCAGCCAGACTTTCGAGCATATGGTCCAGGACGTCGAGGGTATGGTGTCCGGTTTGATCGACACCCTTTGCAACTAATATTTCCGGAATAATAAATTCCATTAATCCCGTCGAGATCAGCAGTCTCACTCCATCGGCGGGGTAGTTGCTGCCAAGGATCTTTAGCAATTCGTCCCGGATTCTTTCCCGGCTGATCTTGGCCAAAAGGGGAGCTTTCTCACTGATCGCTTCCAGAGTTTCTTTTTCGATTCGAAAGGAAAGTGTCGCCGCCAGACGGATTGCCCTCATCATCCGGAGGGCATCCTCGCCAAACCTTTCCTCAGGATTTCCCACCGTTTTTATTATTCCCTCTTCAAAATCAGCCAGTCCTCCGACCAGGTCGATCAGTTCGCTCTCGCTCATCACCACTGCGCTCACCGTAAACTCTCGCCGGGTGACATCTTCCTCCAGAGTTTTCCCCCAGACAACTTCGTCCGGATGCCGAAAGTCCGAGTATCCTTTTTCCGACCGGTAAGTGGTGATCTCGTAAACCTCCTGCCTGCCGGCAGGCAGGTCCTCGCCGATTCGCATCCCCACCGTCCCGAAATCATTTTCATAGTACGGGTCATACTCACGCGTTATCTCCTGGATTTCTTCCGGGGTGGCGTTGGTAGTCAGGTCGCAATTGACCGGCCGTTTCGTCAATAAAATGTTTCGCACTCCCCCTCCGACCAGGTAGATTTCCTTGTCCGCCAGGGCAAAAAGATCAAAAATATGGGCGAGTTCCACGGGGAACAAGGCCCTCTCGTCCGGGAGTAATTTGCGTCTATATTCCACAAGCTAATCTTAACACCCGGAATCTGATGTAAAATAACAGTAAGCTATGAAACGCACTCTCATCAAGGAAACACCGCAGTTGGTTGGTCAGACTGTCACCCTAAAAGGCTGGGTTAACGTGAGACGCGACCACGGCAAGATAGTTTTCATTGACCTGCGCGACCGAACCGGTTTGGTACAAGTAGTTCTCGTGCCCGAATTGGCGAAAGACTTTCATACCGAAGATGTCATTGCCATTACCGGAATAGTAAAACAGCGTCCGGAAAAATTGGTCAATCCAAACATCGAGACTGGTACGATCGAGGTCGAAGCCAAGGAAACAGAGTTGTTTTCCAAAGCGGCCGAGCTTCCCTTTGACATGGGCAAGGAAACCCTCGAGGTTGAACTGCCTACTCTTCTCGACTATCGTTCCCTCACCCTTCGTCATCCAAAAGTCCAGGCGATCTTCAAAGTTCAGGCTGTTGTTATTGATGCATTCAGAAAAGCCCTCCAGGCAAAAGACTTTCTGGAATTTCAGGCCCCCTCAATTATTTCGGCAGTCCCGGAAGGCGGTGCCGAAGTTTTCCGGGTCAAGTATTTCGACCACGAAGCCTATCTCTCCCAAAGTCCACAGTTGTACAAATCACTCTTGGTCACCGCCTTCGAAAGGGTCTTTAGCGTCAACCACATCTACCGGGCAGAGCCATCGGTCACCACCAGGCATCTCACCGAGTCCACCAGTCTCGACGCTGAGTTTGGTTTCATAGAATCATGGGAGGAAGTCCAGGAGATGGAGGAGTACGTCGTCCGTTTTATTTTCGACGAAGTTAATAGCCGGTGTGCCAAAGAGCTGGCCCTCTACAATGCCACCATACCTCTCATATCAGAAAAAATTCCGGTGATCAAACTGCGGGATGCCCAGGAGATTATTTTCCAAAGAACCGGTCGTGATGTCAGAGCTGAAAAGGACTTGGCCCCCGAAGACGAGCGGGAGATCTGCGCCTGGGCCAAAGAAGAAAAAGATTCCGACCTGGTCTTTGTCAGCCACTTCCTGACCAAGAAAAAACCCTTCTACGTCCATCCTGATCCTGCCGATCCGACCTATGCCTACTCCGTCGACTTACTTTGCCGCGGCGTCGAGTGGTCCAGCGGCGGCCAGCGTCTGAGTGACTATCAGACCATCGTCAACAACGTCCATGAATGGGGTCTGTCCGAAAAGGGCATTGCGCTCTATCTTCAGGCCTTCAAATACGGCTCTCCTAGATTGGGCGGCTTTGCCCTGGGGGCGGAAAGAATTACCATGCACATCTTGGGACTAAAAAATATTCGCGAGGCAACAATGTTTCCCCGCGATATGGAGCGGATCGACGTCCGTCTTTCGACCCTAGAGTAATACGCTAACTCTGATAAAATTGATTCATGAAGGTCAGGCTATCGCCATTCAAAGTTTTTGATATGTTTGCGCTGATTTTCCTGGCGCTGATTTTCATTCTATTCCCCGTCGCTTCCGCAAAGGAAAGACCTGCCGTCAAGTCCGCTACCACTACCACCATTATTGTCCCCCAGCCAAAAACCAGTGCCGCTCCCGCACCCGAAATTACCGCCAACTCAGTTTATATTTTTGATCCCGATTCGGGCACCAAGATCTATGAGAAAAACGGCCGGACCAAACTTTTTCCCGCCAGCACCACCAAATTAATGACCGCCCTAGTGGCCCTCGATGCATACGATACCGACCAGGTGCTGACCGCAAGGACCGCCAGTCAGGCGGTCGGTTCCACCATCCATTTGGTCAATGGCGATCAGCTAACCGTCGAAAACTTGCTTTATGGACTTCTGGTCGACTCGGGAAATGACGCCGGTCTGGTCCTGGCGGAAAATTATCCCGGTGGCTACACCCAATTTATCACCCGAATGAATCAAAAAGTCAGGGAGCTTGGACTTACATCAACTCACTTTACCAATGTTAGCGGCCTCATCAATGACGATCACTACACCACCGTCACCGACCTTACTGTTATCGCCCGGGCAGCGATCAGAAACGCCACCATCAGAAAAATTGTTTCCACCAAAACGATCACGATCACTGATATCACCGGTTCCAAAAAGTACTACCTCGAGTCCACCAACAAACTTTTGGGTATGGATGGGGTCAAGGGCCTCAAGACCGGTTGGACCCCGGAATCGGGCGAGTGCCTGGTAACCCTGGTCACCCGGGACGGCAAAAGTATCCTGGTTACTCTGCTCGGGAGCGAGGACCGTTTCGGCGAATCGGCCAAACTGATCAACTGGGTCTATGACAACTTCGACTGGATGCAAATATAACTACTTCTTCAGGACCGTGTCTGTGATCGCCGAGAGGTACCCGACGAAAGAGTCCCCCAGGAAAATATAAATCGGCATAGCGTAATTTTGCGACGGGGAATCAAAGTAGCCGAGCAAAACTCTTCGTATCGCCACAGTGCCACTTTTTTTACTCTTATCTGTGACAAAGCCGCCGCCGCTACTAAACTCTTGCCAGGCCGCATCCCCGGTCTTGATTGGGTAGGTCCCGCTTCTGGTGTAATTCACAATAGTGTAGTTGTAGTAAAGCTCGACAACTTTGTCACTGCTATCTTTGGATCCCGACTCGATCGCTCTGATCAGACCAAAGTCCGGGTCGAGGCGGTAGAATGGATAACTACTTACGACTTTCTTAGTTTCCTTGTCGATCGTCTCGAGGTTGTTGCGGAAGAAATCTATCTGGACAAAGTCCGCTTCCGAAAGAGAGATCGTCGGCACTAGCTTTCCCGAAACGGCCTTGAGATAAGCTGGTAGCGGTCCGGCCGTAACATCATTTGGCACGAGATCCGCTTTGCGTAGAAAGTTGGTGACGTCGTCGACTACCTGCCGGTTAGAGGCGAAGTTGGTCAGAGACAATAGGGCCGGATTATTTTGCCAGACTCTGGTCATCACAAAATGACCCGAAACAATATCCATTTGGAGTCGGCTGGAGAGCGGATCCTGATTCGTCCAGACATAGTTTATTTCGCTTCTGATATCCGGGTTAAAGGTAAACCCCAGGCTTCGGGCGGTATCAATTGCTTTCTGGGCATCCAAGAAACCACTTCGTTTGGTCGGTGCATAGTAAACACTCATTCGGTCGGGGAATTCCGGAATCACTCCGGTCGGCAATTCGAGGGTCATTTTTGGTCTGCCGTTTTCCTTCGGGAAAATAACGGCCGGCAGTAAACCAAAATCCATGGTGGGCGCCGCCGGTGCCGGTGGATATAGGACCCTGTAATAGCTAATAGCGGCGCCTCCGACGAACCAAAGAATGCTGATGGCCACAAAAGCCACCGCGCCGTATCTGATTACTTTTCTGGTTAATTTCGCGGTTTCGGTTAGACTCGCCATAGTATTAATTCAAGTATACTATTCATAACATGGACCCAGCCACTATCCGCACCCGTTTCGCTCCCTCCCCCACCGGCTACCTTCATGTGGGTGGTCTCCGGACTGCCGTTTACGCTTATGCACTTGCCAAACACGGTCGGGGTCAGTTCATCGTCAGGATCGAAGACACCGATCAAAAACGGGAGGTCCCCGGGGCCAAAGACAAGCTCTACGACATTTTGAAAACCTTTGGCTTAAACTGGGACGAGCTTTATGTCCAGTCGGAACGAGTTGGCTCGGGAATATACGAAAAGGCGGCCAAAAAACTTCTCGACGAAGGTCACGCCTTTTACTGTTTCTGTAAACCACTGACCAAAGACGAGATCAAGGAAAACCGCAAAAGCAAAATCCAATTCCGTGACCCCTGTCACAATCTTTCAAAAGAGCAAGTCGAGAAGAAACTTGCCGCCGGCGAAAAACCGGCCATTCGCCTGAAAGTTCCGGATGGAGAATTTATTTCCTATATCGATTTTGTTTTGAGGAAAAAAACTTCCTGGAAAACCGATGTTGTTGATGACGCTATGCTTTTGAAGTCCGACGGTTTTCCCACTTATCATTTGGCCGTCGTCGTTGATGACCATGACATGAAGATCACTCACGTCCTGCGCGGTCATGACTGGCTGCCGTCTACTCCGATCCACCTCCTCGTCTACCAATATCTTGGCTTTGAAGTCCCCCAGATCGGTCACTTGACTGACATTCAGGACCCCTCCGGTGGCAAACTGAGCAAACGCAAAGGCAATGTCGCGGTCGAGCAGTTTATCGCCAATGGTTTTCTGCCCGAGGCCATCCTCAACTTTGTCATTCTCCTCGGCTGGGCCCCGAAAGACAACCGCGAAATGTTTACCCTGTCCGAATTTGTCGAACATTTTGATGCCAACGGTTTTCAGAAAAGCAATCCGCTCTTCAATACTCAAAAGTTGCTCTGGTTCAACGGTCAATACCTGCGCCAAAAGTCAGACCGGGAGTTACTCGAACTACTCCGGCCACATCTAAAGACCAAAGCTGATGACCCACTGCTTCTCCAGATCATCCCCCTTGCCAAGTCGCGGATCGCAACTCTGGCCGAGTTTGAACCCCTGACAAGGTTCTTCTGGCAGCGCCCTGCACCTCAAGAGCAGATTAGTACAACCAAAGAATATCTCGCCGACGCCCTGGCGATTCTTTCGAAAGTCGGCTGGAACAAGGAAGCCATCGAAGCCGACCTGGTAAACTCCGCCAACTCGAAAGGCTGGAACCGGGGAGGGTATTTTATGGCCCTCCGTCTCGCCATCGCCGGCAGCCGCATTTCCCCGCCGCTGACCGAGTCGATGTTGATCCTTGGCAAAGAAGAAGTCATCAGTCGCCTAAAACAGAACTTGGAATAGTATGAATACTCCTGCCATCGGCAGCAACGCCATCAATGCTCTTCAGAAACGAAGTGAGCTACTCCGGAAAAAACTCAACGAGCACAAAGCAGCCAAACATTTTTTTACCCGCACCTCCCTCCTTGCCTACGATCTTCGCCGGAAAAGTAGTCGCCTCTTGGCCGGTGCCGGCCTGACCGGCGCCTTGCTCCTGTCTTCTGCCAACCTGCCCAAGCTGATGCAGCTCCCAAGTGCACAGGTCGCGAAAGGGGAAACTCCGGCAGAAGCACTACAAAGAACGCTCCCTTCGATCACTCCCCATTCCCCGGCCAAACTAGAAGAGGATCAGGCCAAAAAAATTGAAGACGCCGTCTACTCTGCCACCGGCATGAAAGCCAAAGCCGTCTACGAAGGTCAACAGCTCAATCACCAGGTCGGCTACATCGGCTACGAACAGCACCTGCGCCGTTATCCCGGAGATACCATTCTCGATCATGATGACGAACAGATCGCCGGTGTTGCCCCCGGACTTGGTGCCTGGGGTTATTTTGCAAAAAGCCGATCGGAATTCACTACCCAGGACTACCTACGCGAAAAATATTACTCCGTCGCTCAAACGCTCTACTTGCCGAATTGGAACCAGGATTTTGTCAAGCTCCGCGACTGGTACAAATATAGAAAAATTCTCGTCGTCAATCCGGCCAACGGTACCGCCGTCGTCACCGCCCTTGGCGATGCCGGACCGGCTCATTGGACCGGCAAACAGTTTGGCGGTTCGCCCGAAGTCATGAAAGTCCTCAATCTCCACCTCGGTCCCCGCAAAGGCTTGGTGCTATTCTTATTTCTAGATGATCCCGAAAACAAAATCCCCCTCGGCCCCGTCACCCACCCCTTTATCAACACCAACACCAAATAAAACCATGTCCATCATTTTTTACGATCATTTGGTCAATAAGGGCGATGTCCTGCTTCTCATCGAAAAAAGCAATCAGCCCGAAAATCACAAAGGCAAAATGAAGCAGCTGGTCGACGATATCGTTCATCAGGGCTTGGTCGAGTACATCCTCCAGAAACTCCATCCCCACCAGCACCACACCTTTCTCTCCCGTCTGGAATCCGCTCCCTACGACCCCGAGCTGATCGATTACCTAAAAGCCCATTCTGGTCCCGAAATCGAAAAAGAACTCGGTGAAGAAGCGGACAAACT
>MFAI01000030.1 GCA_001774555.1 Candidatus Collierbacteria bacterium RIFCSPLOWO2_01_FULL_50_23
AGAACTTTCTACTCTCTTAACCGATAGTTTCCAGCTAGTACCGCAATCAAACTTTCAAACCTGAGTTAGAGGGGTATATAGCCCAGATCTCTCACTGCTTTTATCAGCTCAGGAAATACCAAGTTATCAAACACTTCCGGCGGAAATTGTACGGTCTCAGTTTTCATCGGCCTATATTATAATATTTTCCAGTTTTTGTCCACCCTGGTACGGTGGATTTTCGTTAACTTTCGCTCCTCAGCCTGCCACTTATCGAACGAACCCCCGATCTTGTTGGACACCCGATGGTCACGATTCACGACGAAGGCGCCAAATCTTGATAGCCATTCATTGGGCGAAAGAGAGGTGGCCGACCTATCCCTTGTGAAGTAATAAACAACATAGTCACGAAATAGAGATTGGGAAGGTAATTTAACTAAAGGAGTCTTTCTCTTTGTGGCCTTAATCAAACACGAGTCTACCCTGGGTCTTGGCTGAAAATCTTCCCTTTTGAACTTATGAACAATACTTATTTCAAACCAGGGAAAAAAGAGAACTGCCAACATTGAGTTTTGTCGGTCGGTTGGAACAAATTTCTCCGCCGCTTCTTTTTGAACGACCAGATAGCTGTCAACGGGTGGATTTTGGGAAAAGAGTAATTTTTTGACTACTTCCCCGGTGATTGAGAAAGGAATATTTGAAAAGACCTTGAATGGCGCGGATTCCGGTAGGGGACGGTCCAAAAAGTCACCGGTATGCAGGGACAAATTCAGGCTGGCAGAAAATGTCCTTCTCAGGGCGGAGAATAGCTTCCGGTCGGCCTCAACGGCAGTTACTTTCTGACAAACACCCAACAACTGCTCAGTGATGATTCCCTTGCCTGCCCCGATTTCTAGGACGTGGTCACCAGGCGAAATAGAAGACTCTCGGATCAGCTTTCTGACAAGCTCCCGGTTCCAAAGAAAGTTTTGCGATAGAAGTTTCGGTGCTGTCTTGGCCATCAGGGCGCGCGCTCATGGTGGATATTAGTTAGTTTTGAGTTCTTTCTTCAAATGCTCAACGAAACGACTCTTGTCCATTGCCCGCATTGCCGATCCCTCTTGCCATACAATCCCATATCTAGTATCCAAAAACAACGAGCCCTTGCCTTGATAACTCGGATCAGGATAAAGGGGCGCGATGTTATTTCTTCCACTCATTAGTCCGCTCTCCACGGCCGCAGCCACAAGTGGATCAGAACTGAGTCTGGGTGACGGGATCACCAAAGCGAACCTCGCGGTATTTACCAGGAAGGACAAAACATTGGCCTTTCTACCGGCCTGCTCGTTATCGACCACGACCTGGGGATCAATGACCTCGACCCCCCTTTCAGTCATTTCCTTCATGATCCGAAGGGCAATATCCTCGTCTGCTTCACAATAAATGAGCAAAACACTTCTTCTTATTGCTTCGATATCTTCCGGTCTGGATATCTCGACGACCACTCCCGCAGGACCTCCGCAGCCATTACATTTTCCTCCGGAAAATACTTCTGAAAACTTTTCCCCTCCACGGTTGCAGTAGGCGCAACAGAAAGTTGATGTCCGAAAATCAATTTTCTCTACTTGTTCTTTTTCTGGGTCTTTTTTAGCCACGTACCGCGAATTATACCAAAACCAAAACCATAGGACCCCAGCGGGCACTCCCGAACGATCTTCGAACCTACTATTTAGTTGAATCTGGAGTAGATAAAGAACAAACAAGAAGTCTTCTCTTTTTGAATAGTTAGCTTCACTGATAACAAAACCTTAATTTAGAACTGTCCTAAAATGGGAAGATATCTTTCACATTCACACCTAAGGCCCCAGCGATTTTGTAGATCATTTTCAGGTTTGGCCTTCTGTAGCCAGTTTCAATGTAACCAAAAAGACCACCCGTTTGGGTGGCCTCGTTGTGCCTCCTAGAATCAGCTTGTGTGATCTACCTTAATTTTATCACCCCCTGTCGTTAAAAGTCAATACAAAAACTTGACCTTCGTTAGGTTACAGACTAAAATACTAATTATGACATTCAAAACTGAAGATCTGTATAGCGTTAAGCAAGTAGCAGAAAAGTTTGGGGTTACTGACAGAACAGTTTGGCGATTGGTTGAAAAAGAACAGTTGCCATACACAAGAGTGGGGAATCAGGTTCGTTTTCTTGGGGAGCATATGAACAACTACTTAAACTCACAAGGAACCGCTTCATATCAAGCACCAAGCCAACCAACCCCAAGTTATGAAGCAGGTCAGCCGTTAACCTCGAACAAAGATGGCCGCTAAAGGAAAGTACACACCAGAGCTAGTTACATTGTAGAGACATTTATTGAAAATAATAGAGAGGATGTGATAATTAATGTTTGAAACAATAAAAGGAAAATTTATAAAAGAGAAAAAAAAACCATCACAAGTAAACCCCATGGTATTGAATAGATTACTTGCCGAGTATGACCCTATCAGCATAGAAGAATTAGTCAATGTTCATTCTCTGGCCGAATATTTCACTGGGCATCCTAAAGAGTGGGAAAGCAGACAGAAACAGGACTAGCGCCTAAAATTATGGAAATAACAAGACATGAATCAGTTCGAGGATGGTTTGCTTATGAGTTATACCATCAAATGGTGAAAAACAAAGATATCTGGCTAATAACCGGAGACTTGGGTTACGGTATGTTTGACTTTATAAAGAAAGATTTCTCTGATAGATTCGTCAATACTTGAGCTGCGGAACAAAGTCTAATCGCAATAGCTGTGGGCTTGGCCTTGGAAGGCAAAATACCAATCGTTTATTCAATCACCCCATTCTTACTTTACAGAGGATTCGAAATCATAAGAAATTACATTGACATGAGAAGATACCTGTCATCTTGGCGGGCAGTGGTAGAAATAAATCTTATGCCCTTGATGGTTTTACACATTGGGCAGAAGATACTAAAATGATATTAGAGTGTTTTCCGAATATACAAACGAAATGGCCCGAAACAAAAGAGGAGATATCCCAGTTGCTAGAGGAAGTTATAGGGAGCAATCAGCCGACGTTCATCAGCCTGCTCAGGTAATAAAAGGGTTGTGGAAAAATCGACATTTGGTTTTTAATACTGGTCAAACTTGGTGGAAAACAGGCAGGATCCCGGATTCTAAAAATTCCGTTATGCGGGGCTGACGGGACTCGAACCCGCGGCCTTCTCCGTGACAGGGAGACGCGCTAACCAACTGCGCTACAGCCCCAAATTTACCTAAAGTACGGCATCTCACAACTACAGCCCCCCGCCTGCAGAAGCTATCGCTTCAGCGATTGCGGGCAGGCAAATTAGCTATTTGTGCCTGCCTATTATATAATATCTCTTGCGCTTGCGGGGATTCTGTCTGATTATCCAGTAGAACCAATACGCCTGGTTAAATCATCTTAACCGTTTATTTAGATGGAAGTCCAAGAGATGGTGCTTGGGTCGTTGAAAGGAGCCTATCATGGCTATTCGTTTGTACGTAGGGAATCTTCCCTATACTGTTAATCAGGCTAAATTGGAGGAGATCTTCTCCCCGTTTGGTACCATCGTCAGTGCGTCCGTAATCACGGACAAGTTCTCTGGCAGAAGCAAGGGCTTCGGCTTTGTCGAATTCGACAATGACGATGCTGCAAAGGAAGCTATCGCCAAACTCGACGGGACAGACATGGAAGGTCGTCCCCTTCGCGTTAACGAGGCCAAACCTCGTGAAGAGAACTCCGCCCCTCGTGGTGGTGGATTCGGCGGAAGCCGAGGTGGATTCGGTGGAGGTAGTGGAGGCCGTGGAGGCTTTCGCCCCCGCCAATAATTAAGAATCAAATTTTAATTTCCAGGAAACCCGCGCAAGCGGGTTTTTTGGTGTTAAGATTCTTCTTACATGATCAAGGATCGACTGGTCCATTACAGTAAATTAGTCGGCCCGCACGGGGACTCCCTGGCTTCACTTTTCCGTTTTCAGAAAAAACCCAATTCAGATTACCCCAAAATCTATTTACCTTTTGATTCACTTCTAAACCACAAGTCCCGGTTGATCAGAAACACCCACAGGTGGCTCGGAGAATTTCTGACCCGGGAAGACATATTTGAGGTCCAGTGTACCTTGGCCTGTCATGACGTCCCCGAGCTTGTCGATGGCGATGTCAGCCGGTTGGCTGCCTCTGACCTGCAGTCCGAATCTGCCATAAATCCTCTCATCGAACTGCTTTTACTGCCCGATGACGTGACCCGCTACCGCGACTTTCTTGTCGCCGAAGATTTTCTCGAACACAACGGTGTCAGTATTCCCGATTCCTTCTATTCACTGATTGCCAGAATGATGGACACTATCGACGGCAACTACTTCGCCTTTGCCCTTTTGGAAAATTACGCGATTAAGGTCTGGGGAGATGACTTTGATTCCGACCTGCAAAAAATGCTCGACCGCTCCTATGCCTATGTGAATAAAATGCGCCTGAGATACCGGGAACGGATAGCCTTGTTGAGTGAATACTACGATGTAGACCTTGATGGCATTCTTGATCATCTTCAGAAAGTCGAGGTTGAGAAGATCGATCGTTTCTCTGAAACGATTGAGGCGCAGGGATATCGCACGGCATCCTTGGTGTAGAGGTCTTGCGCCTTCGTTTACAATGGTGGTAAATGATCACCAACGCCGAAATCGCCCAAACCCTCAGACGTGTTGCCGCCGTTTTTGATGTCAAAGATAACGACCATTTCCGTACCCGTGCTTACCAGAATGCTGCCAACGCCATCGAGAACCTGACCATCTCCGCTCGTGATCTCTGGGAACAAGGTAAGCTGACTGAGATCCCCGGAGTGGGGCCGAATATTGCCGGGCATCTCGAGGAGTGGTTCAAAACCGGCAAAGTCAGACACTTCGAGACCGAAATGAAGCGCGTGCCTGCCGGGATGTTCGCTCTGCTGGGAATTCGCGGCGTCGGTCCAAAGATTGCCTACAAGATCGCCGACAAATTCAAACTGGATGACGAAAAAACCGCCCTGAAGAAAGTGAAGGAGCTGATCGTCTCCGGCAAACTTTCTTCTCTGCCAGGATTTGGCGAGAAGTTAATTCATAAAATTCAAACCTCAATCGAATCGGCCTATGTCAAAGAGGAGAGGATGCTTTTATCCGAAGCTCTACCGGTCTCGAAGGAGTATCTCGACTACCTTCTTTCCCTCCCCGACGTGATCGAAGCTCAGCCCCTAGGAAGTCTCAGGAGAAGGGTCGCCACCGTTGGTGACATTGACCTCGCGATTTGCACGAGGAAGCCCAAAGAAGCCATGGGGGAAGCTCTAAAATACAAAGAAGTCGGTGAAGTGATTTCTACGGGTGAATCGGTCAGCCGGGTCAAGCTGAAATCAGGGCACGAGATCGATATCAAGCTCTCTCATCCCGGTGAATGGGGAAGTCTCCTCCAGCATTACACCGGTTCTAAACTACACAATATTCTTCTGCGGAGTTTCGCTCACGAAAGACAACTTTCTTTGTCCGAGCACGGCATAAAGGACCAAAAAACAGGAAATATCATTAATGTCAAAAATGAAAAAAGCTTTTACGCTCATTTGGGCCTATCGCTCATCCCTCCCGAACTGCGTGAGGGTGAAGAAGAGTTGGAACTGGCCAAGAAAAACAAAATCCCAAGTCTCGTCGAACTTTCTGATATCAAGGGAGACCTCCACATGCACTCTGATTTCGAATATGAAACGAGCCACGATCTGGGGCGAAGCTCACTTTCCGACGTTCTGGACAAAGCGCGGGATCTTTCTTATGAATATATCGGTCTTGCCGATCATAATCCCAAATTCCAGGGATTATCCATAGCCCATAAAAAGAAAGTCCTTGACGCACGAAAGAATAAATTACTTACCCAATATCGTGAATATGAAAAGCGCGTGAAAACCAGAGTACCAAAACTGCTCATAGGCCTAGAGATAGATATCAGAAAAGACGGTGAGCTGGCCCTTGAGGAGGAACTGATTTCCGACCTTGACTATGCGATCGCCTCGATCCATTCCAATTTCGAACTTTCTAAAGCAGAAAATACCACCCGAATTATCAAGGCCCTCGGTCACTCCAAGGTTGTCATTCTGGGTCATCCCACCGGTCGGATGCTCAACCAGCGCAACAGTATCGAGGCGGATTGGCAGGCCATTATTGAATTCTGTAAGGTCAACAAGAAGGTCCTTGAGGTGAATGGTGCACCCGCAAGATTGGACCTACCCGATGATCTTGTCAAAATGGCCGTCAGAAATGGGGCCAAGCTTTGCATCGACACCGATAGTCACGAGGTTTCTCAAATGGACTTTATGCAATTCGGGGTCTGGACCGCCAGGCGCGGTTGGTGCACCAAAAGTGATGTGGTGAACACCCTAACCTTCAGGGACTTGCAATCAGTGTTAAGATTGAGCTAGTTATGTCATACCAACTCGCTCTTCTCGCCATCGTCGTTGCTCTCGCTTTTTACGTGGTCTCAGTTTACAACTGGTTGCAGACAACTCTCACCCGGATTTCTGCCAGTATTCAGGAAATTGGCAACCAGCTCAAACGTCAGGCGAACTTGATCCCAAACCTGGAAACCGCTGCCAAAGCCTACCTCAAACATGAGAAAGACATCTACAAGTCTCTAACTGATGCCAGAAAGGCAGTTGAGTCCGCTGCCGGTGGGCGGGACATGGTCGCCGTCGATAAGGCCGCCGATAAAGTTTCGGCACTTCTACCCAAACTCGCCATTTTGGTTGAGAGTAATCCGGAGCTAAAAGGCGAGAAAGTCGTCAGCCGCCTCATGGATGAGTTGCGCGATACCGCGGACAAACTGACCTATGCCCGTCGCGTTCTGATCGATCTCTCGGCCGATTTCAACGCCAAACTGATCACTTTTCCGAGCAATATCGTCGCCGGCATGTTCGGTTTCAAATCCCAAGCGGGATTGACCACTCCGACAAAGGGGACTCACCTCACGGTAACCGAAGACGAGACCAAAGATCAAAAGATCTCATTGTGACGAACTACTACGAATTGGTTGATGCCAACAAGCTTAAAAGCAATTTGGTGATCTTAGGTTTTGTCACCTTTATTGCGCTGGCTGCCTACTTCATCGGCTATTCCCTAGGCTACGGCTGGGGCTTCGTCGGTTACGCCTTGATCATTTCCGGGATCGCCGGTCTGACCAGCTACTATTATTCCGATAAAATCATTCTCACACTTTCCAGTGCCAAACCGGCCAAAAGAAGTGAACACTTCAACTACTACACCGTCACCGAGAATCTTTCCAAAGTTGCCGGAATCCCAATGCCGGCCCTCTATGTCATCGACGATACGGCCATGAATGCCTTTGCCACCGGCCGGGATCCAAGCCATGCCGTCATTGTGGCGACCACGGGAATCCTCGCCAAACTCAACCGCACCGAGCTCGAAGGCGTCATCGGCCACGAACTTTCTCACGTCAAAAATTACGATATTCGGCTGATGGGCATCGTCACAATCCTCATCGGCATCATTACCCTGATGGCCGATTACCTGCTCCGCTTCAGTTTCTACGGTCGCCGCCGTGACCGGGACGAAAGCGGTCAGCTACAGGCGCTTTTCATGGTGATCGGTCTGGTTCTGGCCCTTCTTTCACCCCTGATCGCTCAGCTGATCAAGCTGGCTATTTCCCGTCGCCGGGAGTTCCTTGCCGATGCCTACTCTGCCCAGCTGACCAAATATCCGGAAGGATTGGCCCACGCCCTGGAAAAACTTTCCCATGACCGCGAGCCCCTTGAGGCTGCCAACAAGGCCACCGCCCATCTCTACATCGTCAATCCCCTGAAGAATCACCACGATGCCGTCGGCTGGTTCGCCGGCCTTTTCAATACGCACCCACCGATTGGTGAAAGAGTCAGGGCCCTGCGAAGCTAGTTTCCCGTTTGAAATGTTAAACTGGTATTGTGGACCAAAACAAACTGACGAGCGCTAGTCAACAAACCTTAAACCAGGCGATTCAAATCGCCCTCGATGGTCAGCATCCTTCGCTGGATCCACTTCACTTACTTCTCGCCCTGATGATCGATATGGACTCGGTTCCGGTCCGGATCATGAATCGGAGTAACGTCGATATTCAGCAATTGCTCCACGAACTTCACTCGGCAGTGGACTCGTTGCCGACCGGCCAGGTTGAGAGCGACCAGATCCGGCCGGATCCAAAATTCCTCCGGGTGATCGGTAAAGCAGAAAGCCTCGCCCGGGAAAAAGGCGATAGTTATGTTTCCCAGGAGATCCTCCTCTTAGCACTCTACTTGACCGAGTGCCAAGCAAGTGATATTCTTAAATCGTTTTTAACCGTCGAAACGATGGAGAAATCCATTGAGCAGATTAGAGGAGGAGAAAAAGTGCAAGACCAGGGAGCCGAAAACAAATACCAAGTGATCGAAAAATACATGGTCAATCTGACCAAAAAAGCCAAAGAGGGCAAGCTCGACCCCGTCATCGGTCGCGACACCGAGATCCGCCGGATGATGCAGGTCCTCTCCCGTCGGACCAAGAATAATCCGGTCCTGGTCGGGGATCCCGGGGTCGGCAAGACCGCCCTGGTCGAAGGTCTGGCTCAGCGAATTGCCAGTGGCGACGTCCCGGACTCACTCAAAAACAAAGACTTGCTCGTCCTGGACTTGGCTTCAGTTCTCGCCGGGGCCAAATATCGCGGGGAGTTTGAGGAGAGACTGAAGGCGATCGTGAATGAGGTCGAAAAAGCAGCGGGCAAGATCGTTCTCTTCATTGACGAAATCCATACTCTGGTCGGGGCAGGTGCTGCCGAGGGCGCCGTTGACGCCGCGAATATATTGAAGCCCGCCCTCGCTCGGGGTACACTTCATCTGATCGGTGCCACAACCATCAATGAATATCGAAAACACATCGAAAAGGATGCCGCCCTGGAGCGCCGCTTTCAGCCGGTCGTGGTCGACGAACCGAGCCTCGAGGATACCATCGCCATCCTCCGTGGTCTCAAGGAAAAGTACGAACTCCATCATGGCCTAAAGATCAGCGACGATGCCGTCATTGCCGCCGCCACGCTCTCGGTTCGCTATATCCCCGATCGCTTTTTACCTGACAAGGCGATCGACCTGATTGACGAGGCTGGCAGCGGTCTGAAGATCGAGATCGAATCAATGCCCGCAGAGCTCGACCTTCTCAAGAGAAAAATCACTCAGATCGAGATCGAGTTGGCCGCTTTGAAAAAAGAAAAATCGGACAGCGCCAAGACCCGGGCCGAAGATCTTCAAAAAGAGGCGGAGGATAAGCGGGAGAGTGCAAATCGGCTGGAGGTAGCTTGGAAAACTCAAAAAGACCTGGTCGAAAGTATCAATAAGGTTCAGGAAAAAATTGATCGGGCCAAGGTCCGCCTGGAGGTCGCCGAGCGCGAAGTCAAGCTTGAAGAAGCCGCCGAGATCAAGTACGGCGAACTTCCCAAACTAATCAAAGAAATCGCGGACAAACAGAAAGAATATGACTCCATCAAACCGGAAGACCGCCTCATCCAGCTAACGGTGTCCGAGGAAGACATCGCCAAGGTTGTCAGCCGCTGGACCGGGATTCCCATCACCCGCCTGGTCAGTTCCGAAACTGGCAAACTGATCCACTTAGAACAAGAGCTCGGCAAACGCGTCATCGGCCAGGAAGAAGCGTTAAAAGCGGTGGCCAATGCCGTCCGCCGATCCCGTGCCGGCATCTCCGAGGAAAGCAAACCGATCGCCTCTTTTCTCTTCCTGGGTCCGACCGGCGTGGGCAAGACCGAGACCGCTCGGTCCCTGGCTGAGTATCTCTTCAACGATGAGAGCTCGCTCATCAGGATCGATATGAGCGAGTACTCCGAAAGCCACAGCATTGCCCGTTTGATCGGCTCACCCCCGGGCTACGTCGGTTACAACGAGGGCGGTCAGCTCACCGAAGCAGTCAAACGTCATCCCTATAGCGTTATTCTTTTTGACGAAATCGAAAAGGCGAATGATCAGATCTTCAACCTTTTTCTGCAGATATTTGATGATGGTCGCCTCACCGATGGCAAGGGTAGGACTGTCAGTTTCAAGAACGCGGTCATAATTATGACGAGCAACCTCGGCAGCGAGATCATCTCCGACGAAACCATGAGCAAAGAAGACGTCAGTCGCCGGATCTGGGAGCTGCTACAGTCCAAGTTCCGTCCGGAGTTCCTGAACCGGATTGACCAGACGATCATCTTTGAAAAACTTACCTCGGTTCAACTGACAAAGATTGTAGATATCCAGCTAAGCCACCTCGCCAAGCGATTGCAAAGTAAACATATCCAGATCGAGTTCACCCCGAAATTAAAGGAGCACCTGGCCAAACATGGTTATGACCCGGTCTTTGGCGCCCGCCCCCTGAAGCGGGTTATCCAGACTGAGATCGAGGACGAGCTGGCTCTGCAGATCATCGAGGACAAGATCAAACCCGGTGCCAAGATCATCGTTGACATCGACCGGGGTAAGGTTATGATTCATTCATAATGGACCTGGAATATCGGGCTGAGACGAAGATAAAACACGAACGCATTCAGCCAAAAATCGGAGAAATCTGTCGTTTAAGCACCGCGGCCAATATCGTAAATTTTTTCCAAGGGCGGGTGCTGTTTAATCCCGAACAGGCACTTGAAGTGATAGACCGGCAAAGGGCCATCAGGGGTCTGCCGCCATTCAATTCGGAAAAAGACAGTCCTCTCGACGAAGAAATAAGGAGTTTCATCGAACAATACGCAGGGGGTGTGGGAGATCTGGAGTGCGAGGGCCGTCGGTTTATGAATCTATCTTTCTGGCACGACCTGGTCGAAGCCGGCTTTATCATCGTACCGGATCATCAGATGCTTTACACCGACCCCAAAGTTCTCGAAAAAAACGACCTGTTCTATTTACCGGCAGATCTCGTCAGGAGGGCTGTTTTCGAAGAGGAGTTTTCTTATCAAACATTTCTGGATCTCTATTCTTTTTATTTCACCTACAATGGTCGGATCGCCGAAGGCCACGTCGATATGGTTTTTGATGTCATTAACGTCAATGGTTTGGATTCGATTGTTCTGGCCAACCTTGGCACCCGAGGGAATGAATATCCCGTTGCCGTTCCTTGGAATCTCTTTCGAAATTATTTGGCTTTTGAATGGACCAGTCCTGCTCTTACTGATCTTTCACAACTACCAAGTGAGGAGCAGGCGTATGAGATTATGGAAAAGGGCAATCTTGATGTTGGAGAGATAAACATCTTCTACGGTTCGTTCGATGTCTATTACCCCATAGCCAAGAGAACCGAATTGGACGATATTCGCAAGAGACATCAGCTGATATAATGGACATTTTGTCCCATGTATCACCTAAAAATAAAAGCTCTAGTCAAACACTACAACCAGCCTCTCCTCGAGGGAATTAATTTGAGTCACTCCGGCAAAGGCGTCATCGCCCTGATCGGCGACAATGGTTCCGGCAAGTCCACCTTGCTGAAGCTCATTGCTCTCCTGGAGCAACAGGATTCCGGTGAGATCATTTGGGACGGGGAGCACACGATTGGCTATCTGACTCAAGAAATTACCGACTATGAAACACTTTCCGGCGGCCAGAAAAAAATCGCCAAACTGGCTGAACTGCTTTACTCGAATCAATACGACGTCGTCCTACTGGATGAACCGGATAATCACCTCGATTTGGATAACAAGATTTGGCTCGAGGAGGCCATGAAATCGTACTCGGGTCTGATCATCCTGATTTCCCACGACCGCAAGTTTCTTGAGAATACCAGTACCAAGGTTTGGCTTCTCGAAAATCACCAGATCAAAACTTATCCCTTTGGCTACGCCAAGTTCAAGCAAGTCTACCAAGAGGAAGAATTCGCCAAGGCCGATCTGTATAAGACCCAGGCCAAAGAAGCCAAGCGCCTGGAAGCAATGGCGCTGATGTTTCGCGACAAGGGCTTTATCGGCGCCTATCACAATACCCAGAATAGACTGACGCGTCTCAAGTCTGAGATGGTGGAGAATCCGGAGGCAAAAAAAGCCCAGATCACCATTCAAACGAAACTGGAAAACAAGATCATCAAACGGAAAACGGCCATCTTGGTCAAGGACTTATTTTTCGGCTACGACAGCCAACCACTTTTTTCCAACGCCAATCTTCATCTGTTCGTCCAAGACAAAACCGCCCTCCTCTCGCCCAATGGCACCGGCAAGTCGACCCTGATCAACCTCCTCCTTAGCAAATTGACTCCGGTCTCCGGTGAAGCCAAGATTGGCCCGAATCTAAGGGTCGGCTACTACTCTCAGGAGCATTCGGCTACCCTTCCCCTCGAAGAAACTCCGCTATCCATCTTCGCCAAACAATATCCGCTCTCCGATTACGAGATCGAGGCCATCCTGAAAAAGTTTTTCTTCAACAAACAGACGATGAGAAGCAAAGTCTGGACCCTCTCCGGTGGCCAAAAATCCCGTCTCCAGCTGGCTCTTTTTCTTTACACCAATCCTGATCTCCTCATCCTCGACGAACCGACGAATCACCTGGACCTGAAGTCGGTTCTCGCTCTCGAAACCTTTCTCAAAGAATACGAGGGCGCGGTTCTCCTGGTGAGTCACGACCGCGAATTGGTAAAAAATGTCTGCGATAGCGTCTATACTATTTCCAATAAACAAATTAACGAGGTTTTTGAGATAAAATAACTTCGATGGCCAAAACAATCATCACTACCGACGATGTTGCCAAGGTTGGTATCCTCGCCAACTTACCACTGACGGAGGACGAAAAGAAACTCTTTGCCGATCAGTTCTCAATGACTATCGACGTCGTTAATCAGCTGAATGAGATCGATACCAAAGGGATCACCCCCACTTCTCAAGTTAATCACCTGGAAAACGTAACCCGCCCCGATGTCATTGACGACGACCGTGTCCTGACTCAGGAGCAAGCCCTCTCCGGCGCCAAAAATACCCACCAGGGTTTCTTTGTCGTTAAACAGATTTTAGAAAAAGACAGTGAATAAACAAATTCATGAACTGTCGGTGGTCGAGCTGCTCCGCGGTCTGGAAGATAAACGCTTCAGTTCCGTCGAGGTCATCAAACATTATCTCGACCGCATCAACCGCTACAACGGCGAGCTGAATGCCTTCCTTCATATCAACGAAGACGCCGTCAAACAAGCGGAGGCGATCGATAAACTAATAGCCAGTGGCAAAAAACCTCTCGGAATTCCTATTGCCGTCAAAGATAATTTTCTTACTGTCGGAATGCCCACCACCGCCGGGTCGTTGGTACTGAAAGACTATCATCCCCGATACGAATCCACCGTCACCAAACGCCTGCTTGACGCCGGAGCGATTATCATTGGCAAAACCAACATGGACGCCTGGGCTCATGGAAGTAGCACCGAAACCAGTCAGTACGGTCCGACCCTCAACCCCTGGGATCTGGGTCGTCTTCCCGGAGGTTCTTCCGGCGGCTCCGCAGCGGCTGTTAGTGCCCAGCTTGTTCCGGTGGCCATTGGTTCGGAGACCGCCGGCTCTATCCGCCAGCCCGCCGCCTGGTGCGGTGTCACCGGCTTCAAGCCCAGTTATGGCCGCGTCAGCCGTTACGGCGTTATTGCAATGGCCAGCAGTACCGACTCTCCCGGACCGATCGCCAGAAATGTAGAAGATGCCGCTCTCATTACCAGTATTATTGCCGGCGCCGATCCTTATGACGCCACCAGCAGTACCAAAGAAGTCGAACCGTTCCGCGAACTCCTGAAGAGAAAGGATCTCAAAGGAGTAAAGATCGCCCTGGTAAAAGAATACCTCCTTCCGACCATGAGGGCTGAGGTCAAAACTCTCATCCATAACGCCGCAGCACACTTGGAGAGTCTGGGTGCCAAGGTTGAGGAGATCTCCCTTCTTGACCCAAAATACTCCATTGGTGTCTATACCGTGGTCATGCGCAGTGAAGTCAGCAGCAATCTCGCCCGCTTCGACGGCATCCGTTATGGACATGGACGCGCCCGCTTCGGCGACGAAGCCAAACGTCGGATCATGCTCGGTACTTACACCCTCTCCGCCGGCTACTACGACGCCTACTACAAAAAAGCCATGACAGTCCGGACCAAGATCGTTTCCGAATTTGAGAACACCTTCAAAGACTTTGATGCCTATATTGGCGCGGTCTCGCCCGGTCCGGCCCTAAAGCTCGGGGCAACGAAGAACGAACCGATGTTTGGTGAAATGGAGGATATTCTCGTCGAACCATCTTCTCTGGCCGGTTTGACCAGTGCCGGTGTCCCTTGCGGCTTCGTCGATGGTCTCCCCATCGGTCTCCAGATCACCGGCGCACAGTTCACCGAAGCCAAGATTCTTGATATCGCCAACCTCTATCAAAAGTCTACTCAGTTTAATAAGTTTCCGGAAAGATACCAGAAATGAAAAACACCACCCCCATCATCGGTATCGAAGTCCACGTGGAGTTGACCACCAACTCAAAGATGTTCTGCGGCTGTCCCGCCGATCATTTTGGAAAAAGTCCAAATACCCAGACTTGTCCCGTTTGCCTTGGTCTACCCGGCGCTCTGCCGGTACCAAACCAAAAAGCGATCGAAGATACCATCAAGATTGGCCTGGCTCTAAATTGTGAAATCAACGAGGAAACTCATTTCGACCGCAAGCAATATTTCTATCCCGATCTGGCCAAGGGCTATCAAATCAGTCAATACGACCAACCACTATCTCATGATGGTTTTCTGACTTTGGACTCAGGAAAAAAGATCAGGATCGAACGGGTTCATCTCGAAGAAGATACCGGTAAACTTCAGCACACCATTTTGAATGGTGAAAGAGTTTCTTTGATCGATTTTAACCGCTGTGGTGTCCCCTTGGTCGAGATCGTTTCTATGCCGGATATCAGTTCCACCGAGGAAGCCAAGGAATATCTGAAAAAGATCCACCAGATCGTCAGGGAAATCAAAGTCACTACCGCCGATCTGGAAAAAGGACAAATGCGTCTCGAACCCACCGTCAACGTCAAAATTACCGACGCCAGTGGCGAACACCTTACCCCTCTGGTCGAGCTAAAAAATATCAATTCCTTTAATTTTGCCACTCTGGCTATCGATTACGAAGTGAAGCGATTGGTTGCCGAATTCGAAAAGACCGGTTTCACCAAGAAGGGCGGTAACAAATCTACCCGCGGTTATGACAGTGTCAAGAAAGTCACTTTTCCCCAACGCCAGAAGGAAGAAGCCAATGACTACCGCTATTTCCCTGAGCCGGATATCCCGCCACTCCGCATCAGTAACTCGGTGGTCGAGAAAATTCGGACCGAACTGCCAGCCCTTCCCGACGTGATAATTGAAAACCTCGTCGTAAGCGGAGTAAAACTTCCTGACGCCAAGATCATTAGCAAAGACCGACTTGCCCTAGAGGCCCTTACGGCATACCCCGGTTTTGATCAAACCAAGCTGGCCAGTTTCATCGTCAACAAAAAAATTGATATATCCGGCAATATCACATCGCAATACCGGAAGCTAACCCAGATTGGCGAGACTGACACAGGCAAACTCAGTGCCTTTGTCGAAAAAGTGATCACTGATAATCCCAAGGTGGTCGAGGAATATAAGAAAGGCAAGACCGGCGTTCTCGGTTTCCTCGTGGGCCAAGTGATGAAACTCTCGGGGGGCAAGGCCGACCCCAAAACTGTCTCAACTCTGTTACTTGAAAAGCTATGAATTTTACCCACCTCCACGTTCATTCGGAGTATTCCCTTCTCGATGGCCTAAGCAAGATCAAAAAGCTGGTCGCACGGGCCAAAGAATACGGTCAAAACGCCCTGGCGATTACCGATCACGGGGCAATGTATGGGGCGGTAGAGTTCTACAAAGAAGCGGTCAATAAGGAGATCAAACCAATCCTCGGCTGCGAAATTTATACTGCCGCCGAGAGCCGTCTCGACAAAAAAAGACAGGACGCCTACCACCTCCTTCTGCTGGCTCTAAATAACGAGGGTTACGAAAATCTGATGAAGATAGTCACCATTGGTCAAACAGAGGGTTTTTACTACAAACCCCGTATCGACAAAGAGATTCTTCTTCAGTACCACCACGGAATTGCCGTCACCACCGCTTGTCCAGCCGGCCGGGTCCAAAGACTGTTGATTCACGATAGTTATGCGGCTGCCAAAAAAGAACTGAAGGAACTGGAACAGATCTTCGGTTCGGATAAAACCTTTATCGAGCTTCAGCGCCATCCATATGATAAGTTTGCCGCCGCCAAAGGTCTGCCTGAGTCGGTCAAAAACGAGTTAATTAGTCACGGCCGGGAGTGTAAGCTGGGCGAGGAGGGGCTGATCAAACTCAGCCGGGACCTCGGTCTCCCTCTGGTCGCGACCAACGACACCCACTATGTGGACCGCGACGACGCTCCGGCCCAGGATGCCATTGTCTGTATTCAGACCGGCAAGCAGATCGCCGATGTTAACCGAATGCGTTATATTGACACACCCGATTTTTACCTCAAAAGCACCGAGGAGATGGCCGAGGAGTTCTCCGATCTGCCCGAGGCGATTGACAACACAAATCTGATCGCCGATCAGGTGGACATCAAAATTACCCTGGGACAGTGGTTTTTTCCCAAGTTTGCTCTGGCCGAAGGCAGGACTCCGGGAGCCGCTCTGCGTGAACTTTCCTATGAAGGCGCCCACCGCCACTTTGGGAAGGATCTGCTCGAGGTGGTTACCAAACGCCTCGAGTACGAACTGGAAGTGATCGAAAAAAAAGGCTACTCACCCTACTTCCTCCTCTACAATCAAATCGTCACTCACACCAACGAGGTTGGCATCTATACCAACACCAGAGGTTCTGCAGCCGGCTCGCTCGTTTCATATTGTTGTGGCATCACCACCGTCGACCCGATCTATTTTAATCTTCCTTTTGAGCGCTTCTTGAACCCCTTCCGTCCCTCGCCTCCAGATATTGACCTTGACATTTCCGACGACCGGCGCGACGAGCTCATCGCTTGGCTAAAGGAAACTTATGGCGACAAAAAAGTCGCCCAGATCTGCACCTTCGGCACCATGAAAGCCCGCGCCGCCGTCCGCGACGTCGGTCGCGTTCTGGGTATGCCCTATTCCAACGTTGACCGTATCAGCAAAATGGTCCCCGAAGGCAGCCAAGGGTTCCCCATGACCCTAAAGAAAGCCCTTGAGCAGGCCCCTGATCTGAAAAAGTTGATGGAGGAGGACAAAGATGTCAAAACCTTGATCGAGCTCGCCCAGAAAATCGAAAACAACAAGCGCCACATCTCCGTCCACGCGGCCGGTGTCGTCATTGCCCCAGATGTTCTGACGAAGTTCACTCCCCTACAGCTCGAACCCGGAGGAGGGGACAAGGTCATCACCCAGTATGAAATGCACGCCTGCGAAGACGTAGGCCTGATCAAGCTCGATATCCTGGGAATTAGAAATCTTTCCATTTTGGCCAACGCGATCACACTCATCAAGGACTCCCTTGGTGTCGAAATCAAAATCAAGGAAGTACCCTTGAATGACAAGAAGACCTTCGAAATGCTCGCCGCCGGTCAGACCTTCGGTGTCTTCCAGCTGGCCAGTGCGGCTATGACCAAATACTTGGTTGAGCTGAAACCGGAGCGCATCGACGACCTGATGGCGATGGTGGCCCTCTACCGTCCGGGACCAATTGCCTTTATTCCTGAATATATTGCCAGAAAACATAATCCAAAATTGGTGAAATATTTCGATCCGCGCATGGAAAAGTTTCTCGCCAGTAGCTACGGTATTCTCACCTATCAGGACGACGTTCTTTATACCGCCATTGAACTTGCCGGTTACAACTGGGAAGAGGTCGATAAGTTCCGAAAAGCCATTGGTAAGAAAATCCCGGAGGAAATGGAGAAACAACACGCCAAGTTTGTTGATGGTTGCGTCGCCGGTGACATGAAACGCGACAAAGCCGAAGATCTTTGGAAACAAATCGAGACCTTTGCCGCCTACGGCTTCAACAAGGCCCACTCCGCCAGCTACGGCATCGTCGCTTACTGGACTGGATATGTCAAAGCCAATTATCCGGCCGAGTACATGACCTCGCTCCTCACCGCCGAGTCCGGCAACACCGACAAACTAACGGAAGCTATTTCGGAAACGGGAATTCTCGGCCTCAGGATTCTTCCCCCGGATATTAATGAAAGTAAGACTGGCTTCACCATTGTCCCGCTACCCAAGGACCAGTGGCTTCCGACCGGCCGCGCCCGCGAGGATGGCAAGGCGATCCGTTTCGGACTCTCCGCCATCAAAAACGTCGGCACCGCCGCCATTACCGCAATTCTGGTCGCCCGTGAGGACGGCCCCTTTGCCAGTTTGACCGAACTTCTGCACCGGGTTGAATTACAAAAGGTCAACAAAAAAGTAATCGAGTCACTCATCAGTGCCGGTGCTCTCGACCGTTTTGGCAACCGGGCCCAACTTCTCGCCGGCTACACCGAGATCAGAAACAAAGCCACCGCCAAATCCAAGGAAAAAAACACCGGTCAAGGCGGCCTCTTTGACACCATGGGGAAAGAAGAAAAAGGCCACGAGAAAATGACCGATGTTCTGCCGGACATTCCTGAAATGCCCATGACCGAACTTCTGAAGGCCGAAAAGGCCCTCCTCGGCTTCTACCTCACCGACCATCCGGTTAAGAACGCCATCAAGGTCGTCGCCCATCGGGTCACCCACAAGGTCAGTCAGCTTGACCCGGAGTACCACGTCGGCCAAGTCGTCACCCTCGCCGGTATTCTTGCCTCGGTCCGGGCCATCAATACCAAGAAAAACAACTCGCGCATGTGTTTCGCCTCTTTCGAGGACGATACCGGGGCGATCGATTTGGTCATTTTCCCCAAACTTTTTGCTGATACTACGGATCTATGGGTGGCAGATAAGGCCATTTTGGTGACAGGACGCATCGATAAGCGCGAGGACAAGCTTTCTTTAATTGTCGAGAAAGCCGAGGCGATTGATATAAATGCAAAGCCATCCGAGAGTGAAGGTTACGAGATCGACATTCCCCGGGGCACAGCAAAAGACGTACTGGTAGAAATCAACAACCTTCTCAAGAAGACCCCCGGGCCCGATACAATCACAATCGTGATCGCCAATGGCGGTGAAGGCAAGCGCATCACCTTGCCCTTTAGTGTGAAATACAACCAGGTTCTGGCCAGCAAGATCAGCCGTTTGCTTTCATAATCTTGCTATAGCTAGCCACATTCTGCTAAAATATCGCGGATATGGCAAACCAACTTAGCTGGAAAGACGTCAATTTCGCCGTCGGCGACACCGTACGTGTCCACCAGACTTTCGCAGAAGGTGACAAAACCCGCACTCAGATCTTTGAGGGCTTGGTCATTGCCATCCGCGGTCACGCCGGCCTGAAGTCGTTCGTCGTCCGACGCATCGCCACCAACAACGTCGGTGTCGAGAAGATTTTCCCCGTTGAAACCCCCACCATCACCAAGGTAGAAGTGAAGAAGAAAGGCAGCGTCCGCCGCGCCAAACTCTACTTTCTCCGCGGCCGAACCGGCAAGAAAGCCACGAAGGTCAAGGGGCTCTTCATCAAGGGCGTCTCCCAGAAAGTCGGACCGGAAACTGTTGTCTCCAAGGGCTCCAAAATCCGTCCGGTTGGCGAAGAACAGTCAGTGAAGAACAAAGTCGCCAAGGCTGACAAACCAGTAAAAGAGAAGAAGGTCAAAAAAGGCCCGAAGAAGATCGTCCGCAAGGAACGCCAATTCGTCCGCTAAACTCATCCTCTATACCCCTCTAACTCAGGTTTGAAAGTTTGATTGCGGTACTAGCTGGAAACTATCGGTTAAGAGAGTAGAA
>MFAI01000031.1 GCA_001774555.1 Candidatus Collierbacteria bacterium RIFCSPLOWO2_01_FULL_50_23
CGGTGTAATAGATAGGCACCATCGGCGTGATTGACTGATAAAGAGACGAGACCCGGCGGAACACATCATCGCTTTCGGTCCCGATCACAATTCTGTCTGTATTCACAAAGTCGTACAGGAATGAGCTTTCGCGCAAGAACTCAGGATTGAAGCAAAACAGCACCTTGGGATATTTCTTGATGTATTTCACTGTCGTTCCCGGTGTCACCGTCGACTTGATAATGATAATCTTATCCGATCCTAAAGCCAGTTTGGCGATTTTGGCCACCATCTCATCCACAATCGATATGTCAATCCCGGATTCATCGGCCATTGTTGGTGTCGGTAGACCGATGAAGATATATTCGGAATTCGCCACCACCGATTCCAAGCTATCCGTATTCTTATATTTATCATATATATGGACATTTGCTCTGGAGAAGCCATAGTGGACAGCTTGGCCGACGATGCCGTAGCCAATAATGCCGATTTCGAACCGCCTTACCTCACGGGCGACACTTGGCGATTGAGTCAGGGATAGATTTCTTGCTCCAGACCCCCGTTGGACATAGCCTTTCTCCACCAGGATCTTGATGTAGGTATTCACAGTGGGCACCGATAACCCCAGCTTCTTTGCGATCTCCTCTTGGGTGGGGGAGTAGCGTTTTTCGGAAATGTAGGCGGAGACGAAATCTAATACCCTCTTCTGTTTCGGGGTCAACGATATGCTCATTTTGGATTAAAACTAATAACTATATCTAACATATATCTAATGAACATCTAATGTCAACACTCTGAATCAGTCCCAAACCAGAGAAAACCCTTCTGAACCCAATGACTACAGAGTACAATCCAAAACTATGACCTGGAAGTTACCGGCGATGATAATGATGAGCGCTGCCCTGGTGGTGAGCCTCGGTCAGGTGGGCAGAATCAAGAGTCAGGTTCTAGGAGATAGCACCACTCTTCTTTCACCTATCGCCGGAATAGAATCGCTTCCCAGCCTGACCCCGTCACCGACCCCAACTCCCACTGAGACTCTCACTCCAACCCCCACCAGGAAACCTACCCCCAAACCAACCCCGACTCCAAAACTCCAACCAGTCTTCACCTCGGAGCAGATTTACGGCTTTACCGATCACTATGGCATCCTCTATGCCGTCGACCCAAATGTCATCCGGCACGTTGCACTCTGTGAATCCGACTTCAATCCAAAAGCCAAAAACTACATCTACGCCGGCCTGTTTCAGTTCGATACGAACACCTGGATCTTTTATCGCCAGAAAATGGGCCTCGATGCCGATGCCGACCTCCGTTACCACGCCGAAGAGGCAGTCCGAACCGCCACCTACATCTTTCATCTCGGGAAAACCGGCCTCTGGCCAAACTGTTACCCGAGGTAAGCCTACGACACGCCATAAGCCCATAATATTGACATTGTGGAATCTTTGGGGTAGAATACCCACATTGATCATTTGATCAAAATCGCACTTTGGAGGTTAAAAATGGGAATGCACCAATGCCTGTTCTGCCCGCCCGGCACCCGACTCACCCCCGAGAACAGCAGCTCGGGGGACACTGTTCTGGTTTTCGCGGGTGGTGGAGTCTGGAAGGTCCCTGACCTGATCAAGCACTATGTCAGGGTCCACAAATGGCTCCCTCCCCAGAAATTCGTCACCGACGTGATGAGTCGGGAGATCGACCTCACCGCCATCAACACAAGATTGCCTGCTGAACGGATCGGCTACCTCGAGGGAAAGTTCGAAACCGGCGACGTCCCTGCCGACTTTCTCGAGAAACTCGCGTGGGCGATGCAAGTTGCCGATCTCGCGGGTAACCGCCAACAATTTCGCGGCGGCTAATACCGCGATCTGGTGGCGGAAACACCAAAGACCTCGCCCCCGTTCGGGGTGGGGTCTTTTTTTAATGAAAAAGCCCCCTTGCGGGGGCTAAAGATTTGCCGACCTTCATCGGCGTGGGGCTAGCGGATGAGCGCCGTGAATGCGATGAGCCCAAACACGACAAACAACACAGCCCGCCCCCAGTTGCGACGCATGACGAACATAGTGGTCATCGCGGCATCGCAGACAAGAATGGCTGCTTGTACCGCGACGTTTTTCTCTGGGGAACCAAATGTGATTGCCAGGATCGTCGGCAACAACAACAGGATCCAGAGGGCCGCCATGGTCTTCTTGCGTACCAGCTCCAGGTACTTATTCTCGTCCACTTTTCACCTCCTGTGAATTAGGTCGATTCAGGACATTATACCCCATAATAGTAATTAATGATATAATTGGGCTATGGCAAGAAAATACCCTGAGGTCGAGCGTATTAAGCGGTTTGTTTCAGGCGAATTCGCCGCTGGCAAGAATTCCGAACGAGGTGGGGAGACGAATATTACCTTCGCGTTATCGGAGAAGCCTTTGTCGACGGTGTGACCCCTTTTATCCACGGGGAAGATGACAAGCTGAAATACGAGGGACAGGAATTTATTGGACAGGTTCTTCAAAATTTGGATGCGTTTGGCACTGATGAAAGTCCCCTCGGTCCCTGGTCGATCAGTAGCGGCATGAGGAAAGCCCTGAAAGAAAAGGGGTTTTATTTTGGAGAGCCGCAGGTTACCGAAGATCTCGATATCGTTCTGCGAGAAGTAGAAAGAAACTCGGCCTGTCTTTGCGACGCCCTGGTCAATCGCCTGACTGACCCTAATCCTGAGCGAGAATCAAGAGTGTTATTTTTTCTCGTTGAACTCTTTAATGTCGAGGACCGCAACACTAATGCCTTTACCAAAGGTATCGCCAAGGGTCTCAAAGCCCGGAATCTTCTTTAGTAGACCACTACGCCACTCCCGGTGAAAGCGGCAAACTTTTTGTCAAAGGTCGCCCGCGGCCAATAAACTTTCCCCTCCAGCGAGTCGTTGACGATCACTTGATCCGGGTCTTCCGCCGAGCCCACATATCCGACGACCACGACGGTATGCTCACCCGCGACCGCATAGATCTTCTCGCCCGCCGGGGTAAACCAGAAGGTGGGGGTGCCATTCTTGCTGAACGTCCAGATGATCACAGGATTTCCTTTCTTGACCTCGTTCATCACCTGGGCCGCCGACCAGCCGGAGAACTCGGATGCACTCCGATAGTTCTTCGCTACCCTGGCAATCGGCCCCCAATAGACTCCATATCCGGTACTCATCTGCTTGCCATTCACGTTCCCCACGAAGGCGGAATAAGGATCCCCCCAGACATTGCCCTGACGAGGCGTAGAGTCAACACCGATCTCAGCCAATAGCTCATCTTCACTTTTCATTACTTGCCGGTAGGCGAGCGCCATCCGCAGTGAGGCTACCTCGCAAGAGAGAGAATGTTGTTGGAGATAGAGAGGAACAGTCAGAATCGTCGTCTCTGCGTCGGTATCAAAGGAAAAATTATAATCCTTATTCGAATTCATTCCGTCCGTGCTCTTTATCCCCGCCACTAGTTTGACGGCGTATTTCGAACTTGAGTTCAGCGGTTTGTCCGGTGTGAAGATCATCGTCTTGCCTTCCCAGGAAAACTTCCCGGTCAACTTGGGCAAAAACGAGATACTATTCTCCGCCGAGTCAGGCTCGACATCTTGATCGAAAGTGATTTTGACCGGCGTTTTGATTGATGACCCGAGTGCGCCGTCGCGTGGATAGGTCTTTTCGATCGCCACACTGCCAAGCGTAGTAAAGGTGTGGATCAGGTCCTCGGGTAGGAAACTGCCATCGTCGGCGTGCACCCCCTTGGCTAACTTGGCGGTGTAGGTGGTATTGAAGTCATATTTCTTTGGCGTGAAGACAAAGATCACCCCATCGATGAGCAGGGAGCTGCCTTCGACGGGAGGAAAGATACTGAAGTTTTTTCTGACCTCTGCCTCCAGCATTGTTTTGCCAAACCTGATCGTCACCGGCTGGCGGCTGCTGACCTTGTTCCCCGTGGGGGCGAAACTATCGATGCCCGCCGCTTCCTTGGTGGTGAAATAGCCGGAATAGATCTGGCTTTCCGGACCGGTTTTGATCACCTCATTGGTTTTTAGGTCACGAGCCAGATCGGCCTTGGTGATTGTGAGTCGGTAGCGCGTTCCCTGGCCTAGCGGTTGTTTTGGTATCACAGTTAGGTGTGTTCTGGTCAGGTCCGCCTTCACTTCGAAAGGAACTCCGGGGGACAGCTCAAAATTGAGCTGCGAGAGAGCTCCGTTTGGCGCCGTCAGGAAAACATCAATTTTTGTCTCAGCCTTGACCCCCTTTTCGTTATTGGCCGGCTCTATTCGCGCCAACTTCGGACTTTCCTGGGTTGTGAACTTGTAGATTGCATCGAAAGGTAGGGTGACCCTGGTTACGTTTTGAATCCCCTTCAGGGTGACCGTAAATTCAGTATCGGCGGGGAGGGTTTGTGTGGGATAAAAGACCAATCGCCTCATCAGGTGATTGGGGACGACGCTGTTTTCGTATATCCACTTGCCGGCCACCTCCGGAGTCATTGTTATCGACAGCATCGCCCGGCTCACCGGCCGGTCAAAAATAAACTCGATTTTCCGGTTCAAAGGGAAACCAGCCTCATCCGCCCCCGGAATCGTCCGAACGATGCGTGGGGCGGGCAAGAGGAGGGCGGTCCAGAAGATCGTTGCGGTGATGAAGAGCAACAAGCCGCAAACAATCGCCGCGACTATTTTTCTGAAGTGGAGCAGGGAAGTGGTCAAGAAAAACAAAACCCCGAAGGCAATGATTCCCATCAAAACAGACTCGAAGAAAAGATGTTGGTCGCCGAAAAAAATATTCCCAAAATTTGTCATAAGGCGGCAAGGTAATCTCTGGCAACTTTCAGGTTTGGTGCGAAAACCAACGCTTTTTCAATCTCGGTTTTGGCGGCGCCGGCATTCCCCAGACCCTTGTATGCAATCGCTTTTTCCAGATGCAGCTCGGCAAAAGAGTCGTTTGACCGCAACCCGAGGTCGGCCAGCTCCAGAGCTTTTTGGTACTCCCCTATTTTGTTGTAGTTTTGCACCGGTTGGATCTGGTACCAGAGCTGTCGCATCGGCCAACCCAATTCCCGGCTTCTTTCAAAAGCGGTCTTGGCATTCTCGTAGTCGGCCAATCCAAAATAGCTTGTCCCCAGATTGAACCAGGCATACATATCCTTCGGATTCTTGAGGATCGCCTCGTTATTTCGATCAATGGCATTTTGGAACATCACCAACTCGTCCCAGTTATCGCCGACGATCGACTTTAGGACATCTTCCTTGTCCTTGGTGTAGACGGGGAGGTACTCATGATTAAAAGGCTTCCATTGTTTTTCATCAAACTCCTCATAAGGATAAGTGATCCCGGTCCCCAGATATGAGTCGTCCGCGATCAGCACCCCCTGATCATCGTCAAAGCCACGGATGATCGTGGTATGACCAATATCTTCGTTGGGGTGAAGCGTATCCTCGATCACAACGTAAAAGCCGTTACTGATGAGCGTCTTGATCAGGGCGACGTTACCATTGTACATCAGTTTTGATTCGACCCCCCATTTGTCCTTCAGATAATCGCGAATCTCGGCCGTAAAAACATTTGAGTCACTTGGGTTGGTCCGCAGCGCCGTCTTGGTTTCCTCCTGGCTGACGTCGCGACCAAAATACTGCAAGACCATGGAGGTTGTCGCCGGACCGCAGTTATTGAAGGTCTGCGGCACCCATTTTGCCCCGGGCAGGAGCGCCTTCTTTCCGGCAGGTCGGTGGATCTGGCCAATCTCAATCACCGGTTCTTCGGTCGAAGGCACCAGCACGCCCTCCGGTAAGGGTTGGTAAGGTTTGTATTTGAAATACTTGAAGTACGTATCCTTCATCTGATCGGAAAAGCCCCGGAAAAATACAAACCCGGCGATGCCAAGGGGCACTGCCACCGTGAGAAGTCTTTTGTATGAATTACGCTTCGCATCTGACACCTGCATTGATTCATTCTACCGTAAATGTGCTATTCTCAGAGACCTCGCCAAAGTTCCGTTCGAACTCGACCCGATCTAAGCTTTTTCTTTGCCTCTTTTTTTCCTTCCCTCAAAATCTAATCCAAACCCACTTTCCAAAAACTCCACACTATCAAGTAAAAACCTACCGGTACCATCGTTTTGGATCATGTGGTCGGCAATTTCAAGGCACATCGTCCCTTGCTGACCGTTGGAATCTTCGCCCTCTCCCAAGTCGCGGGCATTGGCCCGCCAGAAATCTTCTTCCGTCGCCCCATCCTCACCCCGTCTCCTGGCCCGTTCCAGATACCACCCAAGACGCAGTTCCACCGGTGCGTCGACTCCAACAATGGTGATGCCCAAAGTATCTTTCAAAAATAGAATTTCACCGGGGTTACGGATACCGCTGATGACGATAAGCTTGACATCGTCCGGTATCATCGTCGCTGTTCTTTCCGCCAGGACCTGGGCACCAAAAACTTCCCGAAGGTCGTTACCAACATTCTGCAGGGTGGCCCTTTCCCGAGCCAAACCACGCCGGTCGGCCTCTTCTCTGACACGGTCCGAAAGGCTTAGGTTAACAAAACCAAGTTCTTCCAAAAAAGTAGCCAAAAAATCTTTGCCGCAAGAAATCGTCCCTACTAATCCAATCACCACCCGTTTCATAGACCGGATCAGTATAGCAAAGTATTTCCCTCTTATAACTACCTATAGTATAATTGAGGGGGTACATTCACTTTCGGGGATCGGAACATAAGCGTTCCGAGACCCATGAGGTAAAAATGATCAAAAGGTTATGGATCCTCTTCGTGGTTCTGGCCGTGCCCCTGGCCAGTCTGGCCTGCTCGGTGTCGATTGACACTGGCGTATGGGCCCCCGTTCCCCTTGACGCGCGAGGTGCCCACATCCTCCTGGTTATCGCCATTGTTTATACAACCGGAGTGATAGGGGGTGTCTCGACGCTGCGAAAGGGCCAGCACATGGTCAATAGTAAAAGTAAGGTCTACGAAACCGTCACCGCCGCCCTCTTGGTGGTTGGTATGAGTTTGATCTTATTGGCTATCGTCTGGAATATGATCTGGCTGCTTTGGCTCGGCTGCGGCATGATCGTCGCCAGCTGCCCTTGGGGGCTCTTGGGGCACCTGTTGTTAGACTGGTAAACTGGGGCGGCGCAAGCCGCCCCAAACATCGAAGAGTGCACGCTCTTCCTGAAGAGTCCATAAGGACGAAATGTAAAATACTATTATGGCCAAGCAAATAATTATTCTTGAAGGCAGAAATATGGTCCGTGATGCCCTGGTGAGCAAAAATAAAATTCAATCTGTCCTGGTTTCGAATACTGCCCTTGAAGATCCCCGGATTCGTGAAATCGAAGGCTTGGCCAACAGACAAGGGGTGTTGATCCAGAAAGTCCGACCGGAACAGATTGAACACCTGACCGAGTCAGGCAATGCTCAGGGGGTGATCGCCTATATGGAATTGCCAGAGATGCCTACACTCGAGAAGATCCTCAAGGCAAAACCGAGTCCGTTTCTGCTTCTGTTCAACAAACTTGATTACGAACAGAATCTCGGTGCCATCCTCCGTTCTGCCTGGGCGGCTGGAGTTGATGCTGTTATCGTTACGCCCAGCGCCGGGGTACATGACGTCACCCCCGTTGTTGCCAAAGTTTCCATGGGTGGAGCGGCTTATGTCCCCCTGATCCAACAAAGCTTGTTTCAAGCCCTGACGACGATCAAAAAATTCGCCATTCCGGTCGTCGGAGTCGAGGTCGACTTGGGTGAGGATTACACCAAGCAGAATCTCAGAGGACCGCTCGCCTTGATTTTTGGCGGTGAGTCGTCCGGACTGACCGAACCACTGAAGAAGTACTGCGATCTCTTCGTCCATATCCCGATGATCAAAAACGTCGCCTCGTTGAATGTGTCCGTCGCCACCGCCCTGGTAATTTTTGAAAAAAACCGTCAGGAAAGGTCCCCAAAAGTGTGGTAAATTGGAAACATGGACGAAGATTTTAAAACCACTACCAGCCACGTCGTTATCAGGGGTTGGGCCGAAAACCACGGCGGCAAACCCGCACTCATCGTTGATCCAAACCAATTCGACCTCGAGGTTGGTCTTCGAGTTGACTTCCCCGGCAAACAGGACGAGGCATTGCTTTCGCGTGCTCATCACAATCAAGATGTTTCCTGGGACGAGTTTTTCAAAGTTTTCGAAGAGCAGCAGCTGGCCTTTGACTATCTTGAGGAACCGGGTGAAACCGACCTGGTCGATGCCTACCGCTTTATCAAACGCGAAGCCCTGAAAGACAAAGAGGTGAAGTCCCTTTTTGACCCGGCCGAGTTTGACCGGGCTATCCGAGGCGGTCAGCCTCCCTTTGCCGTTCACGACGGTGAGGTGGATAATCCACAACAGGGAGAAGTCGAGTCGGTTGTGCCCGATGATGTTCAAAGCGAGCAGGGTAGCGGCGGAGATACGCCTGACCTCACCACTGATGATGACACCACCAAGGAAGCGGCCGGAGCAGGCTATCTTGAGAAAGACGATCCGCAGGCCAAGCACGATCAGGACTAAGGCGATAAATTAAGTCAGAAGTATTTTTTGAAAGAATAGGTCCACAACTTTATTTTTTTTATCTTGCGACAAATGCCCCGGAATTTCAGGAATGAGTGCTTTTTTGACAACTTTATTTCTCGTCGCCCAGGCATCGAACGACCCCCCTTCGTAGCCTTTCACCGGAACACTCCAGTAATGGTACCCTTCGGTAAAAGTATAGTTTAGATACGGATCATCCGGGTCATCGGTACCGGAAAGCAAGCCGACTCCCATCGCCCCGACTTCGTCCCTGAATTTCTTCCAGGAGTCTTTATCCTCCAAACCCAGACCCATGTCGTAAAGATAAAACTTGGTCCCTGGACCAGAGTCCTCGTGGAAAGTCACCAAAAGATCCAGGCTTTTCCCTTTCACGATCTCCTGGTTTGCCTGGACTTCGCTATCCGCATTGTCACCAAAAAATGATCGATTCAGATCCAGACCACCCCAGTTTAGGCGCGATCTCTTGGCCACGGCGCTCGGAGAGACGATCGGCACGTAAATAAAATCTGGTAGTTGCGCCTCATATTTTTCCACTGCCAAGCGAACCGAATCAATTACCCCATATTCATCGCCATGCGTTCCTGAGTGAATCAGCAGGGTGGGGGAGTCGCCTTTGGTGTAATAGAGGATCTGCGTCCGGCCCAAAGTTTTAACCACCTGTTGCATCCGTAAAAACATTTTAACACATAGTCAGAAAATCTTAGGCTTTGAGGAGGAAATAACGGAAAAATAGATCGACAATTTTGTTTTTCGATTCCTGGGACAGGTGACCGGGTACTTCAGGAATCAAAGCCTTTTGGATCACCCTGTTTCGGCTCGCCCAGGCATCAAATGAACCTCCTTCGTGACTCCCTACTGAGACGTTCCAATAGTGATAATGATAGTCTTCATTGAAGGTGTAGTTTGGGGTCGAACCATCCTGGTCATCCGCGCCGGAAAGCAAACCAACTCCCAGCACCTCTAACCCTTCCCTAAATTTCATCCAGGAATCTTTTTCCTCAAGACTAAATCCAACACCCCCGTCATACATGTAAAACTTCGCGTTTAGGCCAATATCCTCATGAAAAGCAACACATAAATCAAAAGAGGCGCAATCTTTGACAATCTCCGCCTCTTTGATGGGGGAGTCATCAGAAAAGCCTCGGTTCAAGTTAACCCAACCACGGTCATTTCTTTTTCTCCTGGTTTTCACCGCTGGACTTACCTCGGGCACGTAAACAAAGTCAGGGAGTCTATCTTCATATTTTTCCACTGCCAACCGAACCGAATCGATGACCCCACGATCATCGCCATGCGTCCCCGCATGAATCAGCAAAGTGGGAGATTCACCCTTTACAAAGTAGGGGATTCGCGTTTGGTCCAAAGTTTTGACCACCTGTTGCATACGTAAAAGCATTTTAACCCGTAATCTCAGAAAAAACATACTCTTGTTTTCGGGTCTTCTTTGGGTTTTAATGGAATGATGATCCAGCGCCTCGCCGCCCCCGTTTCCGTTGATTTTATTTCTGACCACAAGACCCGTCGGGTCCTGCCCCGGTCTCTTTGCTGGGACGGGCGAGTCCACCCGATCACCAAGATCGGCCTTCATCACACTTACCGGCAGGGGAGGACTCTTTTTCATGTTTTCTCGGTTCTCGCCCAAACCATTTATTTTCGCCTCCGTCTGGATACCGACACTCTTTTTTGGCAATTAGAAGAAATTTCCGATGGACTCCCGGATTAAGGTTCCCACCGAAATCCCGAGCGTAGTCGAAGGACTAACTCTTTCTTTCAATCCGGTCTCCCCTACCATCATGCATTTGGATCTGAACTCCTGCTTCGCCAGCGTCGAACAGCAAGCCAATCCCTTGCTTCGGGGCAAACCCATCGCCGTTACCGCTTATACCGCTCCATCCGGTTGCATTTTGGCCCCATCCATCGAAGCCAAAAAATATGGCGTCAAAACCGGGATGCGCGTCAAAGAGGGGAAACTCTTGTGCCCCAACCTCATTGTCCTACCCTCCGACCCGAACAAGTACCGGGAAGTCCATTTGCGCTTCCGCCGTCTGCTTTCCGAATATACCGACGAGGTCATTCCCAAATCAATTGACGAGTTCGTTCTGAATCTGGCAACCCTCCAGGTTGCCAAGCCTGAGGATGTTGGGAAGCAGATAAAACAAAGGATAAAAAAAGAGATCGGGGATTGGCTGCGCATTTCGGTTGGCATCGGGCCGAATCGTTTCCTCGCCAAAACCGCCGCCGGGCTACACAAGCCGGACGGTCTGGATACCATCGACAAGAATAATTATCAAAAAATTTATGAGGGTCTGACTCTAACCGACCTTTGCGGTATCAGCGTAGCGAACGCAGCTCGTCTTAACCGCGTTGGTATTTTTACGACAGCGCAGTTCGCCGCCGCCCCGGTTCAGACGCTTCATTCCGCTTTCGGTTCGGTCAACGGTTACTATTGGTATCTGCGTTTGCGCGGCTGGAAAATCGACGACGTCGAGTTTGGTCGGAAAAGTTTCGGCAATTCCTATGCCCTGCCCAAGCCCCTCATCACTGGGGAAGAACTTGCCCCAATCCTAAGCAAGCTTGTCGAAAAAGCGACCCATCGGATGCGCTCTGCGGGCTACTCTGCGGGCGGTGTCCACTTGGCCATCGTTTATCGCGACGAATCTTATTGGCACCGGGGTATGACCATTCCGGAAGTCTTCGCCGGCTCGGATATCTATCGCTATGCCCGGCAGCTCCTGGACCGCTGCCCCCATCGAAAACCGGTCAGAAATCTGGCCATCTCTTGTTTTGATCTGGTGGAGCAGGGGAGTACCCAATTGGTTCTTTTCGAGAATGTCCTGAAAAGAAAGCGACTAGTCAAAGCGATCGACGAGCTCAATGAACGTTACGGCAATTATGTCGTTATGCCGGCCCTGATGCTCGGAACCCACGAATCAGTCCCCGACCGGATTAGTTTCGGCCTGCCCGCAGATGCTACGCATCAGGCGTTGCGGGCGGGCGGTGTGCGTGAGCTATAATCCGCTCATGGCAAAAAAGGAATACCAAGGTCCCAGGCACGAAAACCTCCATGCAAGCTCGGAACTGATCACCGATGATGAAGTCGCCGCTCTGGAATTGGCCCTCGAACTGGCCTGGTGCGCCAAAACCATGCTTCCCGAAGAACAGGCTGATTTTGACGGGACCGACCCCAGCTATTCCCAGTGTTTTGTCACTGCCATGGTCATTGCCTATCTCCTGGGCGGACAGATCGCCCAAGGAACGATTAGGGAGGACCCAGAGAATATTCATGCTTGGAATATCCTCCCCGACGATAGTCAACACGACTTTAACCGGAAACAGTTCCCAAAAGGCTTTCACATTGATTTGGTGAAAACCAGATCTTTTCAGTCACTCTTGGAAAGTTCAAATGCGATAAAAAACGAAACTTCGAAGCGATTCCTGCTGCTCCTGGACCGCGTCTTCGAGTATCTCCCGGAGCAGCTGGCTGACAAATGGTATGGCAAAGAATACCGCGCCGCCTTCAGGTAATGTAATATGTATTTATGGAAAAATATTCTCTCTTTCTCGCCTCGCAAGCAAACCAACCCTACTTCTACATCCTTCTGCTTGCCGACCTGGTTCTTCGCGGATTTGCCCTCTGGCGGTCCGCTCGCAAGGAACAAAAAGTCTGGTTTATCGCACTTCTACTCGTCAACAGTATGGGAATCCTTCCTTTGGTCTACCTCTTTCTAAACCGCGAAAAAGCCACCACCAAGAAAACTACCAAGAAAATAGCGCACAAAAGCAGAAAAGGATAAATCTCCATGACCAAGTACAAAAAGTATTTCCAGGAAATGCGGGGGGCAAATCAGGAAGCGTTCAAGCAGTTTAGGAAAATCCACGATCTCTTTGCCACCGACAGAGTCAGGTATCAGGATGATTTTAATCGGGAAGGCCAAAAGATCATGGAGATAATTCAGGAGTGGGAGAAACGCCTTTGTTCCCGGATGGAGGGAGGGAAGAACAGCGTTTACTCCGCCAACCTCTCGGAAAAATTTAGAAACGAGATTAGAAGTGAATTCCCCAAGATTGATCTCGTCGGCGTCAGACTCACCTTCGCCGCCTGAAACCCTATTTTAGCCCCCGCTTTTTAATGCCTCAATTTCGCGATCAGGAATCGGTTCTGTCCAAACTCATCCTGAACTATTTCGTATTGGTATCCCTTTATTTCCACAAAATCGGCAATATCGTGACTATAATCAATTTCCAGTATCAAAGCCCCCCCGGAGTTTAGCCGGTTTTTCGCCTGAATCAGCAACTTTTTTACCAGTGTCAAACCATCGGCCCCACCATCAAGCGCCACATGGGGTTCATAATTCACCACACTTTCTGGCAACCTCGGTACCCGGCTGCTGGGAATATAGGGCAGGTTGGCAATGATCAGATCGAACCACTCGGGCTCCTTGACCGTCTCCATCAGGTTGCTTTCAATTAGGTTGACCTCATCGGTCTCACCCACGAGGTTGGCAAGATTTTTCTTCGCCACTCCAAGAGCCTCGGCGCTTATCTCAGACAGGACCGCGTTTACTTTAGCACCCCTCCTTTTTAATCGTTGAAACAAAGAAATCCCGATCGCCCCGCTCCCCGTACCAATTTCGGCGAACACGGTCTCCATTCGGCCGTCGATCAGCCTTTCCGCTTCAGATAGCATTTGGACCGACTCGACTCTCGGTATCAGCACATCCTTAGTGACTAGGAAATCAAGACCATCAAATTGTGCGTGTCCGGTAATATACTCCACCGGCATTTCACCATAGGGGGTCAGGTCATTATCGGAAAGTCCATACCTGATCAACTGATTCTTCTCGTAAACACTCCAATCACGAACCATACTATTTTTTTCTGATGAACAACTCGTACAGAACAACTGCGGCACTTTCCGCAACATTAAGAGAGTCAACCGCCTGACTGATCGGGACCTTCAGTAACAATTGGCAAAGCCTTTTCGCTTCATCGGACATTCCCTTAGCTTCACTGCCAAACCAGATCAAGTAACTTTTTGAAACATCTCGATTGTGTAGATAATCATTCAGATCGATACTGTCTGTTTGCAGACTGGTGCCCAAAGAAACGAAGTTTTTTGAAGAAATTTCCTGTTTCATCTGGTTAAGTGAGTCAAAACCAATGAGGTTTAGGTGGAAAATTGCCCCCATGCTGGCTCTGATTGCCTCGGGGTGAAAGAACTCCACCCCCGGTTTGATCACATATAGATTCTTAACTTCAAAAGCGGCGCAAAGTCTGGCAATCGACCCAAGGTTACCGGGGTTAGCCAGATTCTCCAAGACCACACCCGCCCCAGACAGTAAAGTGTTTTTTTGTATCCTTTGTCTAATAATCGCACCGACGCCCTGGATATCATCTTTTGTAGCGAGCCCCTCGTAAAGAGAGGTGTCAACCGCAAAATGTTTATTGGTAGGAATTCTGGCCAGAACCCTTTTCTTAAAATCCGAATCTATCTGACTTGGAACGTAAACAAGTTGTTCGATCTCCCAATTATTATCGATCGCCTGGGAGACGAAATTCACCCCGTCGACAAAAAATAGACCAGTCTCGTCGCGGTATTTCTTATCTTCTGTCAGTTTCTTGATGTCTTTGAATCGGCTGTTCTGTTTCGAAGTGATTGCCTCCATACGACGTATTGTACTAGAATAACGCCATGAGAGTCTTGGGCATCGATCCCGGCACCGGGCGGCTAGGCTGGGCGATCGTTGAAAAGGAGCAGGGGAGGGAAGTACTGGTTGACTGTGGTTGCATCGAAACACCGGCTCGCACCGATCTCTCCATCAGGCTGGAAGTCATCTTTAACGAACTGAACCGAATTATAAAAGAATACCGGCCAACAGATGCGTCCATCGAAGATCTTTTCTTCGCTACAAACCGAAAAACAGTCATGTCCGTCAGCGCCGCCCGTGGAGTCGTCCTTTTGACCTGCCAGCTTTCTCATCTAACAATAAGTAGTTACACACCGCTTCAGATCAAATCGACCATCACTGGTTACGGCTCGGCGGACAAAAAACAAGTCGAGTTCATGGTCAAACAAATATTGAAGGTCAAAGAACTAAAGCAAATCGATGATACGGTTGATGCCATTGCCGCCGCTCTGACCCACCTCTCCTTTTGCCCTGCCCGCAATGCATGAACCATAGCGATGCAGGCGGGTGGTGCTAGAATGGGTTCATGATTGGATTTCTTTCGGGTATTTTGAAGTCAATTCACGGTCGTCAGGCAATCATTTTGGTAAATGGCGTCGGCTATTCTGTCGCCTTACCAACCAACGCAAATTTCATGCCGGGAAAGGAGGTCGAGCTTTTTATCCACACTCACGTCCGCGAAGATGCCCTCACTCTTTTTGGTTTCAAGGATGAGTCATCTCTCGATCTTTTCGAGAAACTTATCTCCGTCTCCGGAGTCGGTCCGAAATCCGCCCTAGCTATCATATCCGCCGGCTCAGCCGAGGTGATCAAGAAGGCGATCGAAGCAAGCAATATCAATTTCTTCACCGCCATTTCCGGTATTGGCAAGAAAGGTGCCCAAAAAATTATCATCGAACTGAAACCAAAACTGAGCAGTGGGGACGCCGATCTTTCCAATTTGGAAGGCAATAGCGAGTTGAACCAAGCTTTGGGTAGCTTGGGTTTCACCAAGACAGAGATCCTCGCCATTCTTCCCGATGTCGATTCTGTCTCCGACCTATCTGCACAAATTAAACAAGCCCTAAAATTACTCCGTTCATGAATAGCCGCGACCTTCGGGCCACCACCTGGGAAGACTTCATCGGTCAGGATCAGGCAGTCAAATCCATCAGCATTGCCATCTCCGCAGCCAAAAAACGCGGCCAAATTCTCGAACATATTCTTTTCTATGGTCCACCGGGACTCGGGAAGACCACTCTGGCCCATCTGGTTGCCAAAACTCTGGGTGTCTCCATCAAAATTACTTCCGGTCCGGCGCTCACCCGCGTTGGCGATCTCGCCTCAATTCTCACCCAGCTTGAAACCGGCGACGTCCTTTTTATCGACGAGATCCATCGTCTGAACAAGGCTGTCGAAGAAACTCTCTACCCCGTGATGGAAGACTATGCTTTGGATATGGTCGTCGGCAAGGGGCCTGGAGCCCGCTCGGTCCGGATCGACCTCAACCACTTCACCCTGATCGGTGCGACCACCAAAGCCGGCATGATTTCTGCCCCCCTGAGGGACCGTTTTGGTCTGGTCCACCGGCTTAAATACTATGAGGACAAAGACCTGGCTCAAATAGTCGAAACCGCGGCCAAAAGACTTGGAATAAAGATCAACTCTGATTCCGCTCTGGAGATCGCCCGCCGTTCCCGCGGAACTGCACGTATCGCTCTGAAACTACTGCGTCGAGTCGCCGACTACTCAGAGATTCAGCATGGTGGTCAGCCAACTTCCGAGACGACTAAGAAAGCGCTTGAGTTTTACCAGGTCGACGAACATGGTTTGGACGAAACGGACCGGAAATTGCTCACCTCTATCATCACCGATCATGCCGGCGGTCCAGTGGGATTGGAAACCTTGGCCGCCCTGGTTTCCGAGGACATCAATACTATCACCGATGTCTACGAGCCATTTCTGATGCAAGCCGGTTTTCTTGCCCGTACTCCCCGAGGCCGTACTGCCACGCCCAAAGCCTATCGTCATCTGAATCTTTCTCCAAAAGTGGGGTAAAATACCATAAACTTTATGAAGAAGTTAATCGTGCTATTCACCAGCCTTTTTTTATTCAGTGCTTCACCGGCGCTTTCCATTTATGACCCACTTTCGGTCAACAACAACCGCATCGGCGTCCACATTCTCTCTCCCGATGAGATCGAGTCGGCAGCCAAATTGGTCAACTACAATTATCAGGGATCCTGGGGATACGTCACCGTCCCAATTCAGGCGACCGATCGGAATCGGGAAAAATGGACCGCCTTTATGAAAAAAGCCACCGAGCTGAAAATCATTCCTCTTGTCCGTATCGCTACAAATGCAGACGGTAGCAATTGGCTCAAACCGGGAAACAATGACCTAATCGATTTTGCTAACTTCCTAAACGATATTCCCTGGCCGGTTCAAAATCGCTACATCATTTTGTTCAACGAGGTGAACCGCGCTGATGAGTTTGGCGGGACCGTCAGCCCAGAAGACTATGCGGATATCCTAAACAACGCCATTGACATTTTCAAAAGACGTTCCGACAAATTTTTCATTTTACCCTCGGCGATGGACAACGCCGCCCCCAATGGCGGTAATTTCATGCGCTGGGATATCTATCTAAAACGGATGTATGATCATCGACCGGAAGTTTTTGAGAAAATTGACGGTTGGACCTCTCACGCTTATGGTAACCCCGCCTTTTCGGCCAGTCCGGCGCTTTCCGGCTTCAACAAAGTAGATAGTTTCAAATCAGATCTGAAACTTATTAACCAATACACCAAGAGAAAGCTACCTGTTTTTATTACTGAGGCGGGCTGGAGCAGGCAAATTCTCGATGATCGGACGATCGCTACTTTTTATAATCACGCCCTTTACAACATCTGGAACAATGAGCAGATAGTCGCTGTTACCCCTTTTCTTCTTTTTGCAGGCACAGAACCGTTTTCCTACTTTAGTCTATTAAACAAAGACCAGCGGCCCACTCTGGCCTATCAAACAATTGAAACGTTCGCCACCAAGGGCAGCCCCATATTGGAAGATTACCAAACACCGACACCAACCCAAAAACCTGAGTTTGTCGCTGACGAACCGACCTCACCAAGCAGTGTCGTTTTGGGAGATTCAACAATCGAAGAAAGAGTACCTCTTGGCCTTTGGCAAAAAGTCATCAACTTTATCGCCAAAATATTCAATTTCAATCATTTCGACAAAACCATCACCGTCGGGGATAAAAAATACCACGCCGAAGTGGTTAGATCAGAACGCGATATCGAAATTGGATTGGCCAAGTACCAAAAACTGGAACAAGATCAGGCAATGTACTTCGATCTGGCCACCAAGAGGCTCCACACCTTCTGGATGAAAAATATGAAGTTCGATATTGACATTATTTGGATTGATGGCGACCTGGTTGTTGGCATAAGTCAGGGATATTACAAAGCTCCTTACGCCCTCATCAATGCCCCGTCTCCGATGGACTACGTCCTGGAGGTAAATCAAAATTCTGGTATTAAGGTTGGAGATAGAGTTAAGATCAACTGATGATCATTCTGCACGGAGATGACACAGTCAAAAGCCGGGGCAAACTGAACGATCTGATCGGCGCGGCGAAGGACAAAGAGCGGGAGATCAAACGTTTTGACGCTGACGTACTTGACCTCACAGTTCTCACCCAAGTTTTGGAGGGGTTGACCTTATTTGGGAAAGTACCCCTGCTTGTCATCGAAGGCATATTTTCTCTCCCCAAGTCAAAGAAAAAGGATGGCCTCATCGAATTTATCTCAGGCTATCATGATCGTGATGTGGTCATTTATGAGAGTAAACCACTTTCACCCACGGCTCTAAAAGTGTTTGCCAAAGCCGAAGTTTACGAACACAAACCCGCGGCAATTATCTTCACTTTCTTGGAAAACCTACGTCCAGGGTCATCCGGCAAAAGTCTGCAGCATCTTTCAGATTTAGAAACTGCCGGTGAACCAGCGGAACTAATTTTCGCCATGCTTGTTCGTCAGGTCCGCCTGCTTATTCGGGCGCTTGAGCCGGATACTCTCAAGGCCGCACCGTGGCAGAAACAAAGACTCACCGCCCAGGCCCGCGCCTTTGGCGAAAGGGAACTGCTAAAACTTCACGACAACCTCTACCGCATCGATAAAGAATTAAAAACCGGCAAAAACCCTCTCGATCTTTCAACCCAACTCTTTAGTCTGATCGCCAATCTCTAATCGATCCCCAAGGTTGAAGGTCCGAAAGCGTCGGGCAAAAGCCGCTCCAGTGAGGAAATTCTTAGGATATTTTCTTCAAGGTCAACTTTAATGACCAGACAATTGTCACAAAATTCTTCCAATATCTGTCTGCAACGGCCACACGGCGCCGTCTTACCCTCAGAGCAAACAGCAACTGCTTTGATAAATCTTCTTCCGGATAGTTGAATTTCCCCCGCCATCACCAGAGATTTGGCGGCCATCTCTTCGGCGTGACCGGTCTCAGAAAGAGTAACAATTTCAATATTTGCTCCGTCACAGATTCTTCCCGAAACCGCCAGAATTGAAGCACCAACATGATAATCGGTGACAGGTGCGTAACTAAACACCCTCGCCTCCCTTAACCTGTCAGCCAACTCCAAGAGTATTGGCATACCCAACCGCTCACACTCACCAATGATCCACTCCCTTTCTGTCCCAACGTCAAGGCGGTCATTAGGTTGTTCAACCAGTCACTCGAGACTTCGTCTTTTCATCTCCCATATTCCATCAGATATACTTAATTCACTGTCCTATGCAAACACTTTTTGGTACCTCCGGTATTCGCGGTCCAGCCAACATTCTCTTCACCCCTCAGTTTTGTTTTGATATTGGCCGCACCTTTGCCATCTTTCTCGACCAAAATAATCTCCCCGGCATCATCGCCATTGGTATCGACACCCGAAGCAGTTCACCCCACATTTCCCAAAACATCATTTACGGCCTTCGCCACGCCGGTCGGGAAGTGGTACACCTCGGAGCCATTCCCGTTCCCGCTGCCAATTACGCCCTCCTGTCGATGGGGGTCACCGGCGCCGTCATGGTCACTGGCAGCCACATCGATGTCGAAAGTAATGGCGTCAAGTTTTTCTGTCAAAAAGAAGAGATCACCAAAGAACAGGAGGCAGAAATTACCCAAATATACTCCGGCCTAAAAGAACAAGTAGTGCCAACTCCAATCATGGGTTCGATTCCCCAGTCAAGCCAGGGGATAAACAACTATATCGAGTTACTCCTTTCCTTAGTTGACCATCCACTATCAAAACTAAAAATTGTCATTGACCCGGGTAATGGCGGTCAAACCGAGGTGATCAAAACCGTCC
>MFAI01000032.1:0-4488 GCA_001774555.1 Candidatus Collierbacteria bacterium RIFCSPLOWO2_01_FULL_50_23
GCCTTTAAGAGACTGGAAGCGGCGCTTGCCACGAACAAAGGGGGTGCGGCGGATCAAAGGCAGCTGACCACCTTCGAACCAAACCGGAATTGAACCCCTGGTCTTTTGGCCTTTTTGACCACGACCAACGGTGTGACCACCCTTGCCGGAACCATAGCCCTGACCTAGGCGTTTGCTACTGCGAGCGCTGACTTTGGTGAGTTGGTTGAGAATCATGGGGCGTTTTCGGCTTGATATTTCTTGAGATAGTCGTGTTTCTGACTCAGGGTCTCGACTGACTTTAGGGCTTTGAAGGTGGCGTAGGAGTTGCTAAGCTTGTTGTTCGTGCCGAGGATCTTGCTGACAACGTCGGTAACGCCGGCGGCTTCGACGATGGCGCGGATGGAACCACCAGCGATGATACCGGTACCGGATGGGGCGGGCTTGAGAATAATGTGGGCGGCGCCGAATTTCTCATTGACCTGATAAGGGATGGTGCCTTTGACGACAGGGATCTTGACGAGATTGCGGTTGGCTAGACGAACGGCCTTCTTGATTGCATCGGCGACGTTCGGGGCTTTGCCAAGACCCAACCCAACCATGCCTTTTTTGTCACCGGTGACGACCAGGGCGGCAAAACTAACCAAAGAACCGCCTTTGGTTTTCTTGCTAACGCGCTTGATCTGGATGACCTGCTCGTAGCTATTGGGGTCGACTGGTCGGCCTCCGCCGCGGTTACCACCTCTCATTGCCATATGCTTTTATACCTTTACTCCTTGTTCGTTTAATGACTCGACTAACGCTTTGACGCGGCCGTGAAAACGATATTCTCCGCGGTCAAGAACGGCAGCGGTTAAGTTGTCCTTCTTGGCGAGGTCGGCCAATTTTACACCAACTTCCTTCGCAATATTGGTCTTATTGGACTTGTTGGTCAAATTCGCGGGAAGAGCAGTGGAACTAAAGGCGGCGAGGACTTTACCGGAGCGGTCGATAATCTGGGCGTGAAGATGCTGATTACTTCGTTTGACGATCAGACGAGGCAAATCGCTTCGGTCTTTGACCCGACTGCTGACACGAAGGGCACGTTTTAGTTGTTTGGTTTTGGCTTTAATCATTTTATTTAGGCAGTTTTGGCGGCGGCTTTGCCGGCTTTGCGTCTAACGACCTCGTCGGAATAACGAATTCCCTTGCCTTTGTAGGGTTCCGGTTCCCGGAGCTTTCTGATGTTGGCGGCGACTTGGCCCACGAGCTGTTTGTCGATGCCGGTGATCTTGACTTTGTTGTTGCCCTCGGTGGCGAAGGTGACCCCGGCAACGGCGCCAAAGGTGATCGGGTGACTGAAACCGAGAGAGAAAACAAGACTCTCTCCGGAGGCGGCAACGCGATACCCGGTACCGACGAGCTCAAGTTCCTTGGTAAAGCCTTGGCTGACACCAAGAACAGCATTGTTGGCGAGAGAACGACCGAGGCCGTGATAGGCGCGGGCAAACTTATCCTCGCCGTGACGGGAAAGCTTCAGGTGGGTGCCCTCAAGTTGTGCGGTGATCTTTTCGGGGAGGGCGACGACAAGATTACCCTTGGGGCCAGCGATGAATAGCTTACCGTCTTTGATCTCTACTTTGACGGACTCGGGCAAAATGATAGGTTTACTGCCGATGCGACTCATAGATTACCAAAGCTGACAAATAACTTCACCACCAAGGCGTTTGGCCCTGGCTTCCCGATCAGTCAGAAGGCCGGCGGGGGTGGAAAGGATACTGATACCGGCACCGGAAAGGGCAGTGGGGATCGAGTCGGCGCCACTGTAGCGTCTGACGCCTGGTTTGCTGATGCGTTTGATGTGGGTCAAGACGGGTTGACCATCGGGTAGGTAATGAAGGGTCAGTTTGATTTCGTCCTCTTCGTCTTCGGATGACAAAAGGAAACCTTGTTTGACCAGGATATCAGCCAAGGCTGTTTTCATTTTGGATTTGGAAACAGTAATTGTTTCTTTCTTGGCCAGATAGCCGTTTCTAATGGCGGTAAGGAAATCTGCGATTGGGTCCATGGGTTATTTACTATCTTTGTAAACGCCGGGAAGTTCTCCCTTGTGGGCTAGTTTTCTAAAGCAAAGGCGACAAAGACCGAAGATACGGATATAGCCGCGGGAACGGCCACAGATCTGGCAACGGTTATGTGCCTTGGTGGGGTGGTTTTTGAGCTTCTCAGCCTTGACGATCTTACTTAGTTTTGCCATAGTTATTCTTTCACGAAGGGCATGCCCATTGCCTTAAGGTAAGCAAAGGCGGTATCCCGATCAGAGGCAGATGTGGTAATAGTGATTTCTAAGCCCTGGATCCTGCCAATTTTATCATATTCGACCTCAGGGAAGACAATTTGCTCCTTCAGGCCAATGGTGAAATTGCCGGCTTTGTCGAAGCTGGTCTTGCTGACGCCCTGGAAGTCACGGAATCTGGGGAGGATGATGTTGATCATTTTCTGAAGAAAATCGTAGGCTCGATCACCACGGAGGGTGACCTTCAAACCGACGACCTCGCCGGCACGAAGGTTGAAGGCGGCAATTGATTGTTTGGACTTAGTCTCGACGGGCATCTGGCCGGTAACGGTGGAGAGCCAGGACTTGGTTTTGGTCAGAAACTCGCGGTCGGTTTTGAAGTCACGGGAACTGGTATTTAAGGTGATCTTGACCAGCTTGGGGACGGCGTTGACGTTTTTGAGTTTAAGCTCATCTTTGAGCTGTTCTCTGACTTTCGTAAGATAGAGTTGTTTTAGTTCTTGGGCCATGTTTATTTGGTGACGACGTTAATTGGTTTGCTGCATTTGGCACAGACGCGGACTTTGGGTTCTTTACTGCTGTCAAACTGGACCCGGGTGGGTTTGCCACAGCTTGGGCAGACGAGGGCAACTGCGGCGGTGGAGAGGGGTCGGCTGAGGGTGGCAATGTGACCGGCCTGTTCACCCTGCTTTTTGATGTGCTTCTTGTAGGTGTTCTTACCTTCGACCACGATCTTATCTTCCAGGGGAAGAACTTTTACCACTTTCCCGGTCTGGTTTTTATCTTTGCCGGCGGTGATTTTGACGGTGTCGTTGACTTTGAATTTGAACATATGCTTTAGAGGACCTCTGGGGCTAATGAGGCGATCTTGGCGAACCCAGCGTCTTTGACCTCGCGGGCAACCGGTCCGAAGATGCGGGTACCGACCGGGGTCTTACCGGCAATAGAGTCAATAATGACACCGGCGTTATCGTCAAAACGAATGTAAGTACCGTCGTCGCGGCGGGTTTCTTTGTGGGTCCGGACGATGACGGCCTTGACGACCTGCTTGTCCTTGACGGTACCGTTGGCTTCGGCTTCAACGACGGCAGCGGTGACAATATCACCAACATAACCAAATCTACGGCGGGAACCACCGTGGACCAAGATGACGCGGAGAGACTTGGCGCCGGAGTTGTCCGCTAGATTGAGAACTGTCCTGATTTGGATCATTTTTTGATACTAACTATTTTCCATGATTTCTTTTTACTGATCGGCCGAACCGATTCCATGACGACCGTGTCACCCTCTTTGGCTTTGATTTGGTTGTCAGCCAAATAGGATTTGGTCCACTTGGTCTTTTTCAGATAAAGGGGGTGGGTTTTGACGGAGGTGACGACGACGGCGGCAGTGCCGGTCATTTTGTCACTCTTAACTATGCCTTTCAGTTGTTTTTTCATATTATTTGCCTTTGGTTAACAATTGGGCGATTTGCTTTTTTATTGCCTTGTGGGCGTTGGTGTTTTTTTCCTGATGGGCCTTGATCGCCAATCTGATTTCAAGCATTTTGGTTTTCAACTCTGCCAGATTGGTCTTATTGGTCGAATTTGCTTTAGTTTTCATATTGGTTATGCTTTGACAATAAATTTGGTAGCGACGCCGATCTTGTGAGCGGCGAGGCGCATGGCTTCTTTGGCCATTTCCGCTGTAACGCCGGAAAGTTCAAAAATGATGGTGCCGGGGCGGATGACAGCCACGTAGGCGTGGATGTCAGCTTTTCCGGATCCCATACGGGCGCCGGCAGCTTTTTTGGTGATCGGTTTGTGAGGAAAAACGCGCAGGTATAGACGCCCGAGACGCTTAGTGTGGTGGGTAATGGTACGGCGGGCGGATTCGATCTGGGCGGCACTCATCCAGCCACATTCCATGGCCTTGAGACCGAACTCACCGAAGGCAATCGAGCTGCCCCGGGTGGCGACACCGGTCATGGTGCCTCTGAATTCTTTTCTATGTTTTCGTCTTGCCGGTTGTAACATGTTTAATTTTTAGCTAATGACTTCGCCGGTATAGATCCAAACCTTAATACCAACGTAGCCGGAGCGGGTCAGGGCGGGGCGCTCACAATAATCGATGTTGGCTCGGAGCGTCTGGGTCGGGATCTGGCCCATTTTGTACTTTTCGCGGCGGCTGATCTCGGCGCCGTTGATACGGCCGGAGAGAGTGATCTTGATACCCTTAGCGCCGGCGGCCATGAC
>MFAI01000032.1:4507-23618 GCA_001774555.1 Candidatus Collierbacteria bacterium RIFCSPLOWO2_01_FULL_50_23
GGGCGCGTTCGCCCAGAATGAGGACGGTGAGCTCTCTTTTCAATTGGTCGATACCTGAGCCCCCGCGGCCGATGACGACGCCGGGGCGACTGACGTGAAGAAAGATGTCGATAGTGTTGATCGAGCGTTTGATCTCAACTTTGGTCAAGCCGGCGAGGGCCAATTTCTTGGTCAGAAACTTCCTGATCTTGAACTCCTCAAGAACATTTTTGCTATAATCTTTGAAGGAAGAGAACCAGACCGACTTGGTCGGGAAGATGACGCCTGTTCTGAATCCGGTGGGGTTAACCTTTTGTCCCATGATTATTTTCTTTTTGTACTAACTTTTTTGACGGGGACAGCTTTGTCCAGCTGGGCTGGATCTTGCTTCGCTCGAGGTGCGACAGACTTGAGGTTGATGGTTAGGTGGGAAGCGGTCCGCTCGAAGGGTTTGTAGCGCATACGACCGCCGAAAAGTCCGCGTTTCAGGGTGCGGCCCTTGGTGGCAAAGGCGGTCTCGACAACCAGTGATTTGGCATCGAGCTTGAGGTTGTTGGTGGCGTTGGCGATGGCCTGCTTTAACACTTTGGAAACGGGGTTGCTGGCCCGTTTGAAGGTGAAATTTAGCTGTTCGAGGGCTTTGGCAGCCGGGAGGCCAACGATCGATTTGGCCACCAAGTTGACCTTGCGGGGAGAGTGACTGATGTGACTGGCTTTGGCGGTAATGATCATGCTTTAGGTCTTGGTTAATACGCGTTTGGTCATCTTGCCATGGCCGTGGAAGGTTCTGGTCGGAGAGAACTCTCCCAAACGGTGACCGACCATATTTTCGCTAACGAAAACTTCTTTGTGGACCTTGCCGTTGTGAACAAGGAAAGTGTAGCCAACGAACTCCGGCGGGATCTGACTGGCCCGAGCCCAAGTCTTGATGGGTTCTTTTTTGCCGGCGGCTTTGAGCTTGTTCACTTTTGCGATCAGCTTTTCGTCGACGTATGGTCCTTTTTTGGCGCTTCGTGCCATGTTATTTAGCGAATATTGCTTTTGATAATGTGTTTGTCACTGTATTTATGCAGTTTTCTAGTCTTCCGACCCAAAGTGCGTTTACCCCAGGGAGATTTGGGCGATTTCATACCAATACCGGAACGTCCTTCTCCACCACCGTGGGGGTGACTCCTGGGATCCTGAGCGACGCCACGAACCTTGGGGCGACGGCCGAGGTGACGGGAACGACCGGCCTTGCCGAGATTTTCTTCTTTGTGATGTTCGTTTCCGAGGGCGCCGATGGTAGCTTTGGTCTCGGCGTCGAAAACGCGGGTTTGACCGGAAGGAAGCTTGACGATGACCTTGTCGCCGTCTTTACTCTGAACAAAAGCAGCCAGGCCGGCACTTCTGACTATCTGGGCACCTTTGCCGGGGGTAAGCTCTAGATTGTGGATCGGGGTGCCAATGGGCATGAACTTCAGAAGAGTGGCGTTGCCGGGAAGCATTTCGACAGTGGCTTTGGTGCTACTGACGACTTTGTCTCCGGCTTTAAGGCCGGTGGGAGCGAGGATATAGTTCTTGACTCCGTTTGGATAGACTAAAAGTGCGATATCGGTAGTCCTGTTGGGGTCATACTCGATAGCAGCCACGCGAGCGGGCATATCGAGAACATTTCTCTTCCAGTCAACGAGACGGAGGTAACGTTTCTGACGGCCACCCTGGCCACGAACGGTTATTTTACCAGAAAAGTTCCTGCCTGACGATTTTTTGTTGATAGTTAGAAGATTTTTCATGGTTTTTGATATTGACGTATTTATATAGATTCCCGATCAGGTCGGGGATGACGGGTGTTTTAGATATTAAAGAGTTTAATTTTTTGACCTGATTTGAGCTTGATGATGGCTTTCTTGAAGCCCTTTTCGGTGGTTTTTTTGCCGGTTTTTCCGGAACGGCTGATGCGACTCTTGACCAGTGTGGTGTTGATGGCGACGACCTTGACACCATATAGCTTCTCTACTTCGTTTTTGATTTGGTTCTTGGTGGCATGTCTGTCCACCTTGAAGGTAAAACGGTCGAGAGCGGTGGCGGCGTAACTTTTTTCGGTAAAGACTGGTTTTGTTATCATTGGTCTTATTTGGCTAATTTGTCAAATTTGTGAGCTTTGAGTAAGGGTAGGACGCGGGCGACGAGAGCCTCGTGCGCGGAGGGGGTAAGGGTGACGAATCTGCTGCCGGCGATAAGGTAAGCGTTGAGTTTGGCTGCTTCGATGAGAGAGACGTTATCTAAGTTTCTCACCGAGGAGATCAGGGCGGGGGTCTCTTTGGCATAGACGAGAAGGGTGTCCGGTTTGGGCAGAAGGGTTTTGACCAGTTTGACTTCCGGCTTCATGACTTCAGGGAAGGTGACAAGCTCGATCGCCTTGTCTTTGGCATAGAGAGAAAGGATACCGGCCAAAGCGGCGGCTCTCATCTTGCGGTTGATCTTCAAGTTTCCCGGTTTGACGCCGGTAGGACCGAAGGCAACACCACCACCGACGAAGGTCGGTGACATTTTGCTGCCGTGGCGGGCATTACCGGTGCCCTTTTGCTTGTACATTTTCTTGGTGGTCTTCGTAAGTTCACCCCGGGTTTTGACCTTGCTGGTGTTCTGGTGGGTGTTGTCACGGTAAACATGGATAACCTGAGCCAGAAGGGCATCGGAAACCTGGTAGTTGAAAACACGAGGATCAAGAATATTGGTCAAATTGGGCTCATTGGTCTTATTTGCCCGCTTCGCGGGAAGTTTATTGGTGGTGGTTTTGGTTGTTTTAGTAGCCATTTTGATTAGGCAAGTTTGGTAACTTTGATGGTGACAAAGGCGTTGGTCGGCCCTGGGACAGCACCTTTGACCTTGAGGATGCCGGTGGCCGGATCATAGGCGATGACCTGGAGGTTTCTGGTAGCGATGTTGGCTCCCCCCATGCGGCCAGGCATTTTCTTGCCGGGAAGAATGCGACCCGGGGTGGTACCCCGGCCGATGGAACCTGGGGTTCTTTGACGGTCTGATTGACCATGGGTACGAGGACCGCCACGAAAACCCCAGCGCTTGACGACGCCGGCAAAGCCTTTGCCTTTGGACTTGGCGCTGACGGTGATGAGTGAATTGGGAGTGACGATCTTTTCGATCTGTAGCAAGCCCCTTGCGGTTTCGTCCTGACCGGGCTTGATTTCTTTGATTCTTTTAGGGGTAAAGTTTAGTTCTTTACTCTTAAGAAAACCCAAGAGGGATTTTTTGGTGGTCATTTTTTTGGCCTGACCAAGGGCAATGATAATGGAACGGTAGCCGTCTTTGTCAACCGTTTTTTCACTAACGACCTGATGGCTCGGAACGAGCAGGGAAGTCACAGGCACGCGCTTGCCAGCCAGAAATTCCTGGCTCATGCGTTGTTTGAAGGCGTAAATTTGGTTTAGCATTTTTGTTAGCCGGGCAAGCTTGTTTTAACATGTATGGTTTACATCTTAATCTCGATGCCGACTCCGGCGGGAAGATCGAGGTGCTGTAATGAATCGATCGTTTTGTTCGTCGGAGAGACAATATCGATCAGACGCTTGTGAGTTAGGATCTTGAAGTGCTCACGGGCGTCTTTGTCGGTGTGGGGACTAATGGTCACCACGATCGACTTCTTCTTGGTGGGCAAAGGCACCGGACCAACCACCTGGGCGCCAGCAGCAAGAGCAGTGCGGATGATCTTGTTGGCAGCCTCATCAATGACTCGGTGGTCGAATGACTTGAGTTTGATGCGGATGCGTGGTTGGGCGGTCATATGCCTTTATTTATTCAAGAACTTCAATAATAGAACCGGCACCGACGGTCTGGCCGCCTTCGCGGATAGCGAAGCGGAGACCCTTGTCCATGGCGACGGGAGTGATCAGCTCGACCTCAATTTTGGCGTTGTCGCCGGGCATGATCATCTCGACACCTTCAGGGAGCTTGAGCTCACCGGTGACGTCGGTAGTTCTGAAGTAGAACTGAGGCTTGTAACCGGTGAAGATCGGGGTGTGGCGTCCACCCTCATCCTTACCGAGGACGTAAACCTCAGCGGAAAACTTCTTGTGGGGCTTGACGGAGCCCGTCTTGGCCAAAACCTGACCGCGGATGACGTCGGCTTTTTCGATACCACGAAGGAGGATGCCGGCATTGTCACCAGCCTGACCCTGGTCAAGACTCTGGTGGAACATTTCGACACCGGTGACGACACTGGATTTGGTGTCACGGATACCAACAATCTCGATGGTGTCCCCGACCTTGACGACTCCGGTCTCAATACGACCGGTGACGACGGTACCGCGTCCCTTGATAGAAAAGACGTCTTCGACGGGCATGAGGAAGGGCTTGTCGAGGTCACGAACGGGGGTAGGAATCCATTCGTCGACAGTGTCCATGAGCTTCATGATGCCGTCTTGCGCCTCCTTATCGCCTTCGAGAGCCTTCAGGGCGGAAACGCGGATGATGGGGGTGTTTTCCTCAAAACCGTATTTCTTCAAGAGCTCTTTGATCTCCATTTCGACGAGCTCGAGAAGCTCGGCGTCGGTAACAGCGTCGACCTTGTTTAGGGCAACGACCAGTCTGGGGACGTTCACCTGGTGAGCCAGAAGAAGATGTTCCTTGGTCTGAGGCATGGGACCATCGGTGGCAGCAACCACCAAAATTGCGCCGTCCATCTGGGCGGCACCGGTGATCATGTTCTTGATGTAGTCCTTGTGACCCGGACAGTCGATGTGGGCGTAATGGCGAAGCTTGGTCTCATAAGGAACGTGACTGATCTGGATCGTGACTCCACGGGCCTTCTCTTCGGGAGAAGCATCGATCTGATCAAAGGCCATAGCGGTAGCTAATCCTTTGGCGGCCAGGGTGTTGGTAATAGCAGCGGTAAGAGTGGTCTTACCGTGGTCAACATGGCCAATGGTGCCGATGTTGAGATGCGGTTTGGTGCGGTTGAATGCCATTTTATTTATTTCTAACTATTAATTAATTCTAATTTTCTTACTTAGTTGGTTGTTGGTTAACCTTCAAAAGCTTACTGGCCAGACTGTCAGGAAGGACCTCGTAATGGCTGGGTTCCATGTAGTAGCTGGCGCGGCCCGCGGTGAGTGAGCGGATGACGGTAGCGTAGGAGCCCATTTCCGAAAGAGGTACGGCAGCGATAACGACACGGGCGTTCCCTCTTTGGATCGTCCCCTGAATCTGAGCCCTGCGGCTACTGATATCCCCGATTATATCACCAAGGTACTCTTCCGGGGTAGTCACCTCCACTTTCATGATAGGTTCGAGGACAACGGGCTTGGCGCTCTTGACAGCATCCTGCACAGCCATGGAGCCGGCGATCTTGAAGGACATCTCCGAAGAGTCGACTTCGTGGTAACTACCGTCGACAACATCGACCTCGATATCAACAAGGGGGAAGCCGGCGATGATACCGTTGGCCAGACACTCGCGGACACCTTTTTCGATCGGGGAAATAAATTCCTTGGGAATGACTCCGCCGACGATCTTGTTGTTGAAGAGATAGCCCTCGCCACGGGTCTTGGGGCGAACGATGAGAACACAGTGACCATATTGGCCGCGGCCTCCGGACTGGCGGATGTATTTACCTTCACCCTCGGCCTCTTTGGTGATGGTTTCACGGTAGGCGACCTGGGGAGTGCCGGTGGTGGCATCGACCTTGAACTCACGGCGGAGACGTTCGACCAGAACCTCGAGATGGAGCTCGCCCATGCCGGAAATAACGGTTTGGCCGGTTTCATGATCGGTTCTGATCTGGAAAGTCGGGTCTTCATCCCCAAGTTTGTTGAGGGCCAACCCAAGTTTTTCCTGGTCGGCTTTTGTTTTTGGTTCGATCGCCAGAGAGATGACGGGTTCTGGGAAGGTGATCGACTCGAGGACGATAGGCTTGGTTTCTTCACAAAGAGTGTCGCCGGTTTTGGTGGATTTTAGGCCAATGACGGCAACGATCTCGCCGGCGCCGGCCTGATCAATTTCCTCACGATCGTTACTGTGCATGAGAAGAATGCGACCGATACGCTCACGCTCACGCTTACCGGGGTTGTAGATGAACGAACCTTGTTTGAGTGTGCCTGAGTAGATACGGACATAGGTCAGACGGCCAACATGGGCATCTGCCTGAATCTTGAAGGCAAGGCCGGAGAATGGTTCTCCAAGTTCGGGTTTCCTGGTTTCTTCAGCGTTGGTGTCCGGATTGGTACCGGTGACGGCGCCGCGGTCCAGCGGAGAGGGTAGAAAGTCGACGACCGCATCGAGCAGGGGCTGAACGCCTTTGTTACGAAGAGATGAGCCGGGAAAGACGGGGACAATAATATTGCTACAGGTGGCCTGGCGAAGAGCGGCTTTGAGAGCGGGCACCGGCAACTCCTTGCCTTCGAGGAAATCGTTGATAAGCTGATCGTCGGTTTCGGCAATGGATTCGATCAGTTTGGCGCGGGCGGTTTCGACCTCATCTTTCATATCAGCGGGGATCTCATCGGAGACGACGTATTTGGCGCCGGTCTCATCACCCCGCCAAACGATGGCTTTACGCTCAAGGAGGAGAACAATGCCTTTAAAAGTATTTTCGACACCGATGGGGAGAGCCATGACGGCGGTCTTGGCACCCAGTTTTTCGTGAACTTCTTTGATGGTGTTAGCAAAGTCAGCTCCGAGAACGTCCATTTTGTTGATGAAGGCAATGCGGGGAACTTTGTATTTGTCCGCCTGGCGCCAAACTGTTTCGGTCTGGGACTGGACGCCGGAACCGGCATCGAGAACAATGACACCGCCATCGAGAACGCGAAGAGAGCGCTCGACCTCGGCGGTGAAATCGACGTGACCCGGAGTATCGATGATGTTAAAACGATGTTCGTCTTTGTAGAGAGAATCGGCTAAAACTGGGGTCCAGAAAGTAGTGATGGCGGCGGAAACGATGGTGATACCGCGCTCGCGCTCCTGGTCCATCCAATCCATGACGGTGTTGCCTTCATCAATATCGCCGATCTTGTAGGTTTGACCGGTATAGAAAAGAATGCGTTCGGAAGTGGTGGTTTTACCAGCGTCGATGTGGGCAATAATACCGATGTTCCTGACTCGGTTTAGGGGTACTTTTTTCTGGTTAGTTGTGGTGGCCATATAGTTTTATTTTACCTTTTGACAAGAAAAATCCCGCCTTGGCGGGATAACTCCTCAGCGAGGCTAATTTTAACACAAAGAGGGTTCCTTTTCCACAACCGGAGACTATTAGTTTAGAAGGGGTGTTTTTGCGGCGATGGCCAGATCCACCTCTTGACGGAAATAGTTGAAGGCTAAGATGGGGAATTCTTCGTAAGTGAGAGGTTTGCCCTCAATAATGGCGGAAAAGTCACCTGGCGTTATCTCTCTTGTTATTCCCATCTGCTGTGCCAGAAAACACATCATCGCAGCACAGACATCTACCCTAAATCTCTCCCCAATTCTAAAAAGCAGTGACTCAACATTGTGGTCATGGGAATGGAGACCTAATTCCTCGCATGTCTGACTCATTTTTCGTGGGTGATCGACGATAGCGGAAGCGGCGAGGGCGGCAGCCGTCAGAGCCAGTTCCAGGGACATGTCTTTCTCAAGATATCCAGGAATGAGTAACTTGAATCGGGCAACCGCTTCCAGTACTTGAGTTTCGTCAAAAGGGGAACCTGAGTCCGTTGACCAGATATCTATTAACTCGGCCACCTTTGCCTCGATAGCGGCAGTGCGTTTTTCTTTATTTGTCTCGCGAGCCATAGAGCGATATTATTATCTTATAGGGCCATTGTCAAGCGTTTGTCCAGACCCCGCTAGAATTCAAAGCGGATATGTTTGAAGCGGTATTTTTTTTCGGGATCGAATGGGGCAAAACCCTCCGTTTGGGGGAGGAGGGAGGCGACGAGGGCGAGAAGAAGGGTCGATGACTGGTATTGGCTTTTGTGGGCGGTCAGAGCCCACCATTTGCATAGCCGCTCTTTCAGGGAAAGCCTGATGATCAGTTCCGGGGCGGCGGCGAACTCGGAGACCCGGCTATCGAGAAGGTTGCTCCTGATTGTTCCAACCGGGGCCACCAGAAGTAAACTCTTCTTGGTATCCCGCGCGAGTTTCATCAGATAAAGCGAAAGGGCGATGTGATCGGGATGGCCGGTAACACCGGAGGAATCGTAGCTAACGACCAGGTCGTAATGGCTGACATATTCCCCGACGACGGGACGCCAGGTATGGACACTTCTTAGCTTCCCGTCCGGAAAATTAAAGATTTCGAAGTTTGCAACACCGAGCCTGCGGACAGCGAGAAAAAACTCCTGCCTGCGGATCTGGCCCAAACTTTGGCCCCGACCATGGATGTGAATCTTGCCCTGATCGCCGGAGGTCAGACAAACGACCGTGACCTTGGCGCCGGCTGAGAGGAGTTTTTGAATCAACCCGCCGGTCATAACCGTTTCATCGTCGGGGTGGGGAAAAATGACGAGAACTTTTTTGTCTTTGAGATCGGATAAGGATTTGACAGTGGCCATGGCGCAATCTTTGTTGATTGCGGGCCCCGACCTCTTGGTCGGGACAGGTTCCACCTCAATCTAAGTACTTTATTTATGGACTAAACCATCAACGAGATGGCGCACGCTTCCATCTCTCGGTTTGGTTCTTATAATGATATCAGAAAATTGCCTACAGGGTCCGTCTCTGCAGGGGTTGACAATTGTAGTTTTGATGATATTATTGATGCTAATATGAGTACTAGTAACAACACTATTTCTATTTCCGAACTCCGCCAGGATGCAACCAATTTGATCAACTTGGCAGTTAGCCAGCAAAATCCGCTCATCGTTATGCAGAGGTCAAAACCGAAAGTGGTGGTGGTGGACTATCAATATTTCCGTGCCCTGGAGGAAGCGATCATGGACATAACCGATAATCAGGAAGCTGAAAAGGCAAAACTAGAACCGACAGAATCATTTGATAAATATTTTGAGAAACGGTTCGGCGGGAAAACTGAATGAAGCTATTGATCACGAAGAAAGCAAAAAAGGAGTTGGATAGACTTCCAGGTCCGGTGGCCAAAAATATTTCTGAGAAATTACTTTTCCTTCCCAAAAATCCGTTTCCAGCCAACTCTAAAAAACTTTCCGGCCAGAATAATTATCGGATCCGGATAGGATCATTCCGGGTTATTTATTCGATAAGCCCGAGGTCAAAAACGATTACGATTCTAAGAGTCGCTGACAGAAAAACTATTTATCGTTAGGAATTCGCCAAAATTTTTAGGTTTAGTTTTTATCATGATACCAGAAAACTTTACTTGCGGAGACGTCGGGTTCTTTTGCCCAAAATTCTTCTTTCAGGTTTTTCTTCTACCGCGTTCACTCGGGCCCTGAGTTCTTCCAAAATAAAGGCATAGAGTTTCATTCTGCCCTCAATAATACGAAGACCTAAATCAAAAATACTTTTTTGATCAGGGCCATGCTGCCAGTCACTTTCAGCGAAAGCGGCGGTTTCCATGAAAGTGGATTCGTACTCGGCGATACTTGTTTGAATCCACAAAATTAATTCAGCGGGGCTTTTTGTGTCGAGAAGATTTTCGATATATAAAGGGCTGATTTCATGGCCCAACTTTTCGCGGACCCTTTGGGCAAATTGCTCGTGACTCATGAAAATGAGTTTATCATGCCCATAAATGAGAGGGGTAAAGTCTAAAAAGGACGGACGCTACCATCTAAAGTGACTAAATGCTTTATTCGCATCTGCCATCCTATGAGTGTCGAGTTTCTTCTTCATGGCGTTGCCGGTTTGTTCGTGGGCTTCTATGACCTCAGCCACGAGTTTGGCGGCGAAAGAGTGATAAGAGCTATTGCTTCGGGCACGGGCGGCGTCGATGATCCAACGGATAGCGAGAGTCTGCTTTCTTTCGTTTCGGACCGGCACTGGAACCTGATAGGAGGCGCCACCGACACGGCGAGAGCGGACCTCCATCGCAGGTTTGACATTCTCGAGGGCCTCGTTGATATAAGTCATCTCGTCGACTTTGGTTTGTTCCTTCAAGAGTGAGAGAGCATCATAGACCTGTTTGGTGGCAACAGACTTTTTGCCATCACTCATGACGGCATTGATGAGCTTGGTGACCATCTGACTATTGTATTTGGAGTCCGGGATGACGACTCGGGTGTAGTTTTTGTGAGCTCTCATAGGTTATTTTGCTGCTTTGGCCATACGGGCGCCATACTTGCTACGGCTGGTGTTTCGTTTTTCGACACCGGCGCAGTCAAGTTTGCCCCTGATAATGTGATATTTGACACCCGGAAGGTCGCGGACGCGGCCACCCCTGATCATGACGATGCTGTGCTCGGCCAGATTGTGACCCTCGCCCATAATATAAGCGGTAACTTCCTGCTTGTTGCTCAGGCGGACACGGGCGATCTTTCGCAGAGCTGAGTTTGGTTTCTTGGGTGTCATAGTCTTGACCTGAAGACAAACCCCGATTTTCTGGGGGTTGGTGTTGGTGGTCATTTGACGCTTTACTGAGTTGAAACTCTTGCGCAGAGCAGTGGTCTTAATTTTACGAGTTAAGCGTTTTCGACCTTTTTTGACTAGTTGGTTGATTGTAGGCATAAATACAGTCCTATATTTTACCAGAGATTCTCAATTGCCGCACGGGATTTGGAGGTAGGGATAAGGCGGCCAATAATAACGTTCTCTTTCATACCAATAAGATGGTCGACCCGGCCCTGGACCGAGGCGTCGGTCAGGACGCTGGTTGTGTCCTGGAAGGAAGCGGCAGAGAGCCAGCTGTCGGTGTAGAGAGAGGCCCTGATGGTCCCCAAGATGATATGGGTGGCGGTCGCAGGGTTCCCCCCTTGGGCGATGACGGCTTCGTTGGCGAGTTCGTAAGTACCGCGACTGACAACGTCACCGGAGAGGAGTTGTGTGTCACCGGGCTCATCGATCCTAATCTTGTCGCTCATTTGACGAACGATGACTTCAAAATGCTTGTCATTGATGGCGATACCCTGGGATTCGTAGACGCCCTGAACTTCCTTGATCAGATATTCCTGGCTCGCGCGGAGACCCTTGATCTTCAAAAGATTCTTGACATCAACGCCTCCGGAAGCAAGTTGGGCACCGGCACCAACCACATCTCCGTCGGCGACGAGGAGGTTGAGAGTCAAAGGAACAACGTATTCCTTGCGGTCTTCTTTCGAACCCGTTGGGGTGATGGTGATACGGTAACCGTTATCGGTTTCCATGACCTTGACCTTACCGGAGACCTCAGCGATGGGGGCGGCGATCTTTGGAGAACGAGCCTCAAGAAGCTCGGTGACGCGGGGAAGGCCTTGGGTGACGTCGAGACCGGCGACACCTCCGGAGTGTTTGGTACGCATGGTCAACTGGGTACCGGGCTCCCCAATACTTTGGGCGGCGATGATACCGACCGGATCGCCGACCCTGGCCATGGCGTTGGTGGCGTAGTTCATGCCATAGCACTTGGCACAAATCCCGAAACGAAGTTTGCAAGTCAGGGGGGAATGAATAAGGACACTCTCGACTTTGGCCTCTTTGATTTGTTTGGCAATCAGGTCAGTGATCAGCTCACCGGCGTCGACGATAACCTTCTTGGTGGTAGGATCGATTACCTTTTTGGCTGCAATTCTGGTGACGAGCCGGGCGGCAAACTGGGCGCCGCGAATATCCGATCTGATCTCCAAACCTTCAGTTTCGCCACAATCATCAGCACGAATGATAACGTCGTGACTGACATCAACCAAGCGACGAGTAAGGTAACCGGCATCAGCGGTACGAAGAGCAGTGTCAGTTAAACCCTTACGGGAGCCTCTAATGGCGGTAACGTACTCGAAGATGGAGAGACCTTCGCGATAGTTGCTCTTGGTGGGTAGTTCGACGAAGTTTCCCATTGGGTCAACACCGATACCACGCATGGCAGAGAGTTGTTTTATGGTGTTCTTGTTGATACGTCCGCCACCGGTGTCGATGATGGTCCTGATCGGGTTATCGACAGAAAATGTGGTCCAGGTTTTTTCGGCCAGTTCCTCGGTCGTCGCCATCCACATATCGATAGTCAGCTTCTTTCTTTCTTCGTTGGTGATCAAACCGAGGCGATAATTATCTTCAATTTCCTTGGCTTTCTTGTTGCCATCCTCGAGAATGTCCTCTTTACCGGAGTAAAGTTCGTTATCGGAGATCGAGAAGGACAGACCGGAAGTAGTAATCACTTCGAACCCGAGATTCTTGATATCATCAATCAATTTCACGACACGGTCGTTGTCGAGCTCCTTGATCGCTTTTTCAAAAAGATTACTTAGGGCCTTGGCCGGCATGGCTTCATTGTTGAACTTCCACTCCTCGGGGAGGATCTGGTTGAAGAGGATTCTGCCAACAGTGGAGTCGGTCAAAACCGTGTCTTCGGGGTTTAGGCGAATCTTGATCGCTTGGCGAAGCTTGATGATGTCGTTTTGGTGGGCGGTGATGGCTTCTTCCCGGCCGGCAAAGGGTGAGGTGTGGGCCGGAATAGTGACGTCAACACTAGAGATGAGATAGATACCGATACCCATTTCTTTCTTGACCGGAATGTTGATGGGGTTACCACTGGAAGGCTTCAAGAGGTTGACGCGGGGGAACATGTACTTGACGGCTTCCTTTTTGGCCTTGTCAGTCAAGGGGACGTGGACGGCCATTTGGTCGCCGTCGAAGTCGGCATTGAAACCTTCACAGACGACGGGGTGAAGTCTGATGGCAGAGCCCTCAACCAGGACCGGCCAGAAGGCCTGGATAGAGAGCTTGTGGAGCGTTGGAGCGCGGTTTAGAAGGACGGGGTGTTCGTGGGTGATTTCCTCAAGAATATCGAAGACTTCCGGAGGGCGTTTCTCGATGATATTTTTGGCAGATTTGACGTTGGGGGCGAGACCCTTGAGGATCAGTTCGCGGAGTACGAACGGTTTGAACATCTCCAGGGCCATTTCCTTAGGCAAACCACATTGATTGATATCGAGCTCCGGACCGACGACGATGACGGAACGACCCGAGTAGTCAACGCGCTTGCCCAGGAGGTTTTGACGGAAGCGGCCCTGCTTTCCCTTGAGAAGATCGGAGATACTCTTGAGGGTCTTGCCGGTGCGACTCCGCCTGCTGGTCTTGGCTTGAGAAGAATCAATCAGGGCATCGAGGGCCTCCTGAAGCATGCGCTTTTCGTTTCTTAAAATAATCTCGGGGGCGCCGAGTACGATAAGGTGTTTCAAGCGGTTATTGCGGTTAATGACACGGCGATAAAGATCATTGAGGTCAGAGGCAGCATAGCGACCACCGGAAAGCTGAACCATCGGGCGAAGATCCGGAGGGATAACAGGAAGGACGGTTAGAATCATCCATTCGGGTTTGATCTCCGAATTCTTTAGACCTCGAACGACCTGAAGACGCTTGGTAGCTTTGAGGCGCTTGGTCTCGGAATTACTTTTGAGATCTTCGCGAAGTTTCCCCGCAAGGGCATCCAGATCGAGACGTTTGAGGCTCTCGATGAGGGCTTCGGCACCCATACCAACAGTGAGCCAATCGGTGAGACCGTAGTCTTCGAATTTCATGAACTCGGATTCAGAGAGCAGGGAGTTGACCTGAACACTGCCAATTAGGTCGGCCAGTTTTTGGCTGATCTCTTCCTGAAGGGTGATCTCGGAAACCATCTGCTCCCGTATGGCAGCGATTCTTTGTTTGAGGCCGAGTTTGGCGTTTTCGATCTTCAACGCTTGCTCGTCTTTGTCTTTGACGGCTTTCTTCAGGGCAACAAGCTGACCCCTGCCCTCATCTTTGAATTTTTCGATGCGGTTGTCGAAATCGTTTCTAATATCTCCGACTTTTCTTTCCTTCTCGCCGGCAATCCTACTAATAGCCCCTTCCTTCGCCGACTCATCGATGGCGAGAACCAAGTACTTGGAAAAGTAGATGACGGAAGTTAGTTTCTTGGGAGAAATGTCGAGGATGAGCGAAATTTTGCTAGGGGCACCCTTGAAGAACCAGACGTGGGCGATGGGGGTAGCCAGTTTGATGTGGCCCATGCGCTCGCGACGAACACGGCTTTGGGTAACCTCAACTCCACACTTGTCGCAGATAATGCCACGGAAACGAACGCGTTTGTACTTGCCGCAGTAACATTCCCAGTCTTTGGTGGGGCCGAAGATGCGTTCGCAGAACAGACCATCTTTTTCAGGCTTTTGGGTACGATAGTTGATGGTTTCGGGTTTCAAAACCTCACCGTGGGACCAGGACAAAATTTCCTCGGGGGAAGCGAGTTTGATTTGGAGCCCGGCAAAGTCAACAATGTTTTTCATTTATCTTTTTTCTTTTTAATTTCAATCTTCGTCGTCATCTTCGTCTTTCTTTGGCTCGACGGGTTTGTCTTCGGCCGGAGTGGCGGAAGCGACATCATCGGTGGCCGTGGCGGCGGGGGTAACGCCGTCGTCGGCCGGAGTGGCGGAGCCGTCCGTAGGAACAACGGGGACAACGACTTCCGGCTCCTCAGCAATAACGGGGCCGGTGGGAATGATAGAAAGACAGAGGGAGTTTAATTCCTTGACCAAAACCTTGAATGATTCCGGAACAGTACTCTCGGGGATGGGTAGACCCTTAACAATTGCCTCGAAGGCTTTGGAGCGGCCGACGACGTCGTCTGATTTGATCGTCAGCATTTCCTGCAAAGTGTGGGCGGCCTTGTGTGCTTCGAGAGCCCAGACCTCCATTTCTCCGAGTCTTTGACCTCCCATTTGAGCCTTACCACCAAGAGGCTGTTGGGTAACAAGACTGTAAGGTCCCGTGGAACGGGCGTGGGTCTTGTCCTCAACCATGTGGATAAGCTTGAGAATATAGGCGACACCGACGGCGGTCTTTTGGGCGAAGGGTTCACCGGTGCGGCCATCATGAAGCAGGACCTTGGCGGAACGGGGATAGCCGGCCTTCTCTAGGAGAGAACTGATTCGTTCTTCATCGATCTTTTCGAAGACTGGGACGGCGACCTTGATACCGAGTCCTTCGGCAGCGAGCCCAAGCTGTGCTTCAAGAAGCTGACCTAGGTTCATACGGGCGAGAACCGATAGGGGTGAGATCATGATATCGACGGGGCGACCGCTCTGCGTGTAGGGCATGTCCGCCTTGGGAACGATCTTACTGATAACGCCTTTGTTGCCGTGGCGTCCGGCCAACTTGTCTCCAACCGTGATGCGACGAAGCTGAGCGACTTTGACGCGGATTTGGCGAATAACGCCGGCGTCGAGTTCGTCACCCTGTTCGCGGTCGAGGATTTGGACAGAGATAACGGTACCCTGCTCGCCGTGGGGCATGCGTAGAGAGGTGTCGCGCACTTCCCGAGCCTTTTCGCCAAAGATGGCGCGGAGCAATCTTTCTTCAGCCGTAAGTTCGGTCTCGCCCTTTGGAGCGATCTTGCCAACAAGAATGTCGTTGGGTCCAACATTACTACCGATAACGACAACGCCATCTACGTTGAGGTTGCGAAGATCCGGCTCTGAGACGTTTGGTATATCTGAAGTCAATTCTTCAGCTCCGAGTTTGGTATCCATGACGTCGGCGACGTATTCATTTATGTGAATAGAACTCAACAAATCCTCTTCGAGAAGTCGGGAACTGATGGCAATGGCGTCCTCGTAACCAAGCCCTTCTAGAGAGCCGTAGGCAATAAACAGGTTCTGACCGATGGCGAGCTCACCGTTTTCGGCAGAAGGACCGTTGATAATAAGGTCGCCCTTCTTGACTTCATCACCGGCCATGACGAGAGGAGATTGGCTATAGCTGGTACTTTGGGAGGTACGGTGGTATTTTCTGATGTGATAAGTCTCAACGTCGCCCTTGACTGTGACAAAGCCGTAGTCGATGTCAGAAATTTCTTTGGCGGCATTTTTTGCCTGCTCGGGATCAAGTTTGATACTGACGTGGTTGGCGTCTGAGCTGACAACCTTACCGGTGTGACGGGCGACGACGACCCAGCCCATGGCCTGGGCGACGGGCGCTTCCATACCCGTGCCGACGATAGGAGCTTCCGGTTTCAACAGAGGAACGGCTTGAGTTTGCATGTGAGAACCCATGAGGGCACGGGTACCATCATCGTGCTGAACAAAAGGGATCAAGGAGGCGGAAGTGCCGACCACCTGGCGGGGGACAACGTCAATATATTGGATTTGGTTGGCGTCAACCTCGATGAACTGGCCGTCAAAACGGGCGGCGACCCACTTATCGATGATCACATTTTCACTTCTGCCGACTTCGGCGTGAGTGATGTAGTACCTTTCTTCGTCATCGGCGGTGAGATACTCGATTTTGTCGGTGATCTTCATGACACTTTTGCCGTCTTTTTCCTGCTTTTCGACCTTGAAGTAAGGGGACTCGAGGAAGCCAAACTCGTTGATATGGGTGTAGAGGGCAAGATAGGTGACAAGACCGATGTTTTGACCTTCAGGGCTTCTGACTGGGCAAATTCTGGAATACTGTGAGGCGTTGATGTCACGCATAGAGAAACTGGCGCGTTCCCGGGTGACACCACCGGTTCCCATGACCGAAAGACGACGAAGGTTGTCGATCTCAGAGAGGGGGTTAACCTGTTCGAGAATGGAGCTTAATCGATTGCGTCTGAAGAATTCATAGACGGAAGCAATGATCGGTCGGGGGTTAATGAGAGCAGAGGGGGTCGGTAGGTCCTCGGCCTTGGCCATACTCATTTTTTCCTTGATGGAGCGCTCCAGACGAAGTAGTCCAACACGGAAAGCGGTCTGGTTCACCAGCTCACCGACGCGTCGGACGCGTCGGTTGGCCAGGTGATCAATGTCGTCGATTTTGCCAGTACCATTTTGAAGCCCGATGATGAAACGTACCGCGGCGACAATGTCCTGCTTGTCGAGGGTGACGTGTTTTTCGTCAATTGGGAGATTCAAACCCAGTTTTTTGTTGAGCTTGTATCTGCCGACTAAGCCGAGGTCGTAGCGGCGGCTGTCGAAGAACATTTGATGAAAAAGATTTTTGGCGTTCTCAACCACGGCCGGTTCGCCGGGGCGAATCTTGTCATAGAATTCAAGAAGGGCCTCGTTGGTGTTCTTGCTGGTGTCTTTCAGAAGGGTGGTTTCGATATATTGGTGGTCAGTATCGGTATTGATATCCGTAAAAAGACTCCTGATCTCATCGTCAGTTTCATAACCAAGAGCGCGCAGAAGCGTGGTCGCCGAGATCTTCCTGTGACGGTCGATCCTGACGGAAATGTGGTCATTTCGGGAAACAATGAACTCTAGCCAGGAACCACGGAAAAGGGGGCGGATCTCAGCCCGGTACAGAAAGCGGCCACTATTGGGATCAAGTTCGCGGGTAAAAAAAACGCCCGGTGAGCGGACGAGTTGGTTGACCACGACACGTTCGACGCCGTTAATAATAAAGGTGCCGACGGAGGTCATCAGGGGGATGTCTCCCAAAAAGATTTCCTGCTCCTGGATCGCTTTGGTCTGGAGATTTGTCAGTTTGGCGGTAACTTTTAGCGGGGCTTCAAAGTTGACACCCTTCTCCATTGCCTCTTTGGGGGTCAGTTTGGGTTTACCAAGGTGGTGATCAGAAAACTCCAGCTGGAAAAATTTTCCGGTGAAGTCTTTGATGGGATTTAGTTCTTGGAGAGATTGGCGGATGCCGGTTATGAGAAAGTCTTTGTATGAATCAACCTGAATTTGAGTGAGGTTTAATTCCGGTAACTTCTTATGGGATTTACCCCAGTTTTCGCGAATAGCTTTTTTAGGCATCCTTTTATGGCTTTGTTAAGGCAGGACTCTTAACTGAAACGGGTGGTCCTATACAGACGGAAAAAACCTGGCCACCGTCGTTTAGCCAGATTTAATTGACTGTTGGTGATGTTACCAGATACGAGCCAGCCTTGTCAACTAGGGAATTAATTTTGTCAACGGGAAATCAACAACCCCGCGGCAGAGCCGCGAGGTAGCGAGGAGAAGCCGGTGATTTTACCGCACCACTCGAGCCACAGTTGTACAGCTAGAACCCGCAGAATTCTTGGACACTATACTTATGTAGTATGTCGCCCCACCAGCACTTTTGTCAAAAACCAACACCAATGTTTTGGCCCCTCCGTTCTTGAGAATTGTATATTGAGATCCTCCAGGAACTACCACTCCAGACGCCTGCCCTACAGAGCTCCACATCATGGTCGCCCCCAATTTCACAGATACCAACCTCTGGCTCGATGCATTATTCCCCCAGGTCGCAGTTATCGAATCTATATAGCGATCAGCCCCTGTGGGATTGGCCACTGCAAAAATCACGTCGTTCGTCGTAAGCGAAAGGGCAGACCCAGTGATGTTCACACATGTAGAAGACACGGGCGACGTTGGGATCGGAACCGGTGTCGTCCGGGGCGCTGTAGTAACAATTGGACACGCAGGCACAGCAGCACTTACGACTTCAGAATAACCTGTCAGTGGTGTATAGCTAGCATCATTGTTGACCACTCGGTAGCGATACTGATATGTCGTCTGTATGGCCACAGCATTGTCGTAATAATGCAGCGGTGTAGGCAACCCCGTCGTCAGACCAATCCGAGCAAAGTTACTACATCCCACCCCGACACACCGTTCCATATCATACCAATAGGTCCCTGATTGCGGCTTCGCCACAAAATACGCCTCCACACCCGTACAAGTCACCTTATTAATCCAAATAGTAGCTCCGGGTGGCGGCGTCGGGGTTGGCGTCGGGGTTGGCGTCGGGGTTGGCGTCACAGTGCCTCCACAGTTATTACTCCCCCTAAATTTTCTACAAATCAGATTTACAGCCGATTGCACCGATGCGGTCGTATCCTCTTGCGGAATTTGGATCCCAGAAACACCGCTAACTCGCCACCAACTCACTTGCCAGGACAGGGCCGCGTCACCGGCTCGAATATTATTCCCCGCCCCAGTGAAAATTTTCTCTACAGAAGAATTCCTCACCCCACAACCGTCTACCCACCAAACAGCATAGCCTGGATCGCCGGCTGAGTAAGCAGTCGCACAAGTGTTATAAGGGACTTTCTGTCTCGTCGGTTGCACCGCAATCACAAAATCGTAGCTGTTTGGCGAATAAACCG
>MFAI01000033.1 GCA_001774555.1 Candidatus Collierbacteria bacterium RIFCSPLOWO2_01_FULL_50_23
GCAAAAGAAATTGACGAGAGATATGGAGTCTTTATCGATTGTCTCGAGGACTTTGTGGTGCGAGGGGGCAAGAGAGTCAGGCCGGCATTCATGTATTTTGCCTATCTATCAGTTGGCGGGAACGAGAGGAAAAAGGCGCTGCTGGCGAGCAGAACGCCGGAGTTATTACAATCATTTTTACTTATCCACGATGACATCATCGACAGATCTCCCCTGCGGAGAGGAAAACCGACGATACACAAACTAATGGAGACCGAGTTTGAACGACTGCGACTTCTGGGGGACAAAAATCACTTTGGCGTTTCGACGGCGATTATTGTGGGCGACTTGGCTCATATGTACGCGTATGACGCACTGATGACCTCCGGTTTTGATCTGCCGATCCTGGAGGAGGCGAGAAAGAAGTTTGATGAGATAACTTTTCAGACAGCGGCGGGATGGTATCGAGAATTTATAAGCACCATGGGTGTAGAAGCCAGTGAAGAAGAAATGCTGAAGACGGTGGGATACGTATCCGCGGTTTACACCATCGCCGGACCGGTGCAAATGGGCGCGATTCTTGGTGGTGGAAGTGAAGAACAAATACGGCGACTGACGAGCTATGGCATGAAGCTGGGTATCGCTTTCCAGATCAGGGATGACATCCTGGGGATGTTTGGGAACGAAGCGGAGTTGGGAAAGCCGGTGAGTAGTGACATGAAAGAAGGGAAGAAGACGCTTCTCGTGAGACGAATGACAAACAAACTTGGTCGGGCTGACAAAAAAACTTTCCTGTCGATTTATGGGAAATCGGGCGAGGACAAGGACTTGGAATGGGTCAGGGATAAGATGAGAGAGACCGGCGCCCTGAAGGAAGCAGAAGATGAGTCATTGAAACTGGCGAAGGAGGCGATAAAAGAACTAACAGACTTTCCTCAAAACGAAGGAACAGGTTTTCTCGCGGGCATTGCGGAGTATGTGGTGACAAGGAAAGTCTGAGAGGGGGTGAAAGAAAAAACTTCCTAAAATTAGATTCTATGTCGCGGGAGAAATTTAATATGGCTTCAGTCAGACAACATTGGGATGAAATTCATTGTCCGAGAGTGATGTATCAGGATGGGGTGCTGATGATGATGGGGAGACGCATTCCGGTCATAAATGCAGAAGATTTGGAAAGTAGATTGCGCCGGATTCGTTGCAATGAGGATGTGATTGAGGCGATCGTAGGTGAACTATTTGGGTTTGTGGTCGCCACCGAAGCGGCGGTCGCGGAAATTGAACTCCTCGAGAGCCTTGTCTAGTTCTTTGGGAGTGAAATCGGGGAAAAGAACAGGAGTGAAGATAAGTTCAGCGTAAACAGATTGCCAGGGGAGATAGCCGGAGAGACGTTTTTCACCGCCGGTCCTGATAATGAGGTCAGGGTCGGGAATACCGGCGGTATCGAGATAGGAACCGAAGACTTCTTCGGTAATTTCCTCTGGTTGACGTTTGTCTGTGATGATCTTTTTGACGGCGCGGATGATCTCATCCCGGCCACCGTAGTTGAGGGCGAAAGTGGTAGTGATGGTCGAGTTCCCCTTGGACTTTGTGATGAGGTCGAGGGATTTTTGGGCAATATCTTTGGGAAATTTGTTGATATCCCCGAGAAGGCGGAACTTGGCTCCGCTTTTGATCAGGCTGATGGCGAGAGTGTTGAGGCCCATGCGGAAAATGTCGAAAATGGCTTTGATCTCTTCTTCGTCCCGCTTCCAGTTCTCGGTCGAAAAGGCCCAGAAGGTAACATAAGGGACCTTTTTGTCAGCCAGATGCCGGATGATAGGTTCAATTGCGTTTTTGACCGCCGCCTCATGACCCTTGACCGGGGGCAGACCGCGTGCCTTCGCCCAGCGGCGGTTGCCGTCCATGATGATGGCGACGTGGTTGAGGGGAGTAGTCATTTCTTTGAGAATTATATCAAAGCTCACGCTCTCTAATGCTATCAGTCCGCGGGGAAACTGCGGAGATTGTGCGGAGATTACAAAGTCCCTTGGAGGCCGAGGATGGCAAGAACGATTCTAACAATGACAAAGGCACCCAACACCACGACAATACCAACAAAAGCGTTGAGTAGTCTTTGGGTGCCGCTGGCGATTTTCTTGGGGTCGCCGGTTGAGAGGAGATAATCCCAGGCAGCGTAGAGAAGATTAAAGAAAAAAATGAGGCCGGCGAGGAAAAAGACAAAGTTAATAATGTTGGTGGTGGTAAGCAGGTCCCCAATGGTGGCGTCAACGGGGATATTGGGTGCAATTTGTTGCTGTACGTCCTTGATATTATCGAGAACACCCCCTTGGGCGATGATTGTCATAGTTCGGGTATAGCTAGGATTTTAACACCAACAAGATTCATAAGAAAAATGGCCATGATGATAAAGAGAAGACCTGCCACGGCGGAAGAGATAATCTCTTTGCCTTCCTTGAGTTTCTCAGGAATACCGGCGGAGGTGGTGACAATGAAGATACCATAGAGAATAAGAAGGAGAGCGACGCCACCACCCAGTCCAATGACAATGGTGAGAAGACTTCTGACGAAGCCGCCGCTGGTAGCGTCATACGAGATGCAGCCGAGAGCGGTATTGATGCCCTTGGAACCATTTGAGACGCATTCAATCTCTGCTCCACCGCCGGCCCGTCCCGGTTCACCAGAGAAGATGGTACCTTCAGTCAGAGGGTCCCAGTCTGAGGGAACAGTGTCAAGGCTCGCGGTAGTACAGTCTTGGCCACCAGAAAAAACAACTTCGATTTTTCCAATGCCCCGACTTAGACCCTGACCGGTAATGCAGGTATAGTATTGTCCACTGGCATCCTGGGCAATTTGACTATCGGGTGTTCCGCTCAAACTATAGTTGTCGTTCTCGATACCGGTACAAAATCCCGGACCGGGGTTTGAGTTGTCCAGACAGTGAAAATTGGCGGTGGTACTCCTGAGTTGGGCCGGCGAACTAAATTGACCGACGCAAACCTGAAGATTGCGGGAATTGGGATCCCAGTTGGCAACCTGACAATCGGCAAACACGGTCGAGCTGCTTGCGAGAAAAAGGAAGACGACAAAAAGTGAAGAAAAAAGGAATTTTAATTTCATGTTTGAAGGCAAGGTAATTTTAACATGAGCACGATGGGTTAAACTAATAATGATGAGAAGGTGGATATTAACTTTTGTCTTGCTCCTGGCCGGCTTCTCTTTTTGGCGGGTGCAGATCGCTGCCGCGGTGGATTGTGCTACGAATGATGTGGATGTCATCAGTGAATGTATTAAGAGTCTGCAGCATGATTTGGAACTTTCCCGGAAAGCGACGACGCCGTTAGAGAGCGAAATAAAGAAGCTGGATAGCCGGATCAAGTCGCTTCAGACCTCTATCAACGCGGCGGTGGCAAGACAGAAGGCGCTTGAAAAAAGCATTGCTGACAGGGAGGTAAAAATCGCGGAGCATTATGTTATCCTCGCCAAGAAGACAGAGGAACTGTATAAGAAGCTAAGGCAGAGGTCGGTGCTGGCGGAGATTCTCTCGAAAGTCGGTTCGGGTTTAAGTCGGGAGATTGGCTACCAGAGTATCGCGAGCAACTTTGACCGGCAGTTGATCATCGGTTTTTCAAATGAAATCCTCAATTTGGAAACAGATAAAAAAAACTTAGAGGACCAAAAAGCCAAACTGGCGATACTTCAGGAAAGCTTGAACAAACAAGCGGCCTTTTTTAAGGGTGAGGTGGCCAAAGCAAAGGCTTATCAGTCGGATCTCTCCGGAAAAATTGCCGTCCTTTCGGCCAGACAACAGGAAATCTTGGGAGAGAAACAGGGAACTTTCTCGACATCGGTGGGGGATGTGCCTTTGGCTGACGATCCGAACTCCAGACCGGACTATGATCCTGGTTTCCGGCCGGCGTTTGCCGCATTTTCTTTTGGGGCGCCGCACTTTAAAGGGATGAGTCAATATGGTGCTTTTGGTCGGGCAAAAGCGGGCCAATCGGCGGAGCAGATTCTGAAAGCATATTACGGCGACGGCGTATCGATCAGACGGGATTATCCAACCGATACAAAAATCAAGGTTTCCGGCTATGGTTCGTTTGATCTGGAGAGCTATACAAAGCGCATCTATGAAATGCCGGGCAGCTGGGCTGATGAAGGCGGCATGGAAGCCCTAAAGGCACAAGCGATCGCGGCCAGGAGCTATGCTTTGGCCTACACTGACGAAGGCCGGGGCGGTTCGATCTGTGTGACTCAGGCGTGTCAGGTCTTCAAGAATGCGGAGAAGGGTGGTAAGTGGAACGAAGCGGTTGATGCGACCCGGGGATGGGTCATGGTGGCCAACGGCAAACCATTCAAATCGATGTATGCATCAACCTCTGGGGGCTTTCAGTTCTCGTATACCGATAGCTATTCCGGGTCTTCGACGCCCAGCCTCTGGGACACGCCTTCAGGTCGCGGCGGCTGGACGGGACAGGCCTTCGAAAAGACCGCGGGCAGTCCCTGGTTTTATAAGGGTTGGTACAAGAGCGGTTCGAATGCGACTTGTGGGAGGAACAACCCCTGGCTGAACAGCGAAGAGATGGCGGACATATTGAATGCCTGGACGGTGCTGGTAAAAAATAATCAGTCCGATGACAGAATTGTGCCGCTGGGCGGATGTTCCGGAGGCAATCCCTATTCAATGAGTGACTTGCGAAGTAAGGCGTCAGGAATGGGTGGAGGGTATGGCAGTGTCTCGAACGTTTCGGTCACTTCCTATTCGGAAGGCGGGTATACGGCCAGTGTCCATTTTAACACCGATAAAGGTGGGGTGGATATGAGCGGTGATGATTTCAAAAAGGCGTTTAACCTGCGCGCACCGGGGTGGATTTCCCTAAAAAGTAGGTTGTTTAACATCGAGAAGAAGTAAACTGCAGGAGAAACCTATTCCTGCATGTAGTCGACGACGATCTTGATTATTTTCTGGACGTTTTCACTACAGCTTTTGAAGAAAACCCTATCGAGAACTTCGATTCCGAATTTTCTGATAAGGTCGCTTATCAGCGCATGGATAAAAGATTGGGTGGCATTGGTGACATTTTCGAAATTTAGGGTTAGTGACTCGCCTCTTTCGAGAGGCGGAATCAACTCGTTGATCCTAATATCTCGGGCAATGTCTTTATTTTCTGCAAAAACGCCGACTTTAGGAAAGAATTTGATTTCGATCATATAAATTTTGCTTCTTTATATCTTGCTCTTTTTCTCTCTTTTACACCCTCGGCATAGGCTTTTCTAATTTGATCGAGAAGGGCGGAGAATTCACTTTTGTGGTCAAGATTGATGTCAACACCGACGACGGTGCCTTGCCAGCGAGGGAGGCCCTCATTTTCGGAATGTTTGTCTTTATCTGGGTTCGCGTAGAGACGTACTTGTTTGCTTGATTCCGTTTTGAGTAATTTGTACATAGCGTTGCCGCTATAGACCATGAAGAAATCCCGGTTTACCTTGGCGATAGATTTGATAAAAAATAAACCAGCGCCGGCATTTTGTTCGGTACCACCCTCTTTTCTGGTTGTGCCGGTGATTCCAGGTATCAAGGCCAATTTAATGGCCTCAAGATCGGTTTTGGCAGGCCAAGATTGATTGATAGTTCTTTTTATACCGACCCCGGCGTCGGCGATACCAATGCGGATAGAGTTGCTCTTGGCGTAATATTGAGCACATAAAATGGCTCCATATTTTGACCCCGAGTGTTCAAAGACGTTTCTGACTAGCTCGCTGACGATATATTTGATAGGGTCGGCTTGTGATGGTTCGAGATGAAGCAGGGGAACCATTTCAGTGATGAAGTTGGTCAGCTGTCCGGAATTGTTTATTTGGGTTAAGGGAATGAATCGGCCGGCTGACTCATGCGCGACAACCTGAATGCCTGAACTGATCCCGAGGAGTCTAAAGAGCCCCATTCTTTCAAAATAGTGCCGGGATTTTGCCATTAGCGGTTGGCAGATAATGTTTTCAGGTTTGATGGTTAGTCCGAGGGAAGCAATTAAGGAAAGAACGACGGGATGGACGGAAATCCACTTATCGTTAGCAGTAATATTCAAACTAGTGGGGGCAGATGAGTCAAATGATCTGATGAAGGTGTCGATGTTGCCCAGGAAGGCGCTGTTAGGGAGATGAATTTTCATATCGTCCAGGAACACTGGATTAACCATAATATACCGGGAATCCCGGTAAATGTCAAGAGTACCGGGAATTACGGTAAGTTGACGAAGGGATGGGGCATGAAAAACCCCGGCCGGACTGGTGTCTGGTCGGGGCTTACTTGTGTTACTTTTTCTTTTTGCCCCCGCCTTTGCCTTTGGGGGCGTCGGGGCTCTTGCCCTTTTTGTGGCCCTGGTTGCGGGCGGCCGCGGCGCTGATGTTGGCCGCGTGCTGGGCGAGTGCGCCGCTGGCGCGATTGGCCGCGGTCTTGCCGGTGCTGCGCATGGCATCCGGCTTCGAGAAGCGCCGGAACGGCTGGGCCGGGCGACGCCGGGGCAGCGGTGCGGGGCGCAGCTTGGGGGCCGTTTCGAGAATTTCGTCCAGCGCGGTGGCGATGGACGCAGCTTCGGCAAAGAAGCCTTCGATCGAGGCCCAGCCTTCAGGACCTTTCTCCCATTTTGTCAGGCGGTCGGCCAGGATGGGATCCAGGGTTCCGACCTCTGCCTTGAGGTCGGCCAGGTCGGCGGTTGCCACCGCGAAGCGGGCGGCCGTGACCTTCCCGTGGAGGGACTGATAGGCCGCGGGATTGAGGTTCCGCCCGAGCTCGCAGTGCTGAATCTCGAACTCGGTCCGTCCGGGACCATGGGGGAGGCGCCTGATCTGCCAGGCGAGGTCCCTCATCGCTCTTTTGGCATCGTTACTGAGTTTCTTGCTCATGGGAATGCGCCTCCTTGGCGCGTCCACCAACAGAAAAGTTTAAAGAGCCCTCGCCAGGAGTGCTTCCTGGGAGGTGATAGTGGTAATAATAGCCTGAAAAGGTGCATTTGTCAAGATTATAGGGTAATGAGACGTGGTTCGATTTTGATTCGGATGATAGAATCTAGGTATATGCCTGAGGTGTTCTCGAAGAGTGGAAAATCAAAGAGTCCTCCAAGTACCGACTTACGGGTGGTGTCGGAGGTAAAAAGGATGGTGGATGAGGGCTATTGCGAACCCCCCTGGAGGTCGCTCGCGGCGATGCCTCCCGGAACGAAGTTTGAGGCCCAAAATGACGATGAGAAGGTACTATTGCTGATGAGGAAACACCCGGTGACGAATCTATGGTGGATCGGTCTGACGGCGGTACTTTTTGGATTGCCTTTGTTCTGGGGAGAGTTTCCGCTGATCGCGAGTGTGACACCAATGGTGGGCTTGGCCTTGGCTGTTTTTTGGTATTTGGGACTAGCCTTCTTTGTTATCCAGAATCTGTTGCTCTGGTTTTATAACGTCTACATCGTTACGGATGAGAGGATCATCGACGTCGACTTTTTTGGTCTGCTCTACAAGAATGTCAACGCGATGCAGATCAGAAAAATTGAGGATGTGAATTATTCCCAAGTGGGGATGTTTTCGTCAATATTTAATTACGGCAATGTGGTGATCCAAACGGCGGCGGAACAGAGATCGGCTGACAGAACCGAAGAAGCATCGGCCTTCACTTTTGAGGCGGTACCAAACCCGGATCGAGTGGTCAAGGTGATCGGGGAGTTAATGGAGCAGGAAGAAAAAGAAGAGTATGAAGGGAGAACAAAATAATGGATGACATATTGGGCAGCCTCAGCCTGAGCTTGATCGTGGGGTTATTCGTGAAGGGATTACTGGTGCTAACGACCTTGCTATCGCTGGTCACGGTGAGGCAAGCCAGTCTTATGGACAAGGTATTAAACGTTCCAATCGGCAATTGGTTCAAAACGCTGGCATGGGGATTTTTCTTTGTATCATTGATATTAACAATAGGAATTGTATTAATAGTTTGATAAAAACCAATTTGGCCTGCCCATGGCTAACATCTTAGGGGTCGATTACTATCGCGTGGTAAGCGAGACTGGGGAAGGTGAGTGGTCTCAGGTTTATGTCAAGACGGCGTTCGATAAGGAGGAATTGAACCAATTTGGTTCGATCTTTGGGGTGATCAAACTTTCAGGAAAAGGTGACTTGGTGACCAAGGGCATGAATCTGATCGGGGAAGTTGATAAGTGGTGTGAAGACACCAAACACAAGGGAGATGTGGCCGGGCTGTTGGCATTGCTCTCCAAGAAACTGGCGACGGGAGCATTTATCTGGGTTTACCTGGATGATTCCGGGGCAAGACGACTAAAAACAGGAGCGTTATCCGGCAACGGCGTTGCAATCGTGAGAGGCAAACAAAGGGTTTGGCTGTTCGAAAATGGCGATGGCAGGGTGGTGACCGGAGAAATAAAAGAAAAAGACAAACTGTTTTTTGGCAGCAAAGAGGCGGTAGATTTGATCGATCAAGAACAGGGAGAAACCAAGGAACCTGAGGAGCTCTCCGAAAAAGTGACGGCAGAAATGATGAAGCTATCCGAGGGGGCGCGGGCGGCCCTGATTCTTTTGGTCAGGCCGATGGCGCTGGAGATGGAAAAAGATGAAGTGCTTGTCCCTGTCCGGCCGCAAGAAAAGATCAAGGAGTTGGTCGTAGAACGAACTGAGAAACGGCAGGAGGAGATTTTGGCAACAGACCGGGTGGTTGGAGCGACCGGGGTGGCCGGAAAAATCGCCTCAGCAAAAATGTCCTGGAGAGACTTCGTCACCAACTGGCAAACGGCGACGAGTCTAAAATCGGATGAATCAGTGCAGAAGAGGCACCGGTTGTTCTTGTTCATCGGGGCGGTATTTCTGGTTGTTTTGAGCGTTTCGGTTGGCCTGGGGCTCATCAAGGCCAGGAGGGATCGGGCCGACGCAGTCTTTAAGGCGGTTTATGAACCGCTGGAGAAAAAGCGAGTTGACGCCGAGGCGCTATTTAATCTGAATCCGGTTGGGGCGCGGGATCTCTTACGTTCGGTGAAACAAGAGATTGCGACAAAGAAGGATCAATTCAACAAGACCCCATATGAGGAAAAGATGAATGATCTGGCCAGGGCGGCGGGCGAAAGCTGGGTGAAAGTCTCCGGAGAACAAAAGTCTAACCTTGATCTGTTTTTCAATTTGGGATTGATCCGGGAAAAAATGAAGGGAGACAGAATCTCGTTTACCGGAAAAGAGCTGCTGGTCTTGGACGGTACTGCCGGCATTGTGGCGAAGGTCAGCTACCCGGATAAGAAACAGGAGGTAATCCTCGGGAAAGGGGAAGGTCAAAATTGGTTGGACGTGGCGGGACTTGGCGCAAATAGTGTTTTGCTGACCAAGACAGGAATGACGGCGATACTTTCCGGGGCGAGGAGTGACTTGAAGTTCGATGCGGCGGTTGTTGACCCGCTGGCGGTAGATATCTTCCCGGGGGCGGCTTATGTTCTCGACAAGGGAGCAAGTGAGATCTGGCGGTTTGGGCTTTCCGGGGGGCAAATAAATGACCGGAGGCGTTGGTGGCTACCCGGAGTCGAGGCCGATGTCAGGGCGGCGACGGATATGGCGATCGATACCGATATCTGGGTGGGTCTTTCCAATGGCAAGATCCTGCGCTTCCGGAGGGGTCAGTTCGAGAAATTCAACATGACCGATGTGCCGGAGAGCTTTTCGCTGACCCGGCTGGCAATTTCCAATGACAACAAAGTGGTGGCGGTACTGGATCGCGACAAAGGTAGAATCGTTCTCTTCAACAAGGATACAGGCGCGTATATGAAGCAGATCCTGGCTGATGGCCTCTCGGGAGCTACGGACCTGGTATGGGTAAGTGACCACGAATTGATGATATTGTCAGGAGACAAACTGCTGCTCACTTCCATTTAGTTAACTCGGCTCGCAAGACGAAATTTTTCCGTGCTCGACTCCCGGTTCCTGAGTACAGGACGCGGTCTCGCTGTGCGCGGAAAATTTGCCCATGCTGCGCCGATTACAAGTCTTCCTGCCGTTCGCGCTTCAGAATATAGAAAGAGGGTAGAATATAGGCATGAGGATAGAGAACAAGAGGGCGAAATTTGATTATGAGGTGGCGGAAACCTTTGAGGCTGGTTTGATTCTGACAGGAGGGGAGGTCAAAAGCATCAAGGCCGGCCAGGTGAACCTAACCGGAGCCCGGATAATCGAAAAAAACGGGAGGCTGTTTGTGGTTGGAATGAGCGTACCAAGGTACCAATTCGCCACCGATTCGGAATACGACCCGGGTAGGATCAGGGAGCTACTTTTTCACAAAAAGGAAGTGACCTCGATTTTGTCCAAAAAGCAGGCCCACGGATTGACTTTGGTGGCTCTTTCGGCGTATAATAAGGGAGATTTAATTAAGCTTGAGATAGGTTTGGTACGGGGGAAGAAAAAATACGAAAAGCGGGAGCAAATGAAGAAGAGGGATGAAGAGCTGGCTCTCGCCAGACGATTAAAAAAATAGTAGAGAGGAAAAGCGTGAAAAGTGGAGGATTTTGGAAACAGATTCTGCCAGATTTAGTAAATCAGTTCAGCCTGGGGAAAGATCTGACTGCTACCAGTAAGACCGGCGACTGGGAAAAGTGCCTAATTAAGGCAATCAAAAAGATGGATACGGATGAATTTAACCTCTTTTTGGCTCAGGTAGTGATCAAGGCCAGCAGTAAGCAGATCATGGGAGTCGATCTGACTGCCCAGATTCAGGCTCTCAAGGCTCTCAAGAGCCCTCAAAGGCCTTAGAAGGTTTTAGTGGATTTTGCCCCCCTTTTTTGGTAGAATATGGGCTGTTCCCGACGTGTGGCCTTAGGCACGGGCTGAAGCTAGACGCTGGGGATGACAGGTATCGATGAAGATAGCTCTTTGACAACCGCAAGCCTCCGTTGGTCACCCGGAGAGAAACAGACCAAAAACTAACTGTCGACAAAAAAGTCACAGCCAGCGAATCACCCTTGGGTAAATTCCTAGGGGCTTTCGCTCCTGAAACCGCTGACGCCGCATACGCGTACGCAGTCTAAGGCGTTTTCGGATTAAAACGCTCGAGGTTTAACCGAAGGCGAGTACAAACTCGGGATACAAGGTTAGAAGTGCCTAGGTCTAACCCCATGCAATCTAGGACAACTTTTGGCGGATCTTGTTTGTGAGGAAACCAAGAGTTAATAAATCACAAACTAAGCTTGTAGTGGTTGTTACCGAATATCTTCAGACGTGGGTTCAATTCCCACCGCCCCCACAATGAAATCCCGCTAAGGCGGGATTTTTGGTGATTTGAAGGTAAGATGGGGGGTGTCGGTGATTTTGGATTTTCTGATTGATTTCATTTTCCCCAAGTTTTGTGTGATTTGCGACCGGGAAGGAGCTTTTTTGTGCCGGAAATGCAAGAAAAATCTGTCCTCGGCCCTCCAGGTGTGCCCGATGTGCACCCGCCCGTCAATTTACGGTCTGACACACGAGTATTGCCGGAAGAAGTTTGGGATGGATGGAGTGCTTTCCATTTTTGACTACCGCAACGAAGGGGTGAAGAAGGTGGTGGAGGCAATTAAATTTGGTTTTAACAAGGAGCTGGTGCCAATCGTACTTTCCGGCTTCCGAAAACCAAGTAACTGGGGCAAAAGGGTGGTTCTGGTACCAGTGCCGCTTCACCGTTACCGGGAGAACTGGCGGGGGTTTAATCAGGCAGAAGTGATCGCCAGATTAATGGCTGGGAAAAAGGTATCGGTGGTGTCCGCCTTGAGGCGGATCAAGGCAACCAAGCAGCAGGCAAACATAACCGATAGGCGAGCCAGAGTAGAGAATATCAGGGGCAGTTTCCAAATCGAGAAGGGTATGAAGAAAGAACTGATGGGCAAGAAAGTAATTTTGGTGGATGATGTCTTTACCAGCGGGGCAACTTCACGGGAGTGTGCCAAGGAATTGAAAAAGGTGGGGGTAAAGCAGGTCTGGGGCTTGGTTTTGGCGCGATAAGAGGCTAGACCTGATAAAATTAGGGCATCTGGAGGGTGGGCAGGACGGTAATGCGCTAGTCTTGAAAACTAGTGGGAGCAATCCCTAACAGGTTCGACCCCTGTACCCTCCGCCCTTCGACTCGCTTATGCTCGCTCAGGGCTATAGCCTTTCGCGATAAACGTGGCTTACGCCATAAGGAATATGAAACAGGAAAATCGGAAGACGGGAAATCTGGGAGAAAGTCTGGCGGTGGATTTCTTGAAAGAGAAAGGATTTGAAATCATCACGAGAAACTTTGCGACCAGGTTTGGCGAGATTGATATTGTGGTCAAAAAAGACGGGGTCTTGGTTTTTGTGGAGGTCAAGACAAAACGAGGGGACTTCTTTGGTTCGCCGGAGGAAATGGTAGGGCGAAACAAAGTCGAGAGGGTAAGGCGAATGGCGCAAATCTATTTGGACGGCGAGGAAGCTGCCTGCCGGATCGATATGGTGGCGGTAGTATTGGGTACAGATGATCGGGTCGTGCGGATAAACCACTACAAAAACCTGACCTGATTTTTCGAGGGTTATTTGGTAAAAAGTTTCTTGACAGTCCGACCGTAGGCAATCTCGGTTTCACAAATGCGGGTGGTTTCACGGACGGTAGCCGCAACAACTTCGTTTCTGATTTGTTGGATGACCATTCGGGCCTTGTCTCCAACCTCGTCTGTTCTTGCTGCCATGATATTGAAAACCTGTATGACCCGAGCGGTAACTGCGGGATTCTTTTCATCCAACCGGCCAGGGAGTTCTAAGCCGGGGGGGGTGTTTCCTCTCAGGTAGGCAAAATTCTGGAACCCATCCGCGGTGCTGAAGTAACCGAGGTATGCTTTGACGAGGTCGGCGGTTTTGACGCGGTGGCGCATGCTTCTCTCATCGTTGTTGGCACCAATCGCGTCGGTGAGGGTGCTATTCAAACTACTGACGAAACCGGATAGTCCCCCCCTAAGCACCTGGACGTTGCTGATCTGGCGAGTGGAACCGGCCAGTTTGGTGGCAAGACGATTGCCGCCGGCCAAGGTGGCCAGCCCCTCGAGGAATTGCTGAAAGCCTCCTTCCCGAGAGAGGGTTGAGACTACGGCAAGGATGTTTCCACCTACTAGTTTCGAGCCCATGACCTGACGATAAAAGGTTCTTGACCGGTCGAGGATCTCGTTTTTTAGGTCGACCCCCGCGGCCGTAGCATGACTGATACCTGCTTCGGCGATGGTGTCGTAAAGGTCTGACATATTCGCGCCAGAGCCTCTCTGGTTGCTGATATTGGTGAGAACTTCTTGGACGTAGCCGAAGGCGGAAGTATCGCCGAGGAGTGCCAATGATAACCTGGTTGGATTTTTGCCTTGGGCGACGACCTTGGGTTGGTGGACCGGTTCGACGCAAACAAGAACGTGCTTTTCTGTCCGTTTGGTCTTGAACTTTTCCGGCATCCCGGGCAGGCTAAAGCCATTATCAACCTGGCTAGCCATGGCAAGGGACTGGATCGTAAGTGCGTTTTCAAAAAGAACCTGTCTCAGTGCTTGGCGAATGGAGGAAGGGACTTCCTGGCCGGGGATTGTCTGACCAAGAATGAAATCGACACATTTTTCCTGTTCCGTCTCACCAATGACGATGGTTAGTTTTTCTCCCTCCCTGGTGACTTTTCTGGTGAGAAGAGCGGCGGTAATTAACTTGGCTGCATCGCGGGTATCTTTGGCCTGATCGGGGGGGAGCTCGGCCTGGACAGCCACCGACCCAATTCCGAGGAATTTTCTGACTTCTTGGTCAAGCCTGGTTCCGGCAACTGCATCCCCCGGTCTGATGCCGAAAGCAGAGTCTTCGAGTGGCAACGTAGTGCGGACTTTGTATTTGATATCATGCCTACGACGTTGGTGCTCGGGGACATAGGAATAATCCTTCTCGTTACCGGCGGTGAGTGCGACCGAGTTTAATAGGAGTTTGGCCTCTTTGGCTTCACCGAAATCGTGAGAAAAATCGCCGACGACTTCGCTGACTCGGTTGTCTTTGTCAATGCCAAAATCCAGTTGCCAACCCCTTAGACCTTCCTGAGCCTTGTACTTTTCCCATAATCTTTTCCGGTCTGAAGTCACAGGTTGGCCCCCGTCGAACTCCGGTTGGAGCAATGATTCCTGCTGAAAAGTAATGGTTACAAGCGGGGGTGCCTCACGACTGGTGCGGCATTCCTCCAGTGGATGGAATATCGGAGCCTCACCCTCCCCGAGAAGAAAATCAGCCAGATCTACTTCGGCATAAGTGGCGGTCTCCGGGTTGATGATCCTTAAGACGTTATTGGTAGGATCGGTGTCACCGACCCATTCGCCGTGAGAAACGTATCTGCCCCAGTTGTGGGTGTGGTCGGCGTCTTTTGTGTTTGGCGGTCCGTATTTGGCTTCAAGTTTTGCGGCCAGCTCGAGAACTTTTCTCTTTTTGGTACCGGGATGGTCACCAAGCAAGATTTGGTTTCTGAGATATTCTTGATATGTCTTGGCAAGATATGTTCGACCAGCTTCAACGGCGGATGACTGTGCCTCGGGGTGTTGGACAGAAAGGCTCATTTCGTGGACGGCGTCCAATCCGAGCAGGCCGTCCTCTCTGTCCTTTTGGGCCTCTGTTTTGATACGATCCCCCCAAAAATTATCCGGCCCGTGGGTGTCGAAGGCCCTGCGGATCAGGCCGGTAGCGGTGAGGCGGAAGGTGGTAGCGAAGGCGCCAGCATAATACTCAGTCAACAGTAGGTTGTTAACACCGATGTGGTGCCCTAGGTTTTTGAAAAGGTCATACAAGTAGCCGGTACTCGAAGTAATGCCGGTGGGGGCAACTCTGGTTTCCTGGGCTCCGGCTTTGGCACGGTACGAATCGGGAATCTCGTCAACATCCGGGGTGGTTGCCGATGATGGATAAAGGTAAGCAACAGCAATGGGTTTATCCTCAACCCCCCACTGGTCGTCAAGAGTTTGCCATGCCTTTTTGTCTAGTCTCTGGAGTATTCTGACCGCAGTTTTTTCGGGTTGATCAGGGTCAATTTCAAGTGACTTTTGTATTTCCCTTTCTTTTTCGGCGTTGGGTTGTTTTCTTGCTTGATCGGCTTCTGCCATCCAATAGATAATAGCATTAGGTGACGGTTCGGCGGAGCTTGGTAAGGCGAAGCATATGGCCCGGATTGCCGGTTTCACGAAAGATGATTGGGACTAACTCGAGCTCGAGGGATTGATCCTCCTCAAGGCAGGCGATCAGGCACCCTGTCTCCTCCTTTTTTTCGGGGGTCCAGTGCTCCATCATAATGGGATAGAAAAAGGCACTGCCATCGACTGCCAGGACGCGAATAATTTCTGCGAGGGCATTGGCGGAATCCTCCGCAGTTGGGAGCATTTGGGGTACGACAGAGCGGGAAAAGACGATGTCGAAAGATTCTGCCGGGAACGGTAATACCTGAGCCTTGGCTTCGACGCTGTTTTGACCCATGGCGAGATAGGTTTCGACGGTGGGGTTCTTGCCTTTGGCCAGTTGTTTCTTGGCCCAGAGATTAAGTGACTGCCAGCCGGCCGAGTTTTCGTCGAGAGAGACCGTCTGACAGAGAGAATGATCGATGGCATCATAGGCAAACAGACGGGCGCCGGCGCCAAGATCGAGGACGCGTTTGCCATGCAAAAACTCCTCGTTGAGTTCAAAATCGAGCAGGTAGCCACCATAATCCAAGATTTCGGGCATAGGGCGGAGGCGGTGGGATTCGAACCCACGGGACCTACTTCTAGGTCAGAGGTTAGCAACCTCTTGCCTTAACCACTGGGCCACGCCTCCAGCGGGCTCAATTTTACCATTTGGCCATGTTAAACTGGAGATAATGGACCCGATGATGGAAAACCCGGCGAAAACTGCCTCCGATGCAATATCCGATTTGGATGAGAGAATCCTGCTGAATTGGCAATCACCGGAAAGACTATACAAAGCCAGAAGCAAGGAGTTTTACAGTACGATCGTGGTGTTGGCGGTACTGATGAGCGTAATCATGTTCTTTATCGAGGGGGTGATGCCGGTTTTCGTCATCTGGGCATTTGTGTTTGTGGTCTGGGTGACGAGCAAGACTCCGCCGGCGGAAGCCGAACATCAGCTGACTTCGTGGGGAGTTCGGACGGGGAACAAACTCTACCGGTTTAATCAGATGGTCATTTTTTGGATCGAGGAAAAGTGGGGGAAATCTGTTTTACGGATTCTCCTGACGGGATTTCCCGGTCAGTTGATTTTGCTCATCAATAAGGCAGATGAGGAAAGAATCAAGAAGACGCTCTCTGACAATCGGGTAACGATGCAAAAACCGGAGCCGTCCTGGACGGACAATGCGGTAAAGTGGCTCTCGGAAAAGATCCCCTTGGATTGAGATTGACACCTGTTCGAACACAATGAAGCTAAAAAACAGCCTTAAGTGGTAAAATATAGCCCAATGTACCCGTAGCTCAGTTGGATTAGAGCGTCTCCCTGCGGAGGAGAAGGTCGTGCGTTCGAATCGCACCGGGTACACTTTGTTGTCCCGAACCAATAGTTCGGGACTCACTTCGTTCGGAGGGTGGGCAGGACGGTAATGCGTTGGTTTCGAAAACCAATGAGCGCAAGCTCTAACAGGTTCGACCCCTGTACCCTCCGCCTGAGGCGGACAGGTCCGCTCTTTTGTACCCGTAGCTCAACTGGATAGAGTACTTCCCTCCGAAGGAAGTGGTTGTGAGTTCAAATCTCACCGGGTACACCATATAAAAGGTGATAGAATTTCAAGAACATATGCCATGGGAGAGAGAACCACTGGTTGGACAGCTGGAAAGGAAGTTTGATTCTCTGGGGATTAGTGGATTGCTCTTTGACCTTGACGATACCCTTTTGGAGACGACCGCCTACATGAAAGAGAGGAAACTGGCTTTGGCGATTTGGGCGGTGGGGAAACTGGGACTACCGCTCGATCTGGTCATGGACGAATTGGACGAGGCGGCGCACGAAGCTTATGATGTTTTGCATGTTTCGGCAGAGAGATGGGTTTTGGCGGTTCAGTTGACGGCGATAAAACTAACTGGAGACTCCTACGCTCTGAATGAAGGAATAGGGCTTATTCAGGAATTATTTTTTGATTCTCCGGAGATCATTTCCGGGATTCATCCGGTTATGAATTTGTTTGAGCAAACCGGTATCAAAATGGCGGTGGTGACTCATGCGCCATCGACACTGCCCTGGAGTGACTGGACTTGGATCAAGCTTCAAAAGACCGGACTGGACCGTTATTTCAGCCAGGTTTGGATTGCCGACGAGTCAAAACCGAAGGGAATAGAGGACTGGCGCGGAGCGGCGGATCTATTGCAGGTGCCTTGTGAAAACATCTTGGGTTTTGGAGATAATGTGAATGCCGACGGATTGCCGATGCTATCGCTCTCGATGAGGGTGATAATGGTCGAGCCAAAGTGGAGGAAAAGCAATGGTGATTTGCCGGCCGGTATTCCGGTGCTCGCGTCCCTGGTGGACGCTCCGGAGACGATTTTGGCGCTTTAACTACCATTCTGGAGTAGAATATGGGTCGTGGCAGGACAAAAGGAGATTTATACGCCGGTGTTGGACGAATATCTAGCCGATTTTGAGTTGGTGAGAAGCGATTTGGAGGGAAAAATGATTTTGGATGCCGGCGCCGGACGGAGAATGTTTGCCAAGGAGGGGCTCGAATTAGGAATTGGAGGAATTGTTTCGCTAGGAGACTCAAGAAATTGGTGGTTGGACGTTTTGGGAATGATGGAGACACTAAGGCGAGTTCGGCCTGAATCGGAGGACTTAAGGCGATGGGAGACGGTGGGGAGAAATAGTGTCGAGGGGTTTCTTTTTGAGCTTCCGTTTGCCGCTAATTCGTTTGATTTGATTTTGTGCCGGGATACACTGATTCCGCGAATTTTTATAGAACCGACCAGAATGACGGAAGCCTATCGGGAGCTAGTCAGGGTTTTGATGCCTGGAGGTCGAGCGATCGTATTGCCGGTCTGGTTTGATAACTGGGACAATGATGAAAAATGGTGCGCGGGAGAAGCTCTCGCGGCCCTAGTGGAGATGAGAGGGATCAGATTGGAAGTCCGCGAATCGGTCAGAATGGTAGCGGGGATGGAGGCTGTGGGGCTGACAGCTGATTTATACAAAAGCTAGCTTCAGCTGGTAAAATATACAGGTTTGGAAGCGTCGCCTAGTGGTTTATGGCGCATGATTGGAAATCATGTGTGCGCAAGCACTCGTGGGTTCGAATCCCACCGCTTCCGCCAGTTAGGATTTATCAATAAGGGGCAAAAGAAATTTTTTGATCATTATGGAAACCTCAATTTTTCTCGCAAAAGTAATCGGACTGTTTGGTGCGATAAGCACTTTTATGATAATCATCCGCTACAAAACCCATCTTAAGATGGAAGAAGACGCCGCAAAAAATACGGCATTATTGTATTCGTCCGGATTTTTAACTCTCGTTCTTGGTGTTCTTTTGGTGGTCAGCCATCAGGTTTGGACTCGAGATTGGCGAGTTGTTATCACGATTATCGGTTGGCTTATTCTCATCAAAGGAATTCTTCGCATTTTCTTTCCCAAAACAGTCAAAGAGCTCATTGAGAAAAAGAGAGATGACCGCCGGTTCTTATTAGCTGAAGCAGTGGTTCTCCTTGTCAGTCTATATCTTCTTTATCAAGGGTTCATCGCTCAAGAAAAA
>MFAI01000034.1 GCA_001774555.1 Candidatus Collierbacteria bacterium RIFCSPLOWO2_01_FULL_50_23
GATGAATCTATATATCTCTAATTGCTTTTTTTCGTCCACTTTACTGCCTAGAGTCTTTATTTTCTCCATTAAGTAGGCCGTCGAGAATTCCATTCTTCTGCCAGTCTCGATTTCCAAAGATACCGCCCGATCAGGGCAAACCGATATTAGCGAACCACTTGGCGGCATTATTACCAACTTGTCAAAGCCAAAGTGGTTCGCTAAGTAAAAATGAAGTTTAGAGGGTTTACATACTGTAATCGCACACGTAGTTCCCTCAGCTTTTGTATTATGGACGTCAATCACCACGTCGTGATCCAGTACTTTACTTTTTAATTTTGCTGCCACCTTTTCTTCAAGGGAAACTGGTACCTCAACAGCAAAACTTCTATTCATATCCGTTTCAACAAACCTAATATTTTTTTTGACCGCGTCGGGGTTAGCGATTACCACAGTGGTGTCTTTTGGGATATTTTTCCTAAGTCGCCGAACCAAATCAACACCGCTTGATTCGTCACCATGTAATCCACCAACGACTAATATTTTCTTCTTATTTTTCACATTGTTTCACTGAATTAACCCTAGCTGTTAGCCTTAGTGACGGCAAATCGATAAACCTCACTGCCCCCTCCTCTTCAGCTTTCTCATCTGACGGATCATAGTTTAGGTTCACCTCCGCCCTTACCAAGGACAAGCCCGGATTACTTTTAAACTCAAGAACTGCCAAACATAACGCCGGACACGTCCCCCCCAACCTTGCTGTAATATCTGTTATCCCAGCCACTCGTTCACCATACGTGTGATAGCCAACCAAATAATCAAAACTTATCCGGGAACAGACCGGGTCAAAATAGCTGTACCGCTCAAGGAATTTAGAAGCGACACTAAGAGCCGTCTGCTCTGTACTACTCAAACTAGCCCTCAATAACTCACCAATATTGTCCCTGACGATAAAAACCTCGGCGCCCAAATAGCGATTGCGGTTATCCTCTGGAGCCAAATCATTTTTTTGTCTCGCCAAAGTGTAAAAAATATCACTTCCAACCACTACTCTCCCAACCGATATCGTCCTATTTCTTTCCAGGTTATCTTCAACGATTAATCCGTCGCGTCTCACCTCTTCATCGGCAATCGTCTCTAACACCTGAATTAATTGCCCTCTTGATGAAACCAAATACTGTCCGTGACCATCAGACTTGTTTGACAATTTTAGACGCATTACCGGAAACTGTCTTACCAATTCCTCGTAATTATCTAACAATGCATGTTTTAAAAATGTTGTCACCCCAGGGACGACCAAATCCACTATTGATCGTGCAAACCAGTCAGAGTGGAATGGTGGTTTGTATAGAGAAATACAAGGGTGCAATATCGCCTTAGAAACATGTCCTAGACGGTCAACCGCACCGCCATAAAAATCCGCCTCAGCTCTTATACCTAGTTTTTCGGCGTCCTTCTTGGTAATTGCTACAGGTGGAACTACATACTCATTCACTCCCCGACCTGTCTCATCAAAATACGGTAGGTCAAGATATCTGGCAAGATACTTTGCCACTAGGCCATTCCTACTCCTGTAATAATCGCGATAGGGTAATTCGCTTGTAACCCCATCCAAATTTAATCGAACCGCTTCTTTTCTCATATGTATTAATAAATAAGGCCCCTGCAAAACCTTGGCCATATAAAAATCCAAGATTCTGCAAGGGCCTCTACAGAGAGAAGGCGGTACCACCTCGCATTTGCCGATCCGTCTTGATACAAAAAATCCTCCATCGGGGAGGAACTTGAATATCAAAAACGAGTAAGCCTCGTTTGACAAGCTCCGTTAGTTACGACACTTGTTGCTATCTTTATCCGGTTTTGCCTCCGTCTCTACAGATCTTGTTTAAGGATTTTGGTAGAGCCCCTCACCGGTTCCAATCTTCCGGATCAATGGGTTTACGAACTAGGTGGAATATTACCCCATCCATCGCCAAAAGTCAACAATTAGTCACAAAAAGGCTGATTTTTATATCTTATTGGAGGTAGACTATTATGATGAAACCCGGCCTTCCAACTCACTTTCAAAATGCCATCGGGAAGATAAAACAACTAAAAAATCTTCCTCATTATTCGGGAGCTTTTGTCTTTGGCTCTGCCGCCAGAGGCGAGGTCAGTAAAAACAGTGATTTAGATATTAAAGTCATTGTCTCAAACAAAAGGACCTGTGACGGAATCAATCATCCACATATTAATGATATCAAACTGGATGTCAGTTTTATTACTCTCGCAGAGTTCAAAAAACAAACCACAATTGATATGGAAAAAGGCGGGCGGATCCCAATGATCGCTGAATCGATCATTCTTTTTGACAAGACTGGCCAACTTAGACAATTAAAAGAGCTGGCAAAAAAAGCCAAACCAAAAAAACTGACCAATAATGATTGCAACTGGATTCAATTTATGGTTTATCATGCCACAGACAAAGCCAAGCGCCATCTGCTATCCGACCCCCTAAGTTCATTGCTTTCCTTAGATTCCAATCTGGAAGAAATACTCAAGTTTCACTACCAGATCAATCGGCGTTGGTGGCTCAGCAACAAGCGGCTTCTAATAGATATCAGACAGTGGGATCCAAAACTTAATTTAATGTTAGAGAAATTTCTCTTAACCCACGGCGTGCAACGAAAATATAATCTTTGGGAAGAGATAATTAATCACATCCTTGAACCACTTGGTGGCCCAAAACCGGCTGCACAAATTGTGATTGTCCGGTTTGTCGAAGCCACCTGAAAAATCTTTCCGACGTATCAAAGTAGCGGGGGTGGGGATCGAACCCACGAATCTCTGGTTTATGAAGCCAGCGCTTTAACCAACTAAGCTACCCCGCCGAACAAGCCCCTGAAAGGGCCCCTTCGGGGTATATTTTACCACACCCAGCCTCAAAAACCCTGTCCCGAAACATGAAAAAGGGCTCCGCAAGCGGAGCCCATGTTCGGCAGTTATCTGCAAACTGCCAGTCCTTGGCTGAGACCGATGAGGTAGCCTCCGGATAGTAGACTCATGCCAAGCAATATCGCGACCAACACGGCCCTAGATTTTAAATCCAGGTTTGAACGGAGGGAGCCCTTGAGATACGCGTAGCTGTAGCCCCCGGCTATGGCCCAGCTGATAAGGACTCCAAACAAAACGGTGGGGTCCACGTTGATATCCTCCTTTCTGCGGGATGATTCGAATTATATACTATCAAGGCCAGTTAGCCTCAAAACCACCTATGTTATATTATCTTGATGTCAAATCTGTTAGTCACCGGCGGTGCCGGCTTTATCGGAACAAACTTCATCCGCTTCTGGCGTTCCCGTCACCCCGACGACTACATCGTCAATCTCGATGCCCTCACCTACGCCGGTCACCGAGAGAATCTTAGCGATCTTGAGGGTGATCCCCGCTACGAATTTGTCCATGGCAACATCGGTAGCTATGATCTGGTTTATGGAATAATGAAGGTCTGCAAAATTGATACGGTCGTCAACTTTGCCGCCGAAACCCACGTTGACCGTTCTCTGGCCGGACCCGACGCCGAACGTCTCTTCTATGAAACAAATCTCATGGGTACCTTGACTCTTCTTCGTGCCGCCAGGGAAGCGGGCGTCCCCCGTTTTCACCAGATCAGCACCGACGAAGTCTTCGGCGACTTGCCTTTGGACCGACCCGACCTCAAGTTTCATGAAGGCTATCCCTACTCGCCGAATAGCCCTTATGCCATAAGCAAAGCTACGGCTGATTTTGCCGTCAGAGGTTTCTTTCGAACTCACGGCCTTCCTGGAATTACCACCAGTAACTGCACCAACAACTACGGTCGCTATCAAACCCCTGAAAAGCTCATTCCCCGCGCAATCGCCCTTCTAAATGCCGGCCAAAAAGTCAAACTTTATACGGACGAACACGGAGTCCCAGGCAAAAACGTCCGCGACTGGCTCCACGTCGAAGATCACTGCGGTGCCATCGAAGCTATTCTTCTTCGTGGAAAAATCGGTGAAACCTACTGTATCGGCGGTGAAAGTGAACTTTCTAACTATCAACTGGTCGAGAGAATGCTTGCCATCATGTCAGAAATCACCGGTAAATCCCTTTCTATGGAAGCTAACGTCGAGTTGGTCGCTGATCGCCCCGGCCACGACCTCCGCTACGCCATGGATATCAGTAATATTAGGCGCGAGCTCGGCTGGCAGCCAAAACACACTTTCGAATCAGGCTTCCGCTCTACTGTCGAATGGTATACCAGCCCCGAAGGTCGTCTTTGGCTGGAAGGGGTGAGCGGAAACACCGAGCAAGTCCGCGAAGGTCAGAACCGCACTCTCCCCCAACAAAGAAAATAGGCTCAGGTTGTGCTAAAATATAGCCGTTCCCCTCATTTGCGGGGGGGAGGTAAGTATCTCGCGGGGCTCATAATCCCGCTTAACCGGGGGGCGTAACCCCGGCCCCGCAACTATTTAACCAAGTTCCACCACTTTTCCCAGTTTTTCAGCTCTTTTTCTTGCTTGATTCCGTCCGAACTGGTCGCCGCCGCGAACGTTTCCTTTGATAGAACGACCACCGTTTCTCCTTCCTTTTGCATATTGAGATCATTTCTGGCTACCTTCTCCAAATAATCGGCAGTTTGAACCTCCGTCCACTTCCTCTTCAGCTGTTCAGCCTTGGCCTGCTCTCGCGCCAAAATTTGTCGCGCCTCATCGATTCGCAAATTAGCGGTCCGGAGTTCCCAAATTCCCTTTGAAAGGGTCCAAACCAAGTAAAAGCCCGACACAAGAAGCAAATATTTAGGCCAAGCCCCCCCCCCTCTACCTTCCTTGACATACGCACGTTTAGCTTGTATCATACAACCTGTAATATATTTATTATAGCTAAATGGACCAAAATCATACCGATCTTAGTCAGAGTATTAAAAGTTTCAAAAGCCAACTTGAAAGCCAAGGCAGGGCTTCTGCTACCATTTTAGCCTACACCAAAGACATCGAACAGTTAGCCTCTTTTCTAAAAAAAGATGGTAAGCTGACCGCCGGTTCAATTACCTCCCAAGATATCGATAATTTCAAGGCCGATCTGGACGGCAAACACTATACCGCCAAGTCCATCAGCCGCAAATTGAATTCCATCAAAGCCTTCTTCCGCTACCTCAAGAGCCAGAATCTGGTCGACGTGAATCCCGCCGCTGCCATCAGTCACCCCAAATACGACCTGAAACCGCCACGGGTCCTAAGCAAACTCGAGTACCGCGCCCTTCGTGATGCCTGCCGCTCCGATTCCCGTATCTCCGCCATCGTCGAATTGTTGCTCCAAACCGGTATGCGTATCTCCGAACTGGCCAACTTGAATATGGCCGACCTTGACTTTGTCAGCAACAAGATCACTATCCGAGCCTACGAATCACACCCCGAGCGCGATATTCCTTTGAATACCGCCGCCAAAGTCGCCCTGGAGGCGTACCTTGAGCAACGCCCCAAGGGTGGTGCCAAAAACGTTTTCATCACCAAAACCGGCAACCCATTCCTCGTGCGTAACATCAGAAGCAGCATCGACCGTTTCTTCATGCTCGCCGGAATCAAGGATGCCAAAGTCAACGACCTGCGCCATACCTTCATCGCCCAGCAGCTTATGGCCGGAACTCCCCTGGTCTATGTGAGCAAACTGGCCGGCCACAAGAGGCTCTCGACCACCGAGAAATACCTAGAGTTCATCTCCGAAAAAGGCAATAAAGAAAAGCTTCGCCTCGAGGAACTTTAAGCTACTTTCCTCTAGTCAGCTTCTCCAGGCCATCAAGCGTCACTTTCGCCAGGAATTCCAACACGTTACTAAGTTTTGACATACTTCCGATCGCGATCGATAGCCACCCACTTGAAGATTTCCGGCTATCCTCGATCACGAGCAGAGCCGTGCCAACGTGGTTGACCTCTAAGGTCTCACCCGTCTCCTCATCCTCAATGTAGATTGTGACCGGGTTGCCGTTTTTGCCAATATTCAGCTGTCCCGAAACCGCCAGCCCCGAAGGCGAGGAAAGCATCCCCTCCTCCACCTGGTCCAAAATGGGCGAGTCCATCAGCAATCTGTCTGTCTGGGTCTTCGGCTTCTTCATCTCCAGACGAATTATACCAGCTTCAACTTTACTTTACCGATCCAAAACGGTACCATGAAATTACAATTATATAATTATTAAACATAAGTTCAAATTGGCAAATAGACTAATCAAAACGAAAGCGGAGGCAACCAAACTCAGGCTTCAGGGAGCTAGTTATTCTCAAATAAAAAGCCAGTTGGGTGTGAGCAAAAGCACCTTGAGTGGCTGGCTGAAAAAGTATCCTCTTCCACCCGAAAGAATTCGAGAACTAAGAGATTTTAGTGAGCAACGCATCGAAAATTTTCGAAATACCATGAGAATAAAAAGAGAAACTCGACAAAACCTAGTTTACCAAAAAGAAAAAGAATATCTCTTACCCCTCTCAAAAAAGGAGCTCTATTTGACTGGTCTGTTTCTTTACTGGGGAGAAGGAAACAAAACGACGCCATATTCAACAATCCTGAGTAATTCAAATCCGCTAATGATTAAATTTTTTGTGTATTGGCTCACAAATATATTTGAAGTTCCAACAAATAAAATGCGGATGAAGATACATCTATACCAAGATATGGACGAACAGAAGGAGATTAAGTTCTGGAGCAACCTCACAAAAATATCAATTAAACAATTTAACAAGTCATACATCAAAAAAACTACCCTTGCCGGATTAACATATAAGGGATTTAATCACGGTACATGCAACATCATGGTTCACAATCGAGACATTGCAGAAAAAGTATTCTTGGGTATAAGAGCCATTTCGGACAATATCAACAAATTGGTAGGCTAAATCTGATAAAATACGTCGGCCCCATAGGGGCGACTAGCTCAATGGTAGAGCGAACGCCTTATACACGTTTGGTTCCAGGTTCGAGCCCTGGGTCGCCCACCTATACCCAAAATCACCCAAAAACGCTTTCACGCCAAAGGCTTAATAGCCCATTCTCCTTTTGTTGAATACGGACCATGAAAATCGTAGATCATAGCTTGGCTCGTCGCTCGATTTCTGCTTCTACCTCCTCGCGGTCCCGTCCGTATTTCAGCCGCGATAGCTCCCGAACCATCTCCGCCACTTTCTTGCTTCCCATCTCCTTTTGCGCCTTCATATCCTTTTCCACATTCATCGAGAACGGCGGCACCGGTGAGCTGTTCACGATTGTCTTAACATAGATATTCTGCGCCCCAACGTTGGTCAGGTCTGTTTCATTAAATATCGGTGAAAACTCATGTTGCAGGATTTGTGCATCAGGGACACCGACTCGATAGCTCATCAGAGTACCTACGTTTCCGAAGATCGCATCCTTGACCGACTCTTCCAGCTGGCTCACAAACTGATTCGCCAAGGTCAACCCCAAAGCATATTTTCTGGCTTCAGACAGCATCTGGGCAAAATCCGGTGTGGCGAAGTTTTGGAACTCGTCAACGTAAAGATAGAATGGTCGCCGGGTCTCCTTGGGCAAATCCTGCCGCGATAGTGCCGCCTGTAATACCTTCGGGATCAATAGCAGACCAAGGAAGTTTGCATCCTCCTCTCCCAAAAGACCCTTAGCCAGCTTGATGAAGACGATTTTTCCGGTATCCATCGCTTGCCGAAAATCCAGGGAGTTTGTTGACTGACCAATGATATTTCTGATCATCTTGTTGGTTACGAACTTGCCGAATTTGCTGACAATATAGTCAAGCGTCTCACTCTTGTGGAACTGATCCGTCTTGGCTATCTGGTCAGTCCAAAATCGCCTGACGATCGGATCTTTCACCTTCGGCAGTAGCTCCGCCACGTACTTGTCATCGGTCAGACAGCGTACCACCTCGACGAACGACGCTCCCGGCTCCACTCCGACGGTCAACATGGCATTTCTGATTGAGTGCTCGAACCGGGGACCGATAATACCTGTCTTGTGCGGGTCATAGAGCTTGTACATTAGATTGATGATTGCACTACTTACCTGCATCATCTCTTCGTCGGATTTCACCGATAGTAGGTTGAAGCCGATCGGTCTTTCCGTATCCGACGGATCGACCAAAATTACATCCTCGGCCCGTTCGGGCGGCACCAACTCGAGTAGTTCCTCGATTCCGTCACCGTGTGGCTCCAGAAAACACAGCCCCCGCCCCGCCTTCATATCTTGAATAATCATCGTTTTTAGTAGCTCGGTTTTTCCGGTACCGGTTCGTCCGATGATATACATGTGTCTCATCCGGTCTTCTTCGGAAATAAAGATCGGCCTTTCCTGTCCCCGATAGATCGATTTTCCCAAATACATTCCGGTAGTTGGGAAGCCCCCCGTCGCCGGAGCGCTCTTGGCGTTCAACCAGTAGATATGTGGCGTCTCGATCGTCTTGTTGGGCATGTGCCAGATCGTCGCCAGCTCTTCGGAATTCAGTACCGAGTTATTACCAAACATCGATTGATACCGGTAAATGAAATCCACCATGAATCCGTTTTTGAAACGGATCTTCTTCCCCTTAAACCCATTCAAACTGCCATTAAACTGGGCAAACGCCCCTTTCAGATTGCTTAGGTTTTGCTTCGCCGTTCCCTCTGTTGGCGCCACCGTCACGATCCTCAACGCCGTCAGATACCCGGGTTTACTCACTTTATTGTCAATTGCCTCAAAATCAGCCGGGGTCGTCTTGAACTTGGCTTTTTCCGGATCGGCCTCAGACTTCTTGGTCTTGCTGATATAACCTTCGCCCGCCTTTTGCCAGTCTGACTCCGCCGGCACAACAATTATTTGTATCGCCGCCGCCTCTCCCTCACCAAACTTGGCCAGCGATGCGGTGATCGAGGAAAGTGGGTCGGTCGTCAGCTCCTTATAAACCTTGATCGGTTTGAAGCTTTCTGAGCGGAGAATCATCTCGGTAAAAGCCACCTTTCCGGTTTCGTCAAAGATGTTATATTCCTCGACCTCGCGAACCTGCAGTCCCGGATAAGCCCCGGCCAATGTTTTTTCAACCAGTTCCATATTATTCCGATGGCAGGAAACATAAAACTTAATGCTTTCCTTCTTGGCAACGATCTCAAAAGACAGGTGTTGCTGTGCCTTGAATCTTTGCCAAAAACCACCTTGTTTAATCGAATGGAGCGAAGAGTAGATCTGCTCTGCCGCATCGATTTTTATTTCATTGTCGCGAGGTACGGCGATTTCCAATAGGACAAAGTTCAGACTCACTTCTTCCCTGTTTCGGAAACGCAGGTACTGCAACAAAATCAGCATCGCGCCGATCAGAAGCAAAACCAGAATTCCCAAGATGAATACCGTCACCAGGACAAATTCGGCCAGTTGAGCCAAGACCAGGTTAAGGTCAACGTTGTTTATCATTAAGTTGTCTTTGGTCTATAAAAAACTCTTCCGGGATATTTTTTAATCATATAAAGACTCCACTCGGCCAACCAGCGTATCCCATCAACTATCTTGTGATGCAGACCCCGCCTCACCCCATCTTCGTCCAGGGGCAAAATTATCGTCTGTTTCTGTAGCTGTGGCGCCATCGACATCGCCTTTTTGGCAGCATCATCAGCCGGCGTCGCTCCAGCTGTTGGTTGTGGGCTTGGTGTCCCCGCCACCGACGGTTTGGTTTCGGCTTGTCGCTCGATTCTTTCGATATATCCCTCCACCTCGATGGCCGCCAAACGCTCCGCTTCCGTTTTAGGTTCCGCTTCTTTCCCCATGACAGGCATATCTTAAATATACCAAGGAAATCAGACTCCCGCACTCACAACCACCGTTTTGGTTTGTATACATTTGATACATTTCGGACTGAACCTGCCCGCCAGCAGGCAGGCTTAGTCCGAAATTATAATGGTTGCCCACTTCCCCGGCTAATAGCGCCATGCAAGCAATGCGCAAATCGGCTAGATATGGCATTTAGACGGATTTATCAATCAAAAGCCCAACGACCCCCAGCCCTAGCAATGGCACCAACCAAGTGATAGTAAGACTACCTATAATTTAGTTAAACCATTTTCCGATTATCTTTTCAAGAGGCAATTTTCCCCTCGGTGTAATCCACGTCACATGCCCCGGCAACACAGGCGAGCTCCTGGGCCGCCTTGGTATAGTCCTCTTCTTCATAGCGGTAGAGTTTTGAAAAATCTATCTTTGGAAAAACATTCGCTAATTTTTCATACTCCTCTTTTTCGATCTCCTGATACGGCATCTGGGAATAAGAGGCGTCAAAAGCCGGCAAAAAGGCCATTCCCCCGATCAGATCACGATGCTCCCAAACCCACTTGATCAAGTCCAGTACCTCATCGGGGGAATAGGTTATCGTCACACTGGGATTGTGTTCCGTCCAATGAATTTTATTTTGCAGCCAGTACATACACTGTGCCACCGCGCTTCTTTCCTTTCTCGTCACCGCGCCGTCGGGTGACTTCACCGGAAAATGGATCACCCAGGTAATGGCTGTCTCCGCCACCTGACCATTTTCCGGATCCATCGGTACGCCCGAGTCCCTCAGTACTTTATAGACGGGTGAGTGGGTACTGACCCGGATATTTCTGACGTAATAAGGAGACCATCTGGTGTGTAGTCCGGATGAACAGTTGAACAATTGCGCCGAGTTTCCCGACGGCTTGACACAGGTTACTGCCGCGCTTTGGTTGATTGCGAGCTTCTCGGCCACCGTCCGATTGGTTTCTACAGCTACTTGCCGCAATCTACCTTGCACCGACGGATCTTGGGCCGCTTTGCTATCAAGCTGTCCGGTAATATCCACCCCCAACAATCGCTCCTCTTCACAATTCGCCTTCCAGGCCGGCCGCAGTCCCGGAAAGTTCGTTGCCAAAGACTGGATCGTCCCGATTATTGTCGCCACTTCGACCTTTTCCCGAAGCGATTCATATGTATCTTCCGCCCGGGCGATCGCGATCGACAAATTACAAAATTGATAAGGTCGCAGATTGATCTCTCCGCAGGGATTACAGCCAAATTCAGCCGGTTTTCTTCTGGCCGGAGAAAGATTTATTGCCGCCTGACGGTTAAAAATTCCCGGCTCGCCTCTGCCCGACTCCACCATAGAAAGCATCTGTTTGGTTATTTCCAGCTGGGTCAGCCCCGAGTCCGGCCAGACGGCGCTGTTGTTTGCATTCCACCTCTGGCTATTGTCGCGCTCAAAGTCCCCCGACTTGGAAAGCCTCATCTCCATGTCATCAAAATCAAAAAGGGAGATCATCGCCGTCCTCCTCATCCCGCCCGAGACGGCGGCGCTTCCTACCTGGCACATAATGTCGTGGGCATCTATCGTTCGGAGGAAACTTCCCTGCCGCAAGAGGATTCGGCTCCGGGCAAATTCCAGGGTCTGCCGCAGCGGATCCGGTCCACTGCTCCTGCCCCCCTTCACCCGCAGGATCGCCCCCGCGGGGCGAAGTTGTGAGTAGTCGAACTTTACATCTCCGCCGGCAAGCCAGGTAGACAATCCCCGTCGGATCGCCTCACCCCAACCCTCGGTCGTATCCTCGATCAAATATGTATCGGGTTTCACCCCAAGCTGACGCTTCACCCGGGGCAGATTTTCGACATACTTCCCCTCCACCGAAAACCCCACTCCGCAGCCATTCATCGAAATTATAAGCGCCTCCACAAACGAATCAACACTGTCGACCGGCAGATAAGAACAGTTATAGATCCCAACATTGCTTCTTCGAGCGGCCGCGCCGGCCATCGCCAGCAGTCTCATCGACGGTGCCGCCTTCATTTCCAAAACAGTTTTCCTGATTCGAGAAAAAGTGTCCGCGTCTAGTCTTCCATCAGCCAGTTCGGCCAGGTAATCAACCGCCCGGTCTACCGTCTCCACCCAGGTTTCCCGTCGGCCTAGATCCCAGTTAAATCGGGAGTAATGGTTGAAGAACTGGAACTTTTGGACCGGGTTTCCAAAATACTGATCGCTACTTCCAAAGGCTTCGGATACCTCGGCGGGGATCGGCCGGCTTCCCCGCATCTTGGCATGTTCTGCCCGGTAAAGAATATAGTTTTTTGCCGATGCGAATTCTCCGGCCGCCTGTAGTACCAACTCAACTGTGTCCTGTACCTGCTCCACCGTGGGCGCGGCGTACTTGGCTCCGATAATATTTACTACCCTCTTAGAAAGCTCGGAAATTGAGGTCGCCGACTCTCTCCCCAGATCCTCAAAACAAAGTCTGATCGCGTTTTCGATCTTCTCAATCTCAAACGCGACCGTCCTGCCGTCACGCTTGATGATAGTTTTGGGAATCTCGACTCTGATCTCTCCGTCCGTCAGGGCAGCGTTCTTCCCTCTCTTCTTGCTATTACTAGCAAACACCGTCTTCTGTTTGGGCATGGTTAATTAGCTAGACTAGTAATTAATTTGGCAAAATCAGCCGCACTGGCAAACTCCAAATAGACTGAGGCAAACCGTAGGTAAGCCACGTCATCTAATTTTTTCAAACGGGAAAGAATCATTTTGCCAATGTCACAGCTGGGGACATTGGTTGTCATGCGATTCAAAAGTTTCAGCTCCAAATCATCCACCAGATCAGTCATCTGTTCCTCAGTCACCGGTCTCTTCCAACAAGCCTTTTTTATTCCCTTGACTATTTTCTCCCGGTCAAAGTCCTCAATCCCACCGCTCTTCTTGACAACTTTCAAGTCTAGGTTGACCACCTTCTCGTAAGTGGTAAAACGTTTAGTGCATTTCTTACACTCCCGTCGCCGCCTCATCCCTTCTCCAAGCGGCAACACCCGGCTCTCGAGAACGGCTGTATCTTTATTCTCACAATATGGGCAATTCATTTCTTGACGCTGTATCTAGTATTAATACATCAATATAGACACTACCCGCAGTACATCAACTATCAATCTCTATATCACATCAAAACACCGAAGCTAATCACCGCAAAAACTGCTCCGATAGCCTATGAGAGCACAATGACCAGGTAAATGAAGTGAGCAAGGATAGCAGAAAGAACATTATTTGATCTCAACCGCAAAAAGCCATTGATCAGAGCCACAAAAAAGGCCAGCAAAAAGGCGCCGGCCAAGGCCACAACCGGCAGGTGGAAAACAAACAAATTAATCGGCAGGTGAATCAGGGCAAAACCAAGAGCAGTAAGACCCAAAGAGACATTTTCTTTTTTGGTCTCGGCGACCAATAAGCCCAAGATAAAACCCGAGAAAACCAGCTCTTCAACCACCGCCGTCGCCAGAGCCACACCGGTTGTATTGATCGAAAAAACAAAACCCGCCCCCGTAAGTGATCTCAGGATCACGAAATAGACAAGACCCCCGGCAAGTCCCCACAAAATTGCGGGTAATAAGCCGCCGTCGAAAAAATCGAGCTTCTTTGGGAAAGAAAACCGCCACCAAATCAAAGGGGTCAACCAAATCACCGGCTTGAACCAAAGCTCGTCCACCACTTCGGGCAAGCGGGCAAAGAATCGGAAACTCCCCCACACCAACAAGATATAAACAAAGTAAAACAGCAACCGTTTGAGGTTTTTCGTCATTGGTAAAGCCATCGTACCATAACAAGTATAATTAGCACTTATGCCAAACAAAAAAAGAAAGACCGATCTGACTGCGATCCATAAGGCCTTTCTCAAATCAACCCAGTCAAAAAAGACCCGGACCAAAATTGCCCTTAGTGCTCTCGCTGCCCTAATGCTCTTCTCGGTCCTCTACTTGGGCCTGCTCTTCAAAGATATCCCCAACCCCAGCAAGCTCACCAAGAACCCTGCCCCCATCAGCACCCAGCTTCTCGATCGAAACGGAAAACTCCTATACGAAGTCTATAGCACCCAAAACCGGAACCCGATCAAAATCGCCGACGTTCCTCTTTCGGTGAAACAAGCTACCATTAGCATCGAAGACAAAAACTTTTACAAACACCGCGGCCTCGATTTTGTTGGCATCCTCCGCGCCGCCTTTAATACCCTCTCCGGCAAGCGCCTTGAGGGAGGCTCGACCATCACCCAACAGCTCGTCAAAAATGCCCTACTGGCTGATACCAAACGGACCATCACCAGGAAGATTCGCGAGGCGGTCCTCTCCCTGATGACCGAAGTAGTCTACACCAAAGACCAAATTCTCGAAATGTATTTGAACCAAGCCCCCTACGGCGGCACCACTTACGGCATCGAAACTGCCGCTCAAATATATTTCGGAAAAAATGCCAAAGCTCTGACCGTCGCCGAAGCGGCGCTTCTGGCCGGTTTACCTCAAGCCCCCACCAAGTACAGCCCCTTCGGCGCCAACCCCGATCTTGCCATCAACCGCCAGCATCAGGTCATCCGTCGTATGGTCGAAGATGGCTACCTTTCCCAAAAAGAAGCCGATGGGGCGGGCAATCAAAAGCTCATCTTCTCCACCAAAAAGTCAACCATCAAAGCCCCCCATTTTTCCCTGATGGTCCGGGACCAGCTGGTCGATAAATATGGCGAAGATCTCGTCAATCTAGGAGGGCTCCGCGTCACCACCACTCTGGACCTTTCTCTACAGGAATATACCCAGGCCACCCTGGCCGCCGAAGTCAGGAAAGTCAACCGTCTCAAAATCAGTAACGGCGCCGCCCTGATCACAAAACCGGCCACCGGCGAAATCCTGGCCATGGTCGGCTCCGTCGATTACTTCTCGACAGACGTTGACGGCAATGTCAATGTCACCACCAGACCTCGCCAACCCGGTTCCTCCATCAAACCGATCAATTACGCCGTTGGTCTGCTGAATGGTTGGACCGCCGGCACCATGTTCTTAGACTTGCCGACCTGCTTCAACGTCATTAACCAAAAATTGTATTGTCCCAAAAACTATGACAACACTTTCCGTGGTGGGGTCCAAATGCGCTTCGCCCTGGGTAACTCTCTCAATATTCCCGCCGTAAAAATGCTGGCATTAAACGATCTTGACTCCTTTATCGCCACCGCTTCAACGATGGGCATCACCACCTTTACCGACCAGAGTCGTTACGGTCTCTCCCTCACTCTCGGGGGCGGGGAGGTGTTCATGACAGATATGGCCGTTGCCTTCGGCACCTTCGCCAACTCCGGAGTCACCGTCCCCCTCAATCCCATTCTCAAAGTCGAAACCTTCGACGGCAAAATACTCGAGGAAAACCACCCCACCGATACTGCCGATTACGTTGGCAGCCTCCACGAAAACTGGGCCACCTTCTGGAACCGAACCCATCCCTTCGTTGCCGAAACCGGCTCTCAAAAAGTCCGGGTCACTCTTCCGGAAGAAGTCGCCTTCATCATCAGTCACATCCTCCTCGACAACAACGCCCGCATCGGTGCTTTCGGACCAAGTAGTCAGCTGGTGATTCCCGGGAAAACAGTCAGCGTCAAAACCGGAACCACCAATGACCTGCGGGACAACTGGACCATCGGCTACAACCCCGATTATCTGGTTGCCACTTGGGTCGGCAACAACGACAACTCAGCCATGAGTTATGTTGCCTCCGGGGTGACCGGCGCCTCAACCATCTGGAACAAAGTCATGAAGCATGTCCTTTCCGACCAAAAGGATCACTTCCCCCAAAAGCCCGACGGGGTGGTCAATCGCGACGTCTGCACCATTACCGGGCTTATCCCAACCCAGGAAAATCCCTGCGAAACCAGAAGCGAACTTTTTATCAAAGATCAGTTTCCTCCCCTTAACGTTCCGACTCAAAAGCAGATCTGGGTTCGCCGCTCTGATAAATATCCCCTTCTTCCGGGCGATACCACCATTGATCTGGATCTGGAACAACACCTGGTTCTCTCCGATCCTTTTTCCAAAGATTTTTGTATCGACTGCGTCTATCCCATCGACGACAAGGGCCAGATTGGCTGGCCGACGACCAATATCAACTACAATACCTGGCAGCAAAATCACATCAATCCAAAAACATACCTCAACTGATCAATGAGTAAAAAAATTATTTTTCTATTTTTTATTTTGGGGCTTATTTATCTTTCATTGTCACTTTACCGAATCTGGCAGATCAATCTACCCCTCGTCTCTCCAATCGACTTGGTAGAGTCACTCCCTCAGTTGGCTCCGATTTTCAAAAAACCTGGGGCAAAAGTTGTCTTCGGTTTTCTGCCCTACTGGAACATGAAAGACTCCGACAAACTTTATGTCAAATCCCTAACCCATCTGGCCTACTTCGGCATCGATCTAAATGAAGACGGCAGTATCAAAAAATATGATAAGCCCGGCGAAAAGGAACCCGGCTGGAACAAACTGAATAGTACCGCCTTTGCCGTTCTCTCCCGCCAAATAAAGCTCCTCGGCAAAAAACTTATTCTGGTCGTTCGGGTCATGGAAAATGACCAGATCGAAAACCTTCTTGGTCACCCAGACTCCCGCCAAAAGGCAATCGAGTCAATCCTACAGACAGTCGCTGATAAACAATTTGACGGTGTCAACGTTGACTTCGAGTACATGGGCTATCCCGACGAATCAACCCGCGCTCTCTTTTCCCAATTTGTCTCCGATCTTTCTGCCAAATGTAAAATGGAGGCTGCCAGACCTGCTCGCAATGCTACGCATAGCGTTGCAGGCGGGTGCGAAATGTCCCTTGACGTCTTTGCTGACTCTGCCAGCAAGAACCGTCTCTACGACCTAAAAGCTCTCGCCAAATCGGCCGACGTCATCATCGTTATGGCCTATGATTTTTTCCGCCCCAGTAGCAGCCAGTCGGGTCCGGTGGCCCCACTAAGAGGCAAGTGCATCAATTCTAACTCCTGTCTTGACTATGACATCGTCACCAGCATTAGCGACGTTAGCAAACTTGTCCCTGCTTACAAACTACTTCTAGGTGTTCCTTTTTATGGTTACGAGTGGCAGACGGTGGACCGGGAATTCCTGGCCCGAACTTATCCCAAGACCGGGGGTCTGGCTACTTACAAGCGAGTCCGCGATCTTCTCTCTGACGCAACCATTAGCTCTCTATCCGCCACCTGGTCGGCCGCCACCTTCACTCCTTACCTCTCTTACTTCGAAGACGGCAACATCTACCAGATTCACTATGACGACGAAAATTCATTGAGGTTGAAAATCGAGTTTGTCCACCAAGCCAAGCTAGCCGGTATCGCCATTTGGGCCTTGGGCTATGAACTTCCTTATGACAACCTCTGGCAAACTATAGCGAAAGACCTCTAGTCTTGCTAAAATTAGCCTCATCGGCAGAACCAAGTCAAAAAAAACCGGTCTCAACTTTCTTTCTTTCATCGGTAAACCTTTTTTTCGACTGTTTCTGATTTTATTTACTCTTTTCGCTTTTCTCATTCTTTTGTTTCTTCGCTTAGCTAAAGGCATTTCCTCACAATCAAAAACAGTTCTCTTGTTAATTCTTATCTTCGGCTGGTCGTATTACTTCTACGTCCAAATCTTCGTCGGCCTGCCTTCCCCCCGCAATCTCACCACCCGGTCCCAGAAACTCACCACCCAAATCCTGGACCGGAACGGCCAGCTGCTTTTCAAAATCTACCAGGATGAAAACCGTACTCCCGTCAGTCTTTCTTCCCTCTCTCCCTACGTCAAAGAGGCTTTTCTTGCCATCGAAGACAATGGTTTCTATCAACATTCCGGTTTTTCCGCCACCTCCGTCGTTCGTGCCGTCTACCATAACCTGAGCAGACAAAAGTCAGAGGGCGGCTCCACCATTACTCAACAACTGGTCAAAAACGCTCTCCTCACTAACGAAAAAACCTGGCAACGGAAGGTCAAGGAACTCCTTCTCGCCATCGCCGTCGAAAGCATCTACGACAAAGATCAAATTCTGCAAATGTATCTCAACGAAGTTGGTTTCGGCGGCCCGGCCTATGGAATTCAGGAGGCCGCCCGTCAATACTTTGGTATCGACGCCAGTGATCTATCCCTCCCCCAAGCCGCCTTCTTGGCCGGCCTACCCAAAGCACCCAGCAAGTACTCGCCCTATCTTTCCCCAGCCCTCGCTCTCTCCCGGCAGAACCTCGTCTTGAATCTAATGCTCAAGGCAGGTTATCTCAACCGGGAACAATTCGAGCAGGCGATCGGCACCAAGCTCAAGTTCGCCTCTCCCAAGATCGAGATCAATGCCCCCCACTTCGTCATGTACGTCCGAGATCTATTAGTTGACCAGTTCGGCGAAGAGTTGGTCAGCCACGGCGGGCTAAAGGTCACCACTTCCCTCGACCTGGACCTTCAAAAAAATGCAGAGGCGGTACTCGATCTTGAGCTGGACAAACTTTCGGAGTTGAATGTCAGCAACGGTGCGGCCCTTATCACCGCGCCAGGAAGCGGGGAGATTCTTGCTATGGTTGGCTCCAGAAACTACTTTGATATCAAAAACGACGGTCAGGTCAATCTAACCACTTCACTCCGCCAACCGGGATCTTCGATCAAAGTCGTCAATTACGCCTTGGCCTTTGAAAACGGGGCGACACCGAACTCTCTGATAAAGGATGAACCCATTAGTTTCAACCTAGCAGGTTCCGGCACCTGGACACCCAAAAACTACGACGGCCGCTTTCATGGCACCCTCACTCTCCGCCAAGCCCTCGCCAACTCTTACAACATTCCCGCTGTATTGCTACTTGCTAGAAACGGCGTCGCCAATATGATCGCTCTCGGTCAACAGATGGGTATTGGCAGTTGGAACGAACCCAGCCGTTATGGTCTATCCCTTACTCTCGGTGGCGCCGAAGTCAAAATGACGGATATGGCCGTCGTCTACGGCACCCTCGCCAACAACGGCATTAGCGTCCCCCTAAACCCAATCATGAGGATCGAAGACCAAAACGGGAACCGGCTCTCTTTTGATCCCTGTCTTAATCATCTACCGTGCCAGAAGCAAGCCGTTTTAAAGCCGGAAACCGCCTTCTACCTTTCTGATATTCTTTCGGACAACCAAGCCAGATCGTCTGCTTTCGGCTACCGTTCTGTTCTGAATCTGGAACCACTCAAGACCGCTGTCAAAACCGGCACCAGCAATGATCTCCGCGACAACTGGACTTTCGGATACACTCCGGATTATGTAGTCGCTACCTGGGTCGGAAATAATGACAACTCGCCCATGGGCCGTATTGCCTCCGGTATTACCGGAGCCTCTCCCATCTGGTCAAAGATCATGATCGATCTTCTCGGTCGGACCAAGGAAAATACCCCTTTCGCCGTCCCGAATAATCTGGTCAAAGTCCCCGTTTGCGTCTACACGGGAACCCTAACCTGCTCCGGCTGTCCCACCCGTTATGAGTACTTCATCAGGGGTCGGGAACCGAAGATGGCCTGCAATAGCGAGGAAGTCAAGAAAATAATCGAAGAGAGAGCTAAAATTACCCCGACGAGCACAAGCACCAATCAGATTCTCGACGGCGCTTCATCATTCAGAAGGAACTAATATCATGAGATCACAAAAAGATACTTGGGATGATCACCCCAACAACCCATTGATCAAACCCCCCTTTCCGGAATGGCTGATCGCCGACCCCACCGTCCTTCCTGCCGTCGACTCTCCTGATGGCAAGTGGCACCTCTTCGCCCACGGACTCTTGGGGATCTATCATTACTGTTCTTACGACGGTATCCATTGGCAGAAAGCTGGAGGCATTATTTCTTTTCTGGCTCTGCGCCCTTTTATTTTTCGCGAAAAGGACAGATACTACCTCTTCTATGAAAAAGTTAACGCTCCTTTTGGCCTCCCCTACTACAATTCCCACCTGGAACTAATCCATTCTCGCGACCTCGTACACTGGAGCCAACCGAAAACCATCCTCAAACCAAGGTATTCTTGGCATAAAACCAAGAACAAGATCGGCAATCTCGGCAATCCGTCCTTGGTAAAAACCAACGGCTTCTACCGACTCTACTACAGCTCTGGTCTGATTTCGTTTTCCGATACCTTCTTTTGCGAGCCCGGATACCAAGGCGTCGCCACCACCAAAAAAATTACCGGTCCGTACCGCCCGGCCAAGAAGCCGATCATCAAAAAATATTCACCCAAAACATTGAAAAGCACCACCAGAGTCACGAACACCAGCGGGGGTTTTCTCGGCCTCCAAACCCTCTTCCGCACGAATTTACTCTCACGCGAAAGTTCATCGGCCCTCCACCTCACTTTTTCAAATGATGGCCTAACATGGGTCACCGCGAAGGAGCCGGTCATCACGCCAAACGTGTCTTGGAAAAAAACCCACGTTTACGTCGGCAGTTTTGTCAAAAATGAAAGCGGCCAAAAACGCATCTACTATAATGCAAGGGGGAGTCGCGGCTTTTTTGGCCGGGAAATGATCGGCTTGGCGACCTCAAAATAAATGAAATTCTCAATTCTTATCCCCACTCTCAATGAAGAAAAATATATTGGCGGGCTTCTTGATTCTCTGCGGGAACAGGCGTTTCGGGACTTCGAAATCATTGTCATCGATGCTCATTCTGACGATCAAACCGTAAAGGTTGCCAATGAATACAAAAAATACTTAAACATCAGGATCATTAATTCGAAAATAAGGAATATTGGCTACCAAAGAAATCTTGCTGCCAAATTAGCCGCCACCGACCACCTGATCTTCTTTGACGCCGACGTCGTTCCCGAAAAAAATTTCCTGGCCAAAATTCATCAGGCTCTTTTCGATGATAATTTTGACCTGGCCTCCTCTTGGCTCGAACCAATCAGCCGTTACCTCCTGGACAAACTTGCCTTCTCTCTCTACAACCGCATCTATCTCGAATCCACCAAGCATTTTTCTCCCGGAGGAAGCGGCGCCTTTATGTATGTAGGCAAAAAAGTCTTTCGCTCTCTTCATGGGTTCGACCAAAAAATCAAACTGGGCGAAGATTTTGATCTTATCAAACGCGCCACCCTGAAAAAATTCAGATACCGTCTTTTTCGCAACCCCCGCATACGTTTTTCAGTCAGGAGACTAGACAAAGAGGGTCGATTCCATTTCTTCAAAAAGATTATCCAATCGGGCATCAACTACCATCTTCGCGGACCAGAAAAAAATAATCAGATCAAGTATGAATTCGGCAAGTTTTAAAACTGGTACACCCTGGGAGCGCCCAAGGGATTTTCTTGATTACCTTCCCTGTTTTCCTCAGCTGATTTCTGTCTCGCGGGCCCACCAATAGAGAAGATCAGACTCGCAATTATTGTGGCCAAAAGTAGTAGGACAATCACCCACCTATTCCCCTTCGAGTCCTTCTCTTTTTTTTCTTTCTTTTCTTTCTGAGACTCCCCCCCAGAACGGTTCGTCAGTTTCAATTGTTTTGGTTCGTCTTTATCCATTTATTCGCAAAAAGGCATTAATGCTGCCACACTCTTTTCAAAAACTGCCTTTTCCGAAGGCGAAAGGTCCACTTCCAATACCTTTTCGACGCCATTCTCACCCAAAATACACGGCACCGACAAAGCTACTCCAGAAAATCCCAAGTAGTTGGTCAGGGGTACAGACAAGGGAAACACGGTTTTACTATCCGAAAAAATTGCCTGCATAATTTTCATAACGACCACACCGATTGCGTAGTATGTTGCCCCTTTTGCCTCAATTATTTTGTAGGCTGCATCCCTGGTTTTTTGATAAGCGGCTTCAACTGTCTCCCGACTCATCCCTGGCAATTCCAACAGTTTTTGCGCCCCCACCGTCGTATTCTCATAAACCGGAAGCGAGCTGTCCCCGTGTTCCCCGAGTATGTAGGCATGAATACTGTGGGGGTTAATTTTTAATACCTCTCCCAGATGAAAACGGAAACGGGCCGTATCAAGCAATGTCCCCGAACCGAAGATTCTCCCCTTGGCGTTAGGGATAAGTTGATTTGCCCGGAAAGTCAGGATATCCACCGGATTAGCGACGATCAAAATTACGCTCTCGGGAGCCGCCTGATTAATTTTTGGCAATGCTTCTTCCAGTATCTTCTTATTGGTATTGACCAAATCGAGTCTTGTCTGCCCCGGCTCCTGAGCTACTCCTGCCGTATAGATCACCAGGTGGGACCCCACCAAGTCCTCATACCTATCGGTCGCCGCGATATTCACATACGAAGATAGCAGCGACAAAGCATGTTCCAGGTCCAGCTTTTCTCCTATGGCTTTATCCAAATGCCGGTCAAAAAGGATGATCTCCGTCGGCGTTCCGGATAGCATCATCGCATACGCCGCCGTCATTCCAACTTTGCCGCAGCCTACCACCGCCAC
>MFAI01000035.1 GCA_001774555.1 Candidatus Collierbacteria bacterium RIFCSPLOWO2_01_FULL_50_23
CCACAATATAGCATAATAGCGCCAAGATGTCAAAACTTGCTTCCTACGCTGACAAGACCATCGAGTATCTGTTCTATGCTCTCTTCTTTTTTGTGCCTCTCATCCTCTGGCCGGGGACTTCCGAGGTGTTTGAATTCAACAAAATGCTTTTTGTCTATGTCCTGACCATCCTCATCTCCGCCGCCTGGATCATCAAGTGGATCGACCAAAAAAAGATCACCATCCGCCGTACCCCCCTGGATATTCCCATCCTTCTCTTCCTCCTCTCCCAGGTTCTCTCGACTATTTTCTCTATCGACACCCATACCAGCCTCTGGGGCTACTACTCCCGCTTCCATGGTGGGCTAATGTCCACCATCTCATATATAGTCCTCTACTACGCCCTGGTAACGAACTTCAAGCAAATCACTTTTCTGATCTACTCCATCCTCGGCTCGGCCATTTTGGTCTCCCTTTATGGGGTCCTGGAACACTTTGGTATCGACAAGCACCTCTGGGTTCAGGACGTCCAAAGCCGCGTCTTCTCTACCCTCGGCCAGCCAAACTGGCTTTCCGCCTACCTCGTCGCCCTCCTGCCGCTCCCAATCTTTCTCGCCCTACAGCATTGTCATCCCCGATCCAATCGGGGATCTATTCAAATAGATTCCCGCTTTCGCGGGAATGACGCCGTGGCGCTCATTTTTTATTTTTCCCTCGCCATTCTTTTCCTCATCACCATTCTCTTCACCAAGTCCCAGTCCGGCATCGGCGCCACTCTCGTCGTCCTGGCCGCCCTGTCCGTCTACTTCGTCGGAGCCCGCTTCAAGATGATTTATTTCCTGATCCTACTGGTTGTCCTTTTGGGGATCGTCTACAAGTGGTCTTTTTTTGTCAAGCTGAGTCCTTTTGGTCCAGGCAACCTCACCGAGTTGGTCCAAAAAGATCAGGATCACCGTATCGGCGGGTCTGATTCACTCGTCATTCGCCAGGTCGTCTGGCAGGGCGCCCGTGAGCTGGCCAAAAAATATCCGCTCTTCGGCACCGGCGTAGAAACTTTTGGCTACTCCTACTTTTCTGTCCGTCCCGCTCTTCACAACCTCCTTTCCGAATGGGAGTTCCTCTACAACAAGGCCCACAATGAATATCTCAACTTTTTGGCCAATACCGGCTTCGTCGGCCTGGCCGCCTATCTCACTCTCATCGGTACCAGCCTGGTCCTTCTTTGGCAGCATCCCGCCCTTCTCTTTGGCTACCTCTCCATCCTTATCACCAACTACTTCGGTTTTTCCGTCGTCCCGGTCGCCCTCTTTTTCTTTCTTTTCCCCGCCCTGACCTTCATTAGCTTAAACCGGAAAGAAAAGTATCTTTCTATCAACTACCACATCAACAAAGAGCTCTCCTTATTCCTCTTGGCAGTACTTACCGGTTATCTAATTCTTGTTCCCCACCGCCAGTGGCGCGCCGACCTCGCATTCAACAAGGGTAAACAATATCTGTCTGCCAACTACCTCAAACAAAGTCTCGCGAGTCTCGAAAAAGCGACCCAGATTTCCCCCAACGAACCACTCTTCTGGAGTCAGCTCGCCGAAAGCCAAGCAGTCGGGGCATTCTCCGTCAAACAGCAGCTTGATTCCCAAACTGCCAGTCTCTCGGCGGAATTCATAGCAAGCGGCGAGAAACTACAAAACGACCTGATGCGGGCCTCTGAACAAAACGCCGCCAAAGCGATCAGTCAAAACCCGAATCACACTAACTTCTACAAGCAGAAAGCCAAAGCCGAACTCTACCTTGGCACTATTGACGCGAAGTATGACCAAGCCGCCCGGGAAACTCTGATCGTTTTGTCAAGACTCTCCCCTACCGACGCCAAGGTTACTTACAACATCGGCCTTCTTTATCAAAGCGCAGGTGAAAACGACCAGGCCAAGCTCTATTTCCAAAAAGCTCTCGCACTAAAACCGGATTACGATGCCGCCCGCCTGCAAATGCTATCGCCTTAGCGATTGCGGGCAGGTCAAAGCCCAGCTTCAATAGCCGGGTTTTCCAGCAAAAAAAATGCCCCTTATCCCCGGTTGTTCTTTCTCCTTGTTTACCATAGTTTTTTTATTTTCCTAACGGCTCCATCTTCCCCTAGTCAAATAAACTGGATAATTCCGCAATGATTGTTCCCAACCGACTCCCGTGTGCCCACACCAACCCTTTCGGCATCCAAATATCTCTGATCTCATAGCCTGTCCACTTCTTCGAGTGGTCGTATGAGATAACCTCAAAAACATATCCCCTTGGCCCAATAAAGTTTTTCTTCCGCTCTAAGAGCTTCAAGCGCCCCCGAATCTAGAGCGGTTTCTGGCTCAGCGCTAAGCACTGCCAACCCATCGGTGAATCTCTTAACCCTCGTTTTTAGGTCCTCTTTACTTGTTGCCATGTCTCAATCATTTATAAGTGGCCCATATTATATATTATTCTTTTCCCTGCCGGCCGTAAGTTTTTCTTGTCAGCTCTCGCATTATCCGAAAAGCCTTCGAGAACGAGTACTCCCGATCCGGAAAATAACCAAATAGTACATCCTCCGCCTTGCTTTCTCTCCCAGCGCCAGCGTAACCATTCAGGCTTTTTTTCTTTGCAGAAAAATCGGCCCGGATCGTCTGCTCGTTATAGGTAACCGCCAACTCCACCGTCGAGGCGTCGACAATCACCGGCACGTGGTTTTCATAGTTCAACGTCGCACTGACAGCATGTTTGCCTCTCCCTTCGCCCTTCTCGATCAACAAACCGATCATCAGGTTAAGCCTACCCGTCTTTCGATTCTCACTCACCTGAACCAGATAAAAACCATCTTCTCGTTCGCCATACGAGGCACGATAGATCCTCTCGTCCCTGCTTTCATAGGTATCACCCAAGATCATCTTGTCAATTTCAACTCCCAGTTCCATCAACTCACGCGCGCCCGCCTCGAGTAATACCTGCACCGTTACCGGGAACCCTTCAGGAAGTCCCTCTATTTCCACTCCGCCTCCCCTCAATGACTCGGCCAATTCCTCCGAAAGCTGCCTAACATCCCTGGTCCTTTGCGCCAAGGCGTCAACCAGCGGATTAGCCTCGATGTTAACTGCTCTTTGTGCCGGCTCCGGTCTATCTGCATTCGGATCGCTGGCGGCGACCACGATCCGGTTCCCCTGATCATCCTTGATAGATATTATTCTGGGGGTACCATGCGCTCTCGGTCCCGGAAAAGCGGGAACCGGCAAGTGACGTCTGAGATCTTCACGATCCCACAAAAGAATCTCACCGATGACCTCATCAATCTTATACCCCAAGATTCCCCCGACTGACCAAAGATCTTCAAAGCCGACCAGGCGCCTAAACCAATCTCTCTTTTTAGCCTTGGCGGTGAAAAATTCTTCTCCGGGAGAGACTTCCACAAACACCGGTTCTTGGGGGGCAAGTGGCTTTGCCAAACGTCCGTCCGCGTCGGTAATTGACCCGAGGACCAAGTAGGCTGTTTCCCCACTCTCCCTCTTGACTGAGAGCAGATACCCTCCATTATCAAAGCTAAGCCCTCTTTTTTTCTTTCCGCTTATCAGAGTGATCTTATATTCACCGTCCGGTTTTTCGACGCTCATTTTGTCGATGAGGAGCTGTAAATACTCGCTGTCCTTACCAAGTTGTGTGAAGACCAGTTCGATCTCCTCTTCTGCCGCTGCCGCCAGAAGCCTGACCCGGAGCTCCCGCTCCAGTCTACCACTCAAATGTTCCAGTTCCCTCTTTTCTTTGACTGCCATAGGCCCATATTCTACCTCCAATTTACACTACAGGTCAATCAGACATGGTAAAATATAGGTATGCAGATCCTGACTACTCCCCACCCCTTCCTCAAGCACAAGGCCAAGACGCTTACCGTCTGGGACAAAAAAACAGCCAAAGAAGTGAAAGAGATGGAGGCGATCCTCAAAAAGACGGTAAACCCCAAAGGAGTTGGTCTGGCCGCCACCCAGGTGGGTCTGGACAAACGGCTCTTCATCCTCCTCGACGAGGCTAGCCAAACCACCAAAGTTTTTGTCAATCCAGAAATCCTCGAGATGAGTAAAAAGATGATCGCTGCTGTTTACAAAAAAAAGAAAGATCGCTGGCTCGAAGGTTGCCTTTCCATCCCCAAGATCTGGGGTTTCGTAGACCGGCCTTACTCGATAAAACTGAAATACTTTATCCCGAAACAGCTCGACGGCAAGTGGGTCCTTTCGGAACAGATCGTAGATTACAAAGACGTCGAGTCGGCTTACGTCCAACACGAGATCGATCACCTCAATGGCATCCTCTTTACCGACCGAATACTGGAACAGCATGGCCAGATGCTCCGGGAGACCGAAGACGGCCTTTCCCCAATTTCCCTTTAAACTAGTCATGAAAAAGCCCCACATCGAGTGACGTAGGGCTTTTGTTCTCCCCACCCCCAATTACGGATTGAGAAAAAGAGAAGTCGCTGTCGGAGCCGGCGTTGTGGCCTCCACTGCGACAGTCGTATCGGTCGCCAGGGAAAGGTCAACCTGGGCATTGCCCTGGATGATCAGGATCAATCCACGGGCACCCTTCGCGACGACGAAGACGATCTCTAAGCCGAAGCCGCCTTCGCGCTCTTCCACGAGGGCAACGGCGTAGCCGTACACCTTGCCCGCCTCATCCACGAGCCGGGGGGCATGGCTGCCTCCATCTTCGAACCAGACATTCAGGTCCGATTTCATGGTCCCCGCCGGAAAGACCAGGTGAATGATCACAAATTCGTCATTCGCCGCCGTCGGCACATACGGTATTTCTTCCCCCGTATCGGTCGTGACGGTAATAACCGACGTCCTCTCTAGGCTTACGATCCTCACGGCCAGTCCGCCAACGTCAATGGGACAGTCAACCCCTGCCACTCCACCGCCTTTACACGGAACTGGTGTCGCCACGGGTAGTCTCGTCGCGGTCGGCGGCAGTGGTGTCGCCGTCGGGCGGATAACTGTCGCGGTCGGCGGCAGTGGTGTCGCCGTCGCGGTCACCGGCTCGGGCGTTGCGCTCACCCGGACCTCCACAACGGTGACGAACTGCGACGGAGCCGCGCCCGGAACGACGAGCATCAAAATCAGCCCGACGGTCCAGAGCAGGTGCAAAATCACCGAGGCCCCCAAAACCCATACCGGAAGTTCTATTTTCGTTTTCATTGGTTTCACCTCCTCTCGGTGAAAACATGGAGTGTCAAAGAGCTACTTCCTCTCCGACACTCCACAAGCGGAACATCTTCAAGAAAATATAAATCTTATATTACCACGACTCTAGGATATAAGTTGTGTTAGAATTCACTAACTCCTAAAACCCCGCAACTTAACAAGTTAAAACTTTCCCCGCAAGGGGAAGAAAGGAAAAGTGGAAAGTGTCGAAAGACAACAAAGAGAAAAAACGGAACCTCTTTCCGTTAGTCGCCGCAATCGTTGCGGCGGCTCTCTACTTCGCGATGGCAATCAGCTGGCTGGTGTCGAAGGACATCGGTCTCATCACCGCCGCGCTGATCGCCATAACTGTCTTCATCGTAATGACAGTTGGGGTCTGCACAGCCATGCTGTTAAAGATGGCTGAAAAAAAAGAAGCACCCACGGGAAGAGAAGGATCGCGCGACCGCGACAACCAGCAAGAACTCAGTCGCGAACTCCAGATCGAAGGTCTCCGTCGTGAAGCCGTAAAGGTTCACGACCGCATCTTTAGGGTGGGGGCCATCATCAGTGTGGCCCTGATCCTCTATGCGGCGATCATGAAGACGGTCTTCGGCCTGACGCCGGAAGAGCTTTTCTTCGTCGCCTGGCCGCTCGTCGCGCTGATCTGGTTCGTCCAGATCGTCTTTTTCCCCCGCTGGCTGACTTACACCTCGTTCCTGGTCCTCTGCGGACTGCGCGTCGGGATCCAAATCTTCGGACTTGGCATTCTGGCGATGCTACCAAACTTCATCATGATGCCGTTCTTTTATCTGCTCATGATGTTCTTCATGTTCGGTTCAATAATGCTGCCCTCCCTGAGCCAGGTGAAGTACAACCGGCCCGGGCAAGGCAGCTGGGGCGTTCTTCGCGGGGCCACTCGAGGTCAACCCAGGGCCCGGGCGGTGTTCGACACCGCCTTCGAACAAATCGAGGCCTATGTCTCAGGCAAATCCGACATCAGGCCTCCGCGCGGAGTTCTGGCCCACGGGCCCCCTGGAACCGGCAAGACCCTGTTGGCCAAAGAAAAAGCCACAGAGTCGAGATTCCCATTCGTTCACGCGGATGGGCAGGTCTTCAATCCGCCATTCATGGGCTTTGCGCCCATAATGAAGATGGTGGTCCAGGCCATGGTCGAGGGGCTGGCCCGCGAGTACGGGTATTGCATCCTCTTCCTCGACGAAATCGAAACCCTACTTGCCGCCCGCGATTCCGGAATGGCGCAAAGTCAGCAACGATTTGGCCTTCAGGATTTCAACATCCCAGGTAACGACCTGGCGTTCGAAGGCAAAAGCCAAGGGCCAACCGAGCACCAGATGTTTCTGCCCGGGGCAATGGGCGGGAATGCCGGGATCTACGGCTTTCTCACCTGGATGGACGGGATGCAATCACCCCCGTTCTTCACCAAGTTGGCGCTTGGCATCGCCAACACACTTCTCTCGGTTTTTCTGCCGGTGACAGCCTTTGGTCGGATTCTGCGATTTGGCCCCGCCAAGGTCGGCACCTCCAACGTTCTCTTTATCGGGGCAACCAATCGCCCTGGGATGCTCGACTCGGCAGTCAGGAGACCGGGGAGGTTCGACTTCGAGGCAGTCTTCGAAGAGCCGGACGACATGGCCAGGTTTGACTTGTCGCAGTACTACATCAAGTTACTACACAAGCAACGCCACATACGCGACGAACTGCTCGATGAAAAAATAATCTGGGCTTTCGCACTAGCAACCCGGGGCATGGCCCATGCCAAGATCGAGCAGGTCATCCGGCAGGCCGTCCCGGTCCGGACCCAACATCTTTCCGACCTTCGTCGGGTCGGGAAACTTGCCGAAACTGGCGGTCTCGAAACCGAGGCGATCGCATCGCTTTCGGAAAATGAGAGGCGCCAGAGAGAGATGGATGTCAGGTTTTGGAAGCGCCACAGTCGCGAGGTTTGCGACAACCAGGGGAAAGAGATCCCTGGTGGCTGGGATGAACGCGTCAACTGGGATGCGCTGATCCAAAGCCTGTCCAAAGCCTCATGGGGCGCGGTTCGCTACGAGGCGATCCACCCCGAAACCAAGATGAAAGTCGCCTACCACGAGGTGGGGCACTTCCTGATGTTGGTGATCCTTTTGGTCAAGCGCTTCAAAAGCATCCCGACTGTCCTAACAGCCCTCCCGCGCGGGGACGACTCGCTGGGCAAGATCGTCTACATGCCCAATGACCACCGCGAGATGCAACCCCAGGAATACTACGAGGGCGCGTTGCGGGTCGGCCTTGGCGCCTGGACGGCTGAAAGATACCTTTTTAACCAGAACATGCCCGGTGTCTCTGGCGACTTGCGGCAAACGACCGGCCAAGCCGCGTTCATGCTGAGTCGGCTTGGCATGCCTCCAATGGCATGCACCGACGAGGAACGCGAACGCTGTCAGGCCATCGGGCTCCAGGTCATCTCGGAACCCGAAGCCGGTTCGTTTCTCAACCCCGGCGCTGGTGCGCTGGTAGAGAAAACGCTGTCCGGCCACCGCAAGGAAATCGCCCTGATGTTGGGCATGGCCGTCAGGGATATCTATCGCCTACTTCGTGCCAACCGCGAGATCTACGCACGAGTGGTCGCTGAGTTAATCCGCGAGGACGAAATCAGCGGCCCACGGTTGGAGGAACTGCAAAACGAAATTCTCGCTCAGTTGGTCGACTTCGACCAAATGAGCCCAGAAGATCGCACCGCATTTCCCCAAGACGACTTTAAAGTCGCCAATCCCTTCTACGGCGAAACCGTCGCCGAGGGGGCGGATGTAATCAAGAGGGTCGAGGAACTTTTGCGCGTCGAAGGCGCACAAGGAGGTGTGTCATGAAACAGAAAAACCCGATCCAACGTCGGATCGTCAACCTACTCGCCCTCCTCGTGATCGTCGCGGTCGGTTTGACCGCTAACCGCTACTACGCCGCCGGGACCAAGACGGCGCAGACTGACATCAACCTCCCGCGGGTTTCCACGATGAAGATCGTGGAAACCAAAGTCGAGGATGAGAAGGTCCAGGTGGCGATCGAAGTCACCAGTAGCGACGAGGCGGCCATCACAGCCGACCTCGTCTCGCTTTACCGATGGGGCCGAAGCAAGTTTCGCCCCGTCAAATGCGGTGAGGAGTACCCCCCCGAGCTCTGCTCGATCGGGGAGGTCCACATCTTCTTCCTCGCACCCCAAAAAGATGTCCCATCCACCACCGGCGAGCTGGTGGATGTGTACCGGATGCGTCTGGAAATCTGGCTCGACCAGTTCCAGATCGATACCTTTCTGAATCCCTCGTCTGGGTTAACCATGTTTGCCGAGGTTAACTTGTTCCACACGGCCGCCGCAGAGAAAAACGGCGGCGGGATAAAAAGCACCAACGAAATCTTCACGGGCTTGAAATAGCCAGCGGTGGCTAAGGAGCCAGCCAGTGAAGACACAACCCAAGAGCCTCCCCCGACCAATCGGTCGGGGGAGGCTCTTTTCATGCCAAAGTGAATTAGAGTTCCTCGAATCTGATCTGCTCGGGATCAACTTGCCTCCCCGTCTTCATGCCCAACAAGGCCGCCTCCTCAAAGCTGACCACTCGGCGGCCCCAATAACCTCCCCCGAGCTGGAAGAAGTGGGTTGCCATGGGATAGTCCGGTCCTTCCCCGCTCTCTATCCTCACAAAGGAACGCCTGTCACCATCCACCCACCAAAGATCAATCCCACGACCGGCCAACTCCTTGCATTCCAACCAATGCCGGATATTTTCAACCAGACCAAACTTCTCCGAAACCCCGAAATTCCCCAAGCCCAGGTATTCCAACAATCCATCCACCCCCCGCGAACCCAAATGGTAGACAAAACGCTGTTCTGCCGGCTTTTGTGCCTCTACCGAAGGCAGTCTCAGCCAATACTGGACATTCAGATCGTCAACTTCGGCCACAATCAGGGGCACTACCGCTCTCTTCTCACCATAAACCATGCATTCACTCCCCGCACGGTCGGCTACTTTTATATCCAATTTTTTCAAAGCACCATTCCCTTCATCCAGGGCCATATCCAAGGAAACAGCCATCCTGATATAAAGCCCCCGATCGGCGGCAGACACTCCCAGTTGGTGGAAAACAAACTCCTGTATCAATCCGTATCCATGACCGTCCTCCCGCCCCAAAAAGGCATCGAAATCGATCAAGTCCTGCATCAAATAAGACAACATCAATACCCTCTGGCCCTCGCTATCAAGATGGTGAACTAGCTCTGCTCTGCTTCTCATTATCGAGCCCGGAAACGGCTACAAAACGAATTGTATCACCCCGGACTAACGGGCCAAATGTTTCTCGCCTCTGGTAAAATTGACGCCATGACCAAAACCGCGAACCTCATCTACTTCGGCTCCCCCGATTTTTCCGGGGAGGTTCTGGAATCGATCATCAAAAACAAAGCTTCCGGGGTAAACATAGTCGGCGTGGCCCGCCCGCCAGCATACGCAGTTTGTGGCGTGGTCACTCAACCGGACAAGGCGGTCGGCCGAAAGCAAGTTCTCACCGCCTCCCCCGTCGGGATCATTGCCGGCAAATACGACCTCCCCATCTTCAAACCGGAGAAACTCGATGACGCCAACCTGACTCACCTAAAGCTTCTCACGCCGGATATTTTCCTAGTAGTAAGCTACAAGAAGATCGTTCCGACGTCCTGGCTGACCACCCCCACTCTCGGTACTTTTAACATCCACTTCTCCCTTCTCCCCAAATACCGGGGGGCGCTTCCGATCAGTGAAGCCATCAGAAACGAAGAGCGGCAAACCGGCGTCACCCTGATGGTCATGGACGAGCAAATGGATCATGGTAGTATAATTTCTCAAGCGAAGGTTACTATTGATATAGACGACAATATCGAAACGTTGACCAACAAACTTACCCAAGCCGGTATCAAACTGCTTTCCGAGTATCTTCCCCTTCTCGCGATAGGAAAATACACCGCCACTCCCCAAAACGAGGTCAAGGCCACCTATACTCCGACTACAAAAACCCATACTCGGGAAAATGCCTTCATCGGCTGGTCGGTCATCAAAAAAGCCCTCGCCGGCGAAAACGCGGCCGCCGTTCACGCTCTCATCCGTTCCTGGAACCCTGACCCCGACGCCTGGACCAATATCGACGACCTCCAAGTGAAACTAATCCAAACCCGACTCAATCAAAAAGAAAACCGGCTCGAGATCGAACTCATCCAACTTCCGGGAAAGAAACCCATCTCCTGGAAAAACTTCCTCGCGGGCCATAAAAAAGCCCTCTACTCTGCGTAGAGGGCCTTTTGCCCATGCACTTTGGGCTAACTAAATCTTGAACCGGCCGATGACATCACCACCGGTCGAGAAGTCCCCATCGGTTTCGATGTTGACGCCCCCGCCGTCACCGCCGATGTCTCCTGAAGGCATGACCGCCGCCTCCAGACAAGTGCCGTCAGCACTCACCTGTGAGAAGATTTTGCAGGACATGCAGGAGTGCTTCTTGCCCGGCTTATTCTTCTTGACAACCACGGGCGATTTGCAACTGGGACAAACGAACCCGCCGGGCGCCGAAGCCGCAGGGGATTCGACCGATGCAGGCAGGGCCGAGTCAGCGGCGGCAACGGTAATCAGATCCTCAGCGACCGTCCTGCCGCCAATTTTGACGTCTCTGCCAGCCTGAATGTTGACCCCGCCGCTCTGTCCCTGGTTCACCTGGGTAAGGACCTTGACCAGAATCTTCACGGCAGTTTCGTCGTCCACACGGCACTTGCTCGTCTGCCCGCAACTCGAACAGACGTACTTCTTGCCGAATTCGAAATCGGCCGAAACGGGTGCCCCGCAGAAAGGGCAATTGATCTTATCCATGGTGTTTTCCTCCTTCTGGAAAACGATATTTGGTGCAAGTTTAAAAACCGGACAAAAGGCGCGTTTGCCCTATTCCGGACTTGAACCTCATCTTACCACAAAACCAATCAAAAATACAGAATTATAGGTCATTATCCCAACCCATTTCCGGAAACGCCTGGCCCGCAAACGAACGGACCATCTTCGCAGTTAGCCGAGTATTGTCGAGCCGTGATGGGTCAAATAGCTGGCTCGCGTGGTAAGGCATCGCCTCATCGTTTTCCACATCAATAATGGAAAAATCCACCACCTGCGTCCGAATCCCCACCGCAAACTCCGCAGACAAGTCAAAAATCGGGCAAGGCTGTCGCCAGCCGGACAAAAATTCCCCCACCAAATCCTCTTCCCCCTCAACGACAAAGTCGAGGGGTTCATCACCTTCCCCCTCATCCTCCTCACCTTCTATCACGCCAAAGGCCGCCACCATCTCGTCATGACGAATAATACTAATCAACTGGACCGTCTCGCCATTTTCTGTCCGCACCAAAAACACTTTTGCCTCCCCATCATCGTCAAACTCGACGACAATGACCAGATCATCTCCTTTTATTTTCAGCTCCACCGCCATCTCAAACAGCTCGTCGGGCAGATCGAGTATGCCCCGGGAATAAGAATCAATCACCCCAGCGGTCAAGCTAAAACTAGCAGAAGTCAGAAACCCGCCCACGCGATCGTAGGCGGCGCTGATGGTATCGTTTACCCCCACTACCACCTCGTCATCCGTGACGGTTACCTCCAGTAACTCGCCCTGGTCAGTCAACATACTGCAGCTTTCAAAACCAATCCCCGCCTCTGACAGACGATCGCCCAGATGGTTTCCTCCTCGGTTGTAAAGCCGGGCCCACTGTCGCCTCCCCAACCACCTTCCGCCCTCTGGTCCCATCCGTGATGAATTAGGTTTTGGAAAGGTCTCGTGGGTTAGCACAGTATTTATTATCCACTTTTCTTTCAAGGAACTTACCCCTTTTTCTGAGGTTGAAGCGAAGCCAACAGCCGCAGGGCGCCGGTCGGTTTCTTCACCAAGTCAATTAGATTCGGATTCATTTGGCGATAGAGTTTCGTCGTCACCATCTTTTTTTCACCTCCAATTGAGATGGACAAGACTCCATCCTTTGACTGAATCAGAAAGTAAACCTTGCCAAACCAGCCCACTTCGTTATCTCCGAGAGTCACCGAGCCCAAACCGGCGTCCTTTCCATCAACCAACTCATAGCCTCCGATACCTTCATCTTCCTTTTCGACTTCGTCACCAACAATCAGCTGCACCCAGCCGCCTCGGTCTCCTGACGCCAGACCATCCCGAAGGTCAATCTCGATAAAGATTTCTCCCCCGCTTTCGACCAGAGCACGCGTCAGTTCCATCGTTTCCGGCTCCATATCCCACTTCACCTCGGGGGGAAGTTTCTCAAATAACCTCCCTATCTCGAAAGTAAGCATGATCAGGTTGCCCTCGTAGTCATAACTGCCCGTTAGACATTGGCTTAGTGAGGCCATGAATAGCACCTCGGGACCATAAAGGACATCAATCTCCGCCCTCGCACCATTATCATCCTGAACTGTCACCAAAAAACCGGAGCCTCCCGTCGTTTCCAGCTTGAATGGCCGGCGCGTCCCGCCGAGATCCAGCTCGGTTCTGGGCTTTTTTGGATCAAATAACTGTACGAGTTCGTATCTAGCCATTTTTCGGTTCCAAAAAGACTCCCTCTAACAAATGCAAGGCCTCGGTCTTACTGGGCATCTGCTCCAGCGCAATTTCATCAAAAACGCCAACGCTATCAGGCTCCCTGGCTACTCTGAGCAACTCGATACGCACGACACCCTCCCCCTTCTTTTTTTCGTAGAAGAAGACCACCTCCGAATTCGTCAGGGTCAGGCCGACCTTGCCGGTCAGGAAACCAAAGTCATCAGCAAAAGTCAGATCTTTACCCTCCCCCACGATTCCAAGTTTCAACAAATCGGTGAGCTCCTCATTCGTTTGCTGTTTTGTTTCAAACTCAGCTCCGGAAAAGTTCGTCACAAAGACAGATGGAACCCCGGAAGACAAGTCCAAAGTTAGGGCAATACCCATCCTCATCTCATAGCGGTCGGCAACATTGGTAGCATCCCCCACCTCCAATAGCGTCTTACCATCGGCCAGGAAAACCATGTCAAGGACCGAAACGCTCACCTTAGTCAGGGCATGAGTCTTCCGGTCGTAATCCACAGTTACGAAGGGGCCCGTTGTCATGATCACCACCCGGTCTTCAAGACCGTAAATGTCCAGTTTGCTTCCGAAAGAAACTCCCCAATTTCCACCGACTACCTCACGACACCTTTTCTCCTCACCATCGCCGGCTTGCTCATAAAATTTTTCCCCGTCTTTTTTTGCCATCTTGGGGTTTGATTATAACCTATAGCTCTAGGAATTCAACTTATTTGGCAACCGCAACAACCGCGGCCCTTTTCTCTCTCTCGGGAAGCCGCACCGCTCTCTTGCAGGCGGTACAAAGTTTCAGGCGGACAGCCTCACCCTCGATCACCATTTTGTGGGCGTGCAAGTTGGGGCGGCGGACCACATGCACTCTGTTTTTGGCAAAACTTACCAAGTTAGAATGCTGGACTCCCTTACCGCAAAAATCACAGGCATATCTTTTCTTCATCATAGGAGCATATTTTAGCACAACTTGCCCGCCTCAGGAGGGAGCTAAGCCATGCCAGCCACTATCGCCTCGGCACTGCCCAAAAACCGGGTCAGATTCGTCAGGGCAAACGGTTGGGACGATGATGAGAGCATCAGACCGTCCACTACTCCGCGATTCTCTCTGATTCCGGATACCACCAATGAAATAGGCAGATTTCTCGCAAAACCGGAAAGATCACTCCTGCCATGACTACTCCTACTTATCCTGACTGCCAATAAAGCGTTTTTGAACTCATCACCCAGTCTCTCCCTTTCAAAATCATCCAAAGCCAGCCTATCTATCAAACTTCTGCCCGCCTCGTTGCACAGCTTCGCTCCCTGCTGGGGGTGAACCATCTCGTGAATCATCATCGCCATCGCCCGGGCTACCTCAGCCGACCAGGGATCGTTCGGATCAAACAAACGGTCGCTGATTTCCAAATCAGAACTACAGTCCTTTGTCCGCGCCCTGACATTTTCAAAGTCATACTGCTCGCTAAAGTGCACTACCCCGATCGAGGGGTAGACCGGCTCCCGGATCACGCCCACCTGCCCCATTATTGGCACAAATCGCCCAACCAGTGAGTTTAGCCAAGCCAAGGTGATTTCTTGGTTGTAAGGAGGCAGCTTCCCATAAAGCCCGTTTATCCGAGTCGCGATCTGCTCAGCTTCGGCAAAAGAGAGGCTCGGGTCTCGGTCAAACCTCGCCCCAAACGTCCCATCCGCAGGAGCAGCCCGTCCGGAATCCCCCGAAAGCAGTCCGCCGAGAAACAGAACGGTTCCCCAAACCACCGTTTTCTTCAAAAATCCCCGCCTCGTTTCTCTCATTTCTGCGGATTATAGGCCCCCTATCGCCAACTTTCAACGAATGTTAGAATTAGCCCATGATTCAAACCCTCTACTTCATGATTGGCCTGGTCATCGCCATCACCATCCACGAATTTGCCCACGCCTTCACCGCTGACAAACTCGGCGACCCTACCCCCCGCGCCCAGGGCCGGCTTTCATTGAACCCCCTCGCCCATCTCGACCCCGTCGGCACCCTGATGCTTTTTCTGGTCCACTTTGGCTGGGGCAAACCGGTCGTCTTCGACCCCTACAATTTGGCCCACCCCAGGCGCGACGCCGGCATTATTTCCATCGCCGGACCGGTCAGCAATCTTCTCCTTGCCATCGCCCTCTCGGTTCTCCTCCGTTTCACTCCCGTTCCTTACTTTTTTGTACCTCTCTTTTACGTCATCGTTCTTTTGAACATCTCCCTGGCCGTCTTTAACCTCATTCCGGTCTATCCCCTCGACGGCGAGAAGATACTGGCTGCTATCCTCCCCCGTGACCTCGCCTATGAGTACCAGGCGGTCATGAATCGCTATGGCATGATCATCCTCATCCTGATGATCTTCCCCGTTTTCGGCTCCTCTCCGGTAATTTCCCTGATCACTCCGGCAATTGAGTTCCTCAGTCGCCTCCTCCTCGGCTAACTCCAATTTGCTCCTGCTCGACAAACAAACATATAATACCCGCATGGTCGGAGTTATCGAATGCAGCCAACACACCCTCAAAACTCTGGTCGAGGCCGCCAAAAACCCCGCCCCCCTGCTCTCAAGGGACAGCCTCAGCCCCAGAACCCAGCTTGTCCTCCAGGTCGCGGCGGAGATGGTCTTTGGTGAAGCCGCCGAAAAACGACCCGAAGTTTACCATCTCCTATCCAACCTGATTTATTACGCCAATAATTTCTTTGACATCGGTCTCCGCGCCCAAGAACAAATCTACGAGAACCGGCCCAGCCAGTTTTTTATCCTGGAAAAGGTCTATCACGAAACCCGGGAACAGATGCTCAAAGCCGTTTCGGCTCTGGCAAGGAAGAGGCCTGAGACAGTGCCCCTGATCGATAGCTTCATCAACGACGGCAAGAGGCTTTTCAAAAACAGGCACTCCTTTGATGGTACTAACTACGGCGAGATCGACAGTGGTGTTACCGCGGTCCTGGTCTTTGGGGTTACCGGCGGCATTCATCACCTCGAAAGGCTCGGTATTAGCCCGAACCAGGGCTGCACCAACCCGGAAGAACTCATCAAGAAATATCATCTTTTTATGATCAGCGATTTGAACCCCGCGAGCCTCCCCACCGATAGACAAACCAGACTTATCATTGGCATGCAGGCCATCGAAATGATTCTCGCTTCTCTCGATGACCAGTGGGGTCAGGAAGAGGACGCCCTCCTTGGCATCCCCAATGTTGCGAAAAACGGGGGCGACACCGGCACTCTCATCGCGCACTACCGGAAAATTGCCCGCCACTGCGGCTTCTCACAAACGGTTCTTGATTCCCTCTCTGCCCTGGTTCACACTCATAGACTCAAGACAGCGTCCCAGAAAAATGGGAATCCAATCGAGCTTTTTGAAATTCAAAAACATCCAAACCTCGGCAATATCTATCTACTCCGTGAGTGGTTGATGGGCCACAACCTCCTTTCCGAAATGCTCCGTTAGCTACAGGTTCTTCCTTCGCGCCAGAAAGCTCATCACCCCCACGATGATCAGCAGGATGATGAAACCGAATAAAATTGCTTTTCCAATCGCGACGACAGCACCGGTCAAGTTCTTCGGAGGTGCCTGAGTTACCGTCGGTACTACCGCCCCGCGCTCATCGATCTTGACCTCCTTCCCAGTTACGCTCGGCGCAACTGCTACCAGGCTGCTATTAAAGGTTCCTTTACCAAAATCGATCGCTTCGACTTTTCCGTTTAGAACCATGTTGATGCTGGGCTTGCTGGGGTACCCATCCGACTCCAAGGTAACAAACAGGGAATCAAACTTTTCGGCAATCACACCCGAAAGTTTGCCGCTGACCACTTCGCCCAATCGTTGCTTCCTTTCGGCTACGTTGGCCCAGACCACATATTTGTTGAGAACCGGGTCAAGCGCCATGGTCAGACCCCGGCAGGTCAGGAGTAGTTTGTAGTTGCCTTCAATATAGATTGAAACCGCAAAACAGCGTCCGTCGGCATCGGTCTTCCCGGCCAGCTGAACCACCCCTTCGTTAGCACGAACTACCTTGGCCGTGGCCAAAAGCAGGAGGAAGCCAAATACCACGGAAAAAAGATGTTTCTTCATACCTCTATCCTATCAAATCCCAGAAAGATACTCCACTGACCGCCCTCTGACTTGAAGAATCAATACTTTGGACTTATAATATAGCCATGGCATCAAGATACGAAACCAAAATAAGAACACTTCGAGAACGGCATGCTGGAGAAGCCAGGACCGCCATTTCCCTCGAGACTGTTAGTAAGGTCGAGGCGTCGCTTTCGACTATTGAACAAAAGACGGCGGACTCGGACAGGCTTCTCTTTGATTATTTTAGCTACCTGATTGGTGAACTGGAAAAGGCGATCTCTCCCGAAATAGTTATCTACCCCGTTGCCTTTTATAATGGCCAGGTGGAAAGCTTGGAAGCTATGAGACAAAAAGTAATCGAGCTCGCCCTGGCCGAAAGAGCTGCCGTCAGAGCCCGAGGCAGAAACTCTTTTGGCCAAATCGGTGATTATTTCTGGGAAAACTCTGAAATCGAAGACTTGGGAGAATTTAAACTACTTCTGGATGACTTAATCGGAGAAGCAGTCAGAAAATTTGAGATCAATCTGGATGAATGGCACAATAGGGTCGACTTGGGACATAACTAACGG
>MFAI01000036.1 GCA_001774555.1 Candidatus Collierbacteria bacterium RIFCSPLOWO2_01_FULL_50_23
AAATATGAAGCTTAACATAATTCCTATCCGTCAAGTAGAACCTAAAGAGTGCACAATGGTTTGTCTTAGGATGATATTGAATTATTATGATGTGGACCATGTTATACAAGATATTTACAAAGGACTGTTTAAAGCCTATGACGGTAGCTCATATAATACCGAGATTGCCAGATTTGCCCAAAATAAAGGTTTTAAAGTCACTTGTTTTGCCTATCATCTTTACATAACAGATCCATCTGATAATAAATTGAGTAAAAAAGAGCTAATTGACAAGCTAAATCAAGAACTAACGCAACCATGGTTTGATAAAGAAAATACTTTACTTGTGGAAAGTACCATCAAAGCAATCAAAGACGGGGTAGATTATAAAATTAAAAAACCTTCGACCAATACAATTGTTTCGTACTTAGAAAAAGGAGTTCCATTGATTGCCTCTGTAAGTTATTCTGCATTGCATAACGCTCAAGGAAATGTTTTTGAAGGGCACGATATTATTTTATCTGGATATGAAGACGGGAATATAACATACATCGATCCGGAACATGCCAAAGAAGAAACTATTTCCATCGAAGATCTCATGTTTGCGATCATATCGAGAAGAGCAATATCTACAAGTGCGTATCTTATTGCAGTGGAGAAAAGCTCTTGAGGCCTAGGAGTAACTAGTAGTCTTAGGTTCGCGAAGTACCGTTACCAGCTCCAAAGATAGCTTCTGATAGACTCCAGAGATTATAATAACCCGATGTCAGAAAGATTAAGGCTCACAGAAAGGGAAATCGATTTCTACAAGCCCCTGATTGCCCTATATCTGAAATATGGTTCCGTCGACCAAGTTTTCGCGAGTAAGTATCACAACACCGGAGTTTCTTATCCTCACTTTCATCGGGTCCTCAATGACTGGGGAATCATCAAATCCACCGGCCCTCAAAGCCACTTTACCGAAGCTATTTTTTTCTTGACTACCTTGGCAATGGAGAGGCTTCCTCTGGAATCTCTCTACAGAACCATGCCCCCCAGCCTGCAGATCTCCGCCGCTACCCTGCACCGCATTCTAAGTTACATCAAGAGGGGGCTAACCAGGCGCCACGGAACCGCTCTGCTGGTTTCTCCCGAAAGTGATCCCAACTCCATTCTCATCGGCCGCGACATCAGCACCCCTCGTCCCGAACTGGGGAAACCTTATGGTTCGCTCTCACTGCCTATGACCTACGCCAAAAGAACCGAGAGCGGCAAGGAGTCCGTTTTACGTACCCTTCAGCAAGAAGTCGCTGCCAGCCTGACGGTCAATCGTTACCTGTCACCGAAAATAATTCCGGATAACCCGAAGGTTCTTCTCACAATCAATATCGCCGACGTCCGCGTCAAAGTCTACAAGGTAATCGTCCCCGATACCCTGATTCCGCAACTGGACAGCTTCAAACTCTCCGACTTGAACCTTGTCCCCATTGAACAAGTAGCGGCCAGCGTTGACCTCGACTCACACTACCGCGCCGGTGTTTCCGAGATTGCTAGCGGTTTTCTGGAAACAAGAGCAATCCAACCTCCATTCACCCCCCACTTTGGTTCCCTCCTCAACCAGAGCCTCGCCACACTCCCCACCATCGGCTAAAAAACAAAAAATCCCGCTATTTGGGCGGGATTTTCTGTTTCTTTGACCAAAAAATCTTATGGACTGATCAAGTTTAGACCCGGATCGGTTCCAATTTCATACACGGTCGCGGAAGTTCCACCATCGTTGCTCACAACTGGGGCGTTATCGGTCGATTCCAAATAGCCATTGAGCTCATAAGTGCTACCGTTGCTCACGAAGGAGTAAACCATGCCTCCAGCCGCAATACTGGTCGTTCCGTCGGACAGCAAAGTGGCATCGGTTGCCGACTGACGGGGATCAACGGGCAATACTGACAGGAACTTGCTGACATCCACACCAATATAGTTAGCTATATTGCTGGTGTCGCGGGTTCCGGTCGAGTCTCCCGCGAAAGGAACAGCGACAGTCCCCGACAAATTCTTACCGTCAGCAATTGCAAGATCGATCGCCTTACGGATCGTAGCTAGATCAGATAGGCGGGTTGCATCCCGACCTTTCTTCTGTATCTCAGTCGGATTAATAGCGAGAACGATCAGCGTAGCCAAGATTCCCAAAATTGCGATTACGACCAATAGTTCGATAAGCGTAAATCCTTTAGTTGTTATTTTCCTCATTCATTCTCACCTCCTTTCCGATAACTAATTTAGTTATAGCATTTTTGACATAGTTTCAATCAAACGGCTCAGATCTGACTACCGGAATAACGGATACCGGGCTGGCGACCTTGATTGACTGTTGCAAAGTCCGAAAATTTTCCAATTTCAATACTGGCACAGAGGTATTGGCAGTGACCTCCGAGATGTCAGGAACTCTGCTTGTTTCAATAAGTCTATAAGCCATAAAACCAGCGAGAACCAGGAATGCAACCATGCTGACCATGATCCGCAAATTGAGTTTCAAGGAAAGTTGACTTTCCTGTTCTTTGATATTCATTTATAGTTTTTGATTCATCATTAAAGCTCCAATAAAAACTGCCCTTACGCCGACTTTCGTTTCAGGTTTCATTACTGTCATTTTATCGATTTTGAAAAAATAGGGTAAATTAGATAGACCAGCCAAGAAACTTGTCACACCGGCATAATTTCCCTCCAGAGTTATCTCTGACCCGAGACCGGCAATGTAATGCCCGAGAACGTCAACCGGACCGGGAAAGTCATCAAAACCTAGAGCGATCGTCAAGTTTTGTGCCTTGGCAAGTCCTTCGACGGCGGTCGCGAAAGCGGCTACGTCTTTCTCATTTGCCGGCAAAGTCCGTAACCAAGAATTTCCCAAAACAGAATAGGTGGGAAGATTTGAATCCAAATTATCCAACTTTATCTGATTATTCCTCAAATTATCTACTCTGGCCTGTGTTTTGGAAAACAACATCAGTTGTCGCTGTGTTAGATAAAACAACAGCAACGCACCGGCCAGAAAAAAGCCGAGAATAATAATGTGGACGACGGGCTGGTCGGTTTGTTTCATGGAGTTATTTGATTCGCAATACGAAAAGTAACTGAAGACTCCCTTTCAAGACTGCCAAAATATAGTTTGCCATTGGAAAAATTCGATTGCGTCAATAGTCGGTTATAAAAATCCAAAACCAGTTGGCGCGAACCGGCAACACCGGTCATCGCCCAGGTACTTTTGGAATCGGCCAATCTTACTGAACCAGGTCCCCTTGAAAAAACCAAACTCGTCAAGAATAGATCGGTTGGAGTAATGCTGGAAAGCTGACGCAGGATCACATTTTCACCACCGGTACTCTCACGTAACCAGATCAACTGATCAGACAATAGATTCAATTCATTGGCGGAAAAAATTTGGACTTGATTTTGCGGTTGGATCAACCGCTCCCGGTACGATTCTCCGACTACCTCCACCTGCTGTTGGCGCACCCGTGTCGATGTGTAAATATAGAATAAGCCGGCAATACCGATAATCGTCAAGAAAATCAAAAGATTCAATCCCGCCTTCCAATTACCGATCAGCCTTTCCCGAATCACCGCCAGCCTAAATTCGAGCGGTAAAAGGTTGAAAGATGCCGCCGTGTCGAATGTCTTCAGGGACAAACCATAAGCAGTGTGTAATAAGCTGTGATTCTTTACCTCGGCAGAGGACAAACGGCTATCCGCCAAATAGGCCGCCACATTTTGTGCCTTAAAATTATCGACCAAAGCTTGTATTTGAGGATTGGACCCGGAGATAACGATCTCCCTCACCGGCCGGTTTGGATGCTTCGAATTCGAAAAAACGACATAGTCGCGGATCGCATTACTGATGCCGCCTTTTTTGGTAATTTCTGAATCGGACAAGTAGTCTGAAAAGCGGGGGTTGCCGTTAGTAATATAGGTAAATTCGGCAAAATTATCTCCCAGATAGATCAAAAGCTGATCCTTTCCTTTGAATTGAGACGGGACAACGATCCGAATATTGGCAAAAACCGCCGGCTCGATCGCAACCACAACCAAACCGGTTGCCGAAACGACAGACAGATAAGACTGGATCACCGTTTTGGGGATTGCGGCCAGCAGTACCTCGATTTGACCCTCAACGTCATGGCCGATGATCTGCCAATCGGTTTCCACTCCGGAAGGCAGTAATGGCAATAGTGATCGGACCTGATAATTAATGGCCTCCTCGATTTCCTTGCCGGCGAACTTTGACAGGGTGAACTCTCGCAAAAAAACGCGGTTATCCGAAACCCCAACGACAACTTTTTCTCCATAACTGATCGGGTGGGGTTGAGTCGAGATCAGTAGTTGATTCAACACCTTTATCAGACCGGCAGAGTCCTTTATCTCTCCATTGACGATAAAGCCGGAAGGCAGGGGCAGCTGTCCGAAACAAGCCAGTCTGGACCCATCAGAAGAAATTTGAGAAACTTCAGCAAAACGATCCGTAAAATACAAACCAATGGCAGGCTTGGCAGGCATAACCCTATTCTAACTCATATTTCCTTAATACTCACCACCGCCCAACCACCACTTCCCGGTTCGACAATAGCGCGGGCCATGCTCGGATCAAACTCGATCGTGGCGTTATTTTCCACAAAGATCTCCTTCGCCAAAATACCCGATAAAATCGAGTTGCTATTTACATAGACACAACCGTTAAGAGCTACGAAAACCACCGTCGCCGTATTCGAAGATGTCTTGATCGATGGATTACTACACTGATCAAAAGTATTTTCCGAGATAAAAACCAACCCAGCCCCGAACGAATTACGAAAAAACTCAACATTACTGCTCGTGACAATGCGGCCCTGGCCCGCCGGATTGTCCGGGCTACTGACCACAACCACAATCGAGTTGCCACCAACGGTCTCGGCGGTATAAAAATCATTATTTGAGTCAATTGTGAAGTCTTTTGTGATCCAAACAGGACCGGTAAAGGTTAAGTTCGTACCACTCGGAACGGTCAAGTTCCCAACGATCTTGATACCACCCAAGTAGTTCGATCCGGAAGTACAATCTAGCGAGGAGCCGTCAACGACACAGTCGCCATTCCATATGCTCGCCCCCTGCGCTTGGTTTTTCCAATAATTAGCATCTACGCTGCCCAGCGGTGTAGCCGGAGGACCGGCGGCAAGAGAAAAGGTTCCGGAATAGGGACAGTTGCTTGGCGGTTGGGGCGCCATGACATCCTCACCGACCCAGCAGGCGGTCAGAGAACTTGCCCATGCATCTTTTTGAACATAAACCCCGCCCGACGACGGGCTATCCAGACCTCCAATATAGTCCACAGCCCAGACACTTCCAAGAATTCTGGAGCCACTATTGCCGGAAGAGATCGACTTTCCCCTGATGGCTCCATTGGAGTAGATGTTGCCGCTGGTATTATTTGAGCCTCGAACCACGGTTTGACCTTCCAGACTAATACCCCCGACTCCGGCCTGAAGCGCAAAGGTGAAACTGGCCTTGCTTGAAGAAGGGGCCACAACGACCTCCAAATTTTTTATGATTCCGGCGGCATACCCTGTGGCCCTGATTGTTTTTTGATTGCTATCACCGCCAACCTCTGCCGAAACAGTCGCGTTTCCCCCAATCGCCAGTTCGAGAGAATATGAAGGGCCGAAATCCTGTCTGGCCCGTAAGCGCAGCATCACCTCATCAACCCCCGCCCAGGCGGCATACCATGCCTGGTCCGAAGCATGAATCGTTTCTTCGATTTGAATGTTCGCAACAGACAAGCTGCTGCTGGCAATAGCACTGGTGATCGCCACCATACCGATTAGGAGAATCATCACCAGACTGGCCTGCCCAAAGTTATTTCTTTTCATCAGTCGATTACATTAGTAAACGTATCCGAAAAACTAGTTTGATAGTTTTCAAAGGGGAAAATTGTGTTAATTACACCCGAAACGGTGACCTGTCTTCCTCCGGTTGCCAGAGAGGCAACAGAAAAGTTGAACGCAGAAATTTCAGAATAACTGGGAAAAAATAATATGGTCGGATCAGGATTGGGGGTGCAGCCACTGGCCAACGTCTGGCTATAACGTACATTCTTACTTATCGAGTCATAGACGAAGCTCCAGCACTCGGCCGCCGATGTAAGCAATAGGGAACTCGAGCTGCCGCCAACCACCGAGGTGTTTTGAATCGCTCTCGTCAGAGTCCGGGAGAAGACCCGCAAAGATTCCGTCGTTGTCGTCGTCGCCAAGACCTGATCCCGAAGCGAAAGAGTGGTAAAGACCAGCCAAACCGAGGCCACACTAATTACGGACATGATACTCAGGGTGATGATCACTTCGAGCATTGAAGTTCCGGCCTGCCCGACTGAATGAGTATTTTTCGACGCGGACTGATAGTTGATTCGCATTTTCATCTCCAGTAAGTAACGAGGGTGTTTAGCTGATAATCTTTGTCTTGATTATTTTCCTTCCAAGTTACTTTTACCAAAGCATAAAAAGAGAGTCGGTCGATCAACCCTCCCGCCTCCACCACACCGCATACCGGAGTATCACAGACCATATCTCTCATCACCGGTGACAAAGTGATCGTTCTGGTAAACTGACCGACGGTTTCAGATCCGGAAACCAACGTCCACAATCCGGAATTCATCACCGGATGAAAGTCGCCTAACCCCAAAGAATTAAAGTCCCCCGCGCGGACACTCAAAAGAGCCTCCATTCCTTCCTTTGCCAACAAGTTCGCCCGGCTTCTGAGTTTATTCAAACCAACACTGTTGCTGGCCAAACTATTTGCGGACAGGCTTCCCACCACAATTACCATCATCAGCGAGATCGATACCAATATTTCCACCAAAGAAAAACCCTGCCCGCCTGCTTGCCAGCCCGCAGAGCTGTGCTCAGCATTGCTGGCGGGCAAAGCTTGCGGCGTGTCCTGATTTGACTTAGTTGACAATGCCATTTTGTTGGAAAATTACCAATTCGGTATTACCCGTTGAGGTAAGTGTTAATTGACAAGACAGGACGCAACCGGTGAGTTGACCGGTCAGGGGAGTAAAACCCCAGTTAAATGAGCTGGGACTATAAGTGATACCGGCGGGTGATTGAAAACGAGCGATCTCTCCCAAGTTTGATCTCAAGATCACTATGCCGGAAACCAGACTTATTTCATAACTCAGCTGATCTTTATTAGCGATTGCCAGTTCCCTTCCATACTGAAGTTGGCTCCTGATCTCGTCACCGGCGCTCCGAAGCTTAAAAACCGCCTGAAGTTGAGATAGGCCGGCAACACCTGCGGCCGTAACTGCAACCGTGATCGCCACGACCAATACCACCTCGAGGAAGGTGAAGCCTTTGTTCACTTCAGAGTCGAGGTAATTTTGTAAATAGGAACAATCACTATCAAAGCCAATCCCAAAACTCCGAAGCCCAAAACAAAAATCATCGCCGGCTCGATCAACGACAAAAGATTGCGTAGGGCCACTTCAAGTTCTTCCTCGTAATAGGCCGCCAGCCTGTCAAGTGTATTACCAAGGTTTCCGGTTTTTTCGGCACCCCTGATCAATCTAGTCATGATCGAGGGAAAAAGTTCTTTTTCGAAAAAAACTGCATCGGCCAAACTTTTTCCGGCAGTCAAATGGTCGTTGATGCGAATGCAGGCATCGCGATAAAGCGGGTTACCCAAACTCGCCGCCAAAATATCGAATGATGAAACAACTTCCACGCCATAAATATAAAATCCACCCAAAACCCGCGAAAAACGGGCCAGGTTGTAACGAATCACCAACGGCCCCACCACGGGAAGTCTCAAACTCAACCGGCCGAGAAGCCGATCCCCGTAAGAACTTCGCGAAAAACCGATCAGCGCAACAACCGAAAGCCCGACCAGTACCAGCATCAAATACCAATACTCGGCAAAAAAGGCAACCGTACTTGCCAGCGCCAAGGTATATCCAGGTAGTTTTTGTCCCGAACTCTGGGCAAAAAGTAAAATTTTCGGAACAATAGACACACTAATAAAAATCATCACTGCAGCCATCGCGGTGACGACAACAATCGGATAGATCAAAGCTGATCGGACCTTGCTGGCAAGTTCGTTTTCCCGCCGCAACTGCATGGCCAAATAACCCAAGCTCTCAGCCAAGGTACCACTACCTTCACCCGCACGGACGACCGCCAGATACGCTGGGGGAAAAATTTTTGGAAAACGGGCAAAGGCCTCAGAAAGTTTCACCCCCGACTGTACTTCCAAAATAATTTTACTGATCACTCTGCCGGAACCGGTGGCGCTTTTCTGATCAACAAAGGTAGACAGGGCGTCCAAAATCGGCAAACCGGCTTTGATCATCGAAGAAAGCTGATTGGTGAAAAGGATCTTCTCCGCAACTGACATTCTTTCGTTCAACTCCCGGTCCAGCCGAATGAAAAAATTTGTCAGGATCCCAATTTCCAGGGGGTTTCGAACTCGCAGGCTAACCACCGTCAATCCCTGTTCAGAGAGCATTGTTTGGGCCTCAAGCTCCGAGCCCGCCTGCAATCGCCCGCTTTTATATTCATCACGGCTGACGGCTTTGTATTCAAATTCTGGCATATTTTATATTAGTCAAAAGTAACTCTGAGCACTTCCTCGACCGTGGTCACTCCGGCGACGACTTTCGCCGCACCGTCAAACAGCATCGTATGCATCCCATTCCTGATCGCCGCGTCCTTTATTTTTTTGGCCGTCGACCTGTCCAAAATTAACTGGCGGATTTCATCATTAATCGTAAAAAGCTCATAAAGACCGGTCCTTCCCGAGAAACCGCTGTAGTTACAAAAATTACATCCCGGCGCCACCCTCGTCTCGGCCGGAATGATCTTGGCCAACAGTTCTTTCTCGGCTGGTTCGCTGACGCTGGCCACCAGGTAATTAACGACGTTCGGATCGGTCGCTTTTGAAACAGAGCAGTGGGTACACAGCTTCCGGACCAACCTTTGGGCGATCACCAATTCAAGCGTAGACGCCACCAAGAAAGGTTCCGCGCCCAGATCAATTAACCTGGGGATGGCTCCCGAAGCATCATTGGTGTGCAAAGTCGAAAGCACCAGGTGACCCGTCATCGCCGCATTTGTCGAAATGCCGGCGGTATCGGCGTCACGAATTTCTCCAACCATAACAATATCAGGGTCTTGCCGCAACAAAGAACGCAAACCCTCAGCGAAAGAGAAGTTAATTTGCGGGTTAACCTGAGTCTGATTGATTCTTCTGATGTGATTCTCGACCGGATCTTCGACTGTTGAGATATTCACCTCACCGGTATTTAACAGATTAAGCATGGTATAAAGACTGGTCGTCTTGCCTGAGCCCGTTGGCCCCGTCAGCAGGATCAATCCATGCGGTCGTGTCAAAATGCGCTTGATCGTTACGACACTGGCCGAGTCATAGCCCAGATTTTCCAAAGAAAATTCCGGTTCGCCGCTCTCCAACAAACGGAGGACTACTTTTTCACCCTCAACGGTCGGTAGTACCGAAACACGCAAGGAAACAACGTCCCTCTCTTCCGACTCGAACTTGAACCGGCCGTCCTGGGGTAGCCGGCTCTCATCAAGTTTCAGGGTCGACAGGATTTTGATGCGGGCCACGATCGCCGCGTGGAGATCCTTGGGTAAAGAAATCATGTCATGCAGGACGCCGTCAATACGGTAACGGACCAAAACCAGATCTGGTAAGGCTTCGATGTGGATATCAGACGCCTCCTGGATTACCGAATACTCGAGCATTTGGTTAACCGCCTCGACGACAGAAACATCCTCAGCCAATTCCTGAAGCGTCACGTGTCCGTGCCTTTTCTTGGCTTGTTCCAGTAACTTGGTAAAGGTATCCGCCAAACTGGATTTGTATTGATGTAATCCGAATTTTATGTCTCTTTCAAATGCCAGAAAGGGGATCACCGTCAAACCGGTAACCTTGCGGATAAAGTTGATCGTCTCCAGATCTTTCGGGTCCTGCATCGCCAGACGAAGCGCGCCGCCTTCGTGGGCAAAGGGGATCACCCGTCGTTCTCTGGCCAGCTCCTCTTTTACCAAAGTGAGGATCTCCTTTGGCACCATGATCCTTTTCAGGTCAATGTACTCGATCCCCATTGACTTGGCCATCAAATTACCCAAAACATCCTTCGCGATCAGCCTCCTGCCAATCAAGACGTCGTGCAAAGGAACGGCGAGATGAACCGCTGTTTTTTGGGCATCGTCCAGATCCTTCTCTGGGGTCAGGTTGGCCGAACGCACCAGATTGTAGATGTCAAAAAACATAGGGGCAGCCATATAGTTTAACTTTACTATATTTAGATGAGGCCCGCCTGCAACGCTATGCGTAGCATTGCGGGCAGGTAAAATATAATGACGTGTACTACACTTACGTTTTGAAGAGCCAGTTTGATAACGAAATTTACATCGGTTGGACAGATAATCTCAGACATAGAATCGCCCAGCATAATTGTGGACAAGTTGAAGCTACCAAAAACCGAAGACCACTTAAGTTAATATATTACGAAGCCTGCTCAACAAGAGAAAAAGCAATTTTGAGGGAAAAACAGTTAAAGTCAGGATATGGTCGGGCGTATTTGAAGCGTAGGTTGTAAAATATATCCCGAAGGGACCCCATTTGGGGCCCGCATTGCCGAGTCGTCTAATGGTAGGACGTCTCCCTTTGGAGGAGAATATTCCTGGTTCGAATCCAGGCTCGGCAACTCGAGGCTCGCAAGAATATCCTATAGTTGAATAATTTCCCGTTCTATGGTAAAGTATCCCCGTTGCACTTTAAGAAATGCGTCGGCAGAACTCAGTCGCCTCATGGCTATTGACCTCTGCTGACATCAAGTTCACTTACTTCCTTTCGCCGGAGACGGAAGGAAACGTCGGCAGCCCAATTCGCATTCACCCTTCAGAAAGAGGTTAAAACATGTCAGTGCTACTCACATCGGGATGGATCCAGCTCCTGCTGGTCCTCCTGGGCATCGTCGCCCTGGTTGCCACCCTCTGGGCGATCTTCAGCGACACGTTCAACCGGGGCGAAAAGGCCGTCGCTGTCATCCCGAGCCTCGTCCTCGTCCTCTCCGCTTCAGGCGTTTTATGGGGCCAGACGCACATCGTCGTCCGACCTAACCAGTACGTCCTGGTGATCGACCGCCAGACGGGCGAACCGATCATTCCCCTGCGCGGCGCCGGCGTCACCGAAGTTCCGCTCTGGACCTGGACACGCTACGAGTACCCGGCGCAGAAGGACTACCAGTGGTGCCCGACGTTCACCCCGTCGTCGAAAAACGGGGCGTCGCTAACCGTGGTGGTCTGCTTCACCACCGATGCCAGCGCGATCGACTGGACAGCCCAGTTTCGCAGTTTCAACGGCGACCAGGACGTGGTCATGGCCGGCTGGCAAAACGCCGTCCAGACGGACGTCGCTTCAGCCTTTTCGAAGTTCGACCCTCGCGACTTGACCAACAAACGCTCAGATGTCGAAACCGGGATTTTCCAGGCCACCTTCGAGTGGTTCAAGTCCCACGGCATCAGCGTCACCATGGTGGGGCTCAAGAACTGGCAGTTTGCGTCACAGGCGATCAACGACGCCTACGACCAAGCCCAGCTCTCCCAAACCAAGGTGGACGTGGCCAACGCCGAAAAGGCAGCCGCACAGGTCGAGCAGGAGACTGCATTGATCCGCGCTGAAACCCAGGTCAAGGTGGTCACTACCTTGGCCGCAGGTCAGCGAGCGGCCTGCAATACCGCCGGCATGGTCAGCGAAACTGCCTGCCTGGAATACCTCCAGCTCGTCTGGCTCAGTCAGGGCGGCATCGACCCCAGCGTGGTCGTGATCACCGGCGGCGGCGATGCCGCTCCCGTGATCGCCCTGCCCGCCGAAAACGTGCCGGCAAACTCGCCGACGCAATCACCGTAAGTCACCGGCGCGTGGCCATCTGGCCTCTCCGACACGCGCAGGTGCAAAAATCCCCACCGGAGGTGGCATCAGATGATGCTGCCCGAGGTGGGGTTTTACGTTCGCCAGCTGGGTAGGGGATATAATAGATACATGAGCCGACCAATCGCTATTTTTGGTTTACCGGAGGAGAAATTTGTCAACAAAGTTTTCTCTCTGCGCCAGAAACTCCTCGAGGAGAAAAAACTGGAAGAGGCCGAGTCCACCACCCTTCCGCACCTCACCATTCTCGTCAACACCACTCTCGACGATCTGGTCAGCAACGACTTCCTCATCCAAAAACTAACCCCCCTGGTTTCAGTCCTAAAACATTTCTCCCTCACTGTCACCGGTTTCGAGAAACTGGACACCAGTATCATCGCCAAATTCGATACCGGCCTCACCCGGAAACTGGTCTACCAAACGTCATCCGTCCTGCCCGGTTTCCGCGCCATCACCACCGATTTTCTCAAGATCCTCCGCCGCACGGTTCCAACCGCAACCGACGAAGCCCTTGAAACGGTAAAGACTGAATTCAAAAGTGAAATTACTATCGACCGCATTTGTATCGCCGGCGGCAGTCTCCGCCGGGAGGATGTTATCTGGACCGGCAAACTGGGTTAGGATATATTAGAGTGATGAAATCAACTAAGTTTGCCATCGTCATGCTGGCAGCTTTTTTTATTTTCTCTCTCCTGGTGCTCTCCGGAGTCCTCGCCCAAATTGACCAAGATATAACCGTCGTAATTCAAAGTCGCCTAACCAAAACACTCGACACCCCTCTTTCCTTCCTTAGTCTACTGGGAGCCGCCGAGATCACCACTTTTTTTCTCTTGATTGCCCTATTTTTCATGAAACTCCACCGCAGCCTGATCACTCTACTAATGTTTGCCTTGGGTACCGGTATCGAGTTACTTGGAAAAACCTTTCTCTATCATCCCGGCCCCCCGAACATATTCTTTCGTTACAACCTGGAGGTTCTCTTCCCTTCCGCCTATGTCCAAACCGGCCACTCATATCCCTCGGGCCACAGCTTCCGTACTGCCTTTCTGACCGTCCTGGTCGGCTATCTGATCTTCCAATCCAAAAAGTTATCACAAAGGAGCAAAAAGAGCCTCTCTCTTCTCTGCTATCTCTTCCTGTTTTTGATGTTGCTTTCCCGCGTCTCTCTAGGAGAACACTGGACCACCGACGTCATCGGCGGACTACTCCTGGGCGCCGGTCTGGCCGGCCTCTCCATTTCTCTGATTACTCCAGGCACAAACAGTGGCAATTTTGACTCAAAACTGGTAAAATAGGGCCACTCGTTAACGCCTGCTCGGGCTGAATTAACCTGGCAACAGGTTTTTTTGTGCCAGAGAACGTAGACCCATAATAATATGACAGACAGAAAGATCAGAAACATCGCCGTCATTGCCCACGTTGACCACGGCAAAACGACCCTAATTGACGCCCTCTTGAAGCAGAGTCATATTTTTCGTGACAATCAGGCGGAAATGAGCCAGACCACCATCCTCGACAGCAACGACCTTGAACGGGAGAAGGGGATTACCATCCTGGCCAAAAACACCGCCATTTCCTACCACGACGTCAAGATCAACGTCATCGATACCCCGGGACACGCCGATTTTTCCGGCGAGGTCGAACGGACTCTCGGTATGGCCGACGGCGCCCTCCTGATCATCGACGCCCAGGAAGGACCGATGCCCCAGACCCGTTTTGTGCTAAAAAAAGCCTTTGAACTCAACCTGAAGATCATCGTGGTCATAAATAAGATCGATAAACCCTACGCCCGCGTTCCTGAAGTGATCGACAAAACCGACAATCTCTTTCTCGAATTGGCCACCCGAGACGAACAGCTCGATTTTCCGATTCTCTACGCAGTCGGCCGCGACGGCAAAGCCTTCAAAGAACTACCAACCGACTTCAACCAGCCGGGAGACATCACCCCGCTGATGGACGCCATCCTGGAATACATTCCCTCACCGGAAAACTCACTCGAGGGCAGCTTCAAAATGCTCGTTTCTAGCCTCGATTACGACTCCCACAAAGGCCGTTACATCATCGGTAAAATTTTCCGCGGCAGCATCAAACCCGGCGACAAAGTTGTCCTAAGCGGAAACAATCGAAGTTACACCATTGAGACCGTCCAGCTTTCCCGCGGTCTTTCTCGCTACGAAACAAACGAGGCTTTTGCCGGGGATATTGTTGCCCTGACCGGAGTATCCGATGCTAAGATCGGTGACACTATTGCCAATGCCGCGGATACCGAGCCCCTAGCCGCCCCCAAGCTCACCGAGCCAACTCTTCATATGACCATCGCCGCCAACACCTCGCCTTTCTCTGCCCGCGAAGGCCAGTTCACCACCAGCCGTCAGCTGGAAGACCGCCTCTACAAAGAGCTTGAAACCAATCTTTCCCTCAAACTCGAAAAGCTCGAAAGCGGTAAGTTCCAGATCTCCGGCAAAGGCGAACTCCACCTGGCTATTCTTCTCGAAACCCTTCGTCGTCAGGGCTATGAAATGGAAGTCGGTAAACCCGAGGTCATCGTCAGGACCATCGATGGCATCAGTCAGGAGCCGGTCGAAGAGGTCAGTATCATCGTCCCCAGTGAGTATCTGGGCACTATCACCCAGGAGATCGGCAAGCGTCTTGGGGTGATGGTCAAAATGGAGCCCATTTACGGCGTCGAGACCGAGTTCACCTATACCATCCCAACCAGGAACATCATCGGCCTAAGGAGCCTGCTTCTGACGGCTACCAAGGGCACCGCCGTGTTCAGTTCCCAGGTGACCGGCTACCAGCCTGTAGGCAACCCTCTGCCCAAGCTCCGCCGTGGAGTACTTATCTCCTCAGAAACCGGTGAGGCTCTGGCTTATGGCCTCCAAAACGCCCAGGGTCGTGGTATCACCTTCGTCGGGCCGGGAACGGAGGTCTACGAGGGCATGATCATCGGCGTCAACGCCAAGGAAGAGGATATTGAGATCAACGTCACCAAAGGCAAGAAGCTCACCAACATGCGCTCCCAAGCCTCAGATGGTGTCATCCAACTTACTCCGGCTACCGTCATGAGTTTGGAGCAGTCTTTGGACTTCCTCGAGGGCGATGAGCTCCTGGAGATCACCCCGGTCTCCCTCCGCTTACGCAAGAAGTATCTGACCGAGATCGATCGCAGACGTACCAACCGCGGACAATCGGCCATTTCCCAATAATCAAGTTTTCAATCGTTTGGTAGCCGTGAGATAATACCCATGTATCGCCGAGGTGGTGAAATGGTAGCCACGCGGGACTTAAAATCCCGTTCCCTTCAAAGGAGTGCGGGTTCGAGTCCCGCCCTCGGCACCATGTCCTAGTAGCTCAGCCGGATAGAGCACCTGCCTTCTAAGCAGGGGGTCGGAGGTTCGAGTCCTCCCTAGGACACTAATCCATTCCACTCCCATACCAATCTGCCAAATTTCCGCTATCCATTGGTGGTGGGGGGTCATCAGGTCCAAACTAGTTCTTTTTTTCACTCACGGAGCGGGTGAGGGGAGTCGGACCCCTGTCATCAGCTTGGAAAGCTGAGGTAATACCGTTATACGACACCCGCTAATTCACTCGTATTTTACCAAATTTCGAGGGCAAAAAATTCGAAATAGCACTCTCGGGTTTTCTAAACCATCTTGCCGCCACCAATCAGGAATGTTCTGTCGAGCTTCACCACCGGAAGAAAACGGTCCAAACCAACCAAGGATTTTTATATCCCTATCGCATTGATACCTTCCGAGATAGAGATAAATACCAGGCTGAAACTTCTCGATATCAAATGCAGACTTCAGAACTTCCATGGTCGGGGTGAGAGGACTCGAACCTCCGGCCTCTGCGTCCCAAACGCAGCGCTCTAGCCATCTGAGCTACACCCCGATACGCCTATTTTAGCAAAGTCAGCCATGAATAGGTTAAAATATAAGGGTATGGTGGGTGTAGCTTAGTTGGTTCAAAGCGCCTCCCTGTGGAGGAGGAGATCGCGGGTTCGACTCCCGTCACTCACCCAAAAAGGTGATATAGATTGATATATCGGTATATACATGTCATTACACCTTGCTCGTCCAAAAAGTATGAATATATTAAGATAAATACTATGAATGAAAAAGAAATTATAGGGATCATTAAAAGCACGGTCTCTGTAGGTGTTACTGAGTCAATTGGACACAGAAGCTCAATGGAGGACACTCATCTTACAGTTACAAAACTCAATACCTCAAAAAACGATGGTGTGGAAAAATCCTTTTTTGCAGTGTTTGATGGTCACGGTGGGTCAGATGGCTCAAACCTGGCGAGAGAAACTGTTGAGGAAATAGTAATTGAAAATCTTAACTTAGACAAACAGCCTGAGGAAGCACTGCGAGACACGTTTCACCAAATTGATAAAGGAATAGAAGATTCTGGTTTTCCATATGGATGCACCGCAGCCTCAGTTTTGTTAGAAGGAAACTCGCTAACGGTCGCAAATGTCGGTGACACCAGAGTTCTATTGATTAAACTCGGTGAAGGCGAAGAAACAGCTCAAAGGATTTCAAAAGATCATACCCTTAGTGATGAAGAAGAAGTGGAACGCGTTAAAGCTACAGGTGCTCAAATTGCAAGAGGAAGAATTATGGTTGGAAATGTCGGAATAAACGTTGTTAGAGCTTTGGGGGATAAGTTTTTTGGTGAAGCAGTATCTGCTGACCCAACAGTATCAAAACAAATATTGGCTCCTGGTAAATACCGCGTAGTATTAGAATGCGATGGTGTTTGGCAGGCAGTCCCAGATGAAGACTTGGCGAAACTGATCACAGGAAAGAACCCTAAGGATGCAACCGAAGCACTTGTAAAAAAAGCAAATGACGATTGGGTGAATGACAACTTTACAGCGATTGTTGTAGATATTGAGATATTTTAGGAATAACGGTCACATATATCTCCATCATTCTCTTTATCGCTGGCGTCGAGAAAACCTCGGCCTTTCAGGCCGAGGATGAAAGACGCACTAAGGATATTTCTTCCTTGGCGAGAAACCCACGGCCTTTCAGGCCGGGGAGTTTCATTTGCGCACAAATCGGTTCCAAGAACTCATCATCAAGAACCCCAAAACACCCCATAACCTTGTAGGGAGCTCCAAAAATGGTATCATTTCGAGCATGGGGAAACCAAAAGAAGCCCAAGGCACACCCGAGCAAACCACTTTCGAAAATACCCTTCAATTAAGATTCAGAGGATTAGTGCTCGACATGCTTTTTACTCGATGGCACTCGGAGGAGCTTGATCGACTGCTTGATTTATATCAAAAAGGGGATCTTGATGCTTGTTATATTCTCGGCTTCGTATCAACTCACCATGAGGCAAAGGTATGTCCTGAGCACTATGGTGCTGGCCGAAACCTTTGGGACTACGTTACCAAAGAGATGTATCCACTACTACAAGCTAAATATGGAAACCAGGTTGGCTCGGACATATACCGGCAACTGTTCGGCTTCCTTTTTGAAAACCAAGACCTAGTAGCAGATGGAGAGCTAAACCAAACCTTGGTCCTATCCTGGCTAAGTAGTCTCGAGGCTGCACTCGGACACATTGAACAGACTATTTTCATTTCAGCGGGTAATTCGACCAAGACTTATCTTGAATCCAAAATCCAAGAAACTGAGGCTAACGTTCAAGTCTTTAGAATCGCTCTCGTAGAAAACGGTGGGGAATTGAAAAATGGCAGAAGGGTCGATCAAGAATACATTGATGGTCTAGAAAAGAAAATTAGGTCCTACAATGAGGCGTTAAACCGTCTGAAAGACTTTCAAACAAGCGTCGGGAAAATCATTTTGGAAAGCTAAATAAATTCTACACTCATCCAGCCAGTGACCCAATAATATGATATATATTGATATATCAATGTATATCCAAATGTAAATTAATTTAATTTCTTTGAGTAAAATACAGCGTCACCGTTGCCGTAGTATTCTTTCAAAATCCCAATCTTGACGAAACCCAATTTTTCATAAAACTTATGATCTGCCGTTAGAAGAACATGGGTACTAAGGATCAGGCTTTTTGCCCCCATTTCTCTTGCAGCATTTTCGGCCATTTCTACAAGCTTCGAACCGATTCCAAGTCCGCGAGTGGAAGAGTCAACTGCTAGTACGAACATCTCAGCTTTATTACCATCTGGCCAACTAATAGGATTTTGTTTCCCAAATAAGACAATACCTAATAACTTTCCGTCCTCATTTCTTGCTTCAAGCAAAAAACCATGCTTCAAATAATCCTTAACCTGATCGATGTCAAGCCACTCCTTAAGAGTTTGGCCTTTATTCTCCACATCGAAACTAGCCTGATCTCCAGGAGTCAATGCGTTAAAAGCGTTCTCCAAGAAACAACTTAGTTCTGTAAGACTTGGATTCTCTTGAATCTCATATTTCACCTCTTCGTTTGTAGTAGCCATTACAACGATTATACAAGTTCAATATGTCGCTAGGCCACGTTATCCTGAAACATATGAGGGCGTAAATAACTCTCGTAATTTTGCAATTTGCGCACAAACCGGTTCTAAGATCTCATCGGGAAGAACCCCAAAACACTTGGCAAGGTTTAATAAATCAACTGAGGCCTGAATAAACTATCGTTTTGCGGCAATAATAGTTTTCAACAAAGAGGCCTCTTGGGTACCGCTTTCCAGTAACATCGCCAGAATATCTTTGTTGAAGTGAAGAATAATCTCCTTGGCTAACTTGTTCCTAGCACCGGTTTTACCAATTCGTACATCAGCGAAAATTTCAAGCAAATTGGGGATTTCATCCCGCAAAAGAAAAAATATTTGCAGAATATGGGTGTACTCTGTAGTTTTAAAAACCGCGCTGTCATCAACCCTCAAAAAAGTCGTAATTAGCTTTGGGTCAAGACCTTGCTTAATCGCGTTAGCGGTGACAAACTTTATGCTTTCAGCGACAAATGGATTATCAATATTCTTGATGTTTGTTGCCGTATATCCTTCGGTATATATCTCTTCTAATAGATCTTTCGACGATGACATGCTCATCTTATCCATACCCGCCAAAACATCAATACTGTCATACTCCAATTCATCGGTTGAATTAGCTGTTTGATCAGGTTTTATCCGTATAACACCCCTCTGTCTTGAAACAGCATGACGACATTCGTGGAACAGAACCGTCGAAACTTGAAAAATGCCAAATTGATCCAGATTCTCAGGATAAAGAACCACAACCATTCTTTCCAATGGGAAATAATAGCCTTTTACAGTATCTTCGTCAGGAAAGAAACCTTTGCGCACGAATAACACTTTTAATTCGAACTGTCCTTCTTCGATCAATCCTTCCCCTGAAGCTTGGTGTCTAAAATATTGGACGACATCGTTACGTATGGATTGAATTTTGGGGTCAATACCATTTTCCGGAACAGCGAATTTCTCTATGTTATCTTTAATTTCTTCTGAAATTACACGGGGCTCATGTTTGCCTACCGGTACCAACAGTCCACGCAATTCATCTCGCAACTTCGTTTCTTTGATAGCTTTATCTTTTATTTGAGGCAAGACGCCCTTATTTTGCAGTACCACATCAGCTTCAATTACAGGTTCCATAATACTTAGTATATCCTCCGATTTACGTAAACCACAGGAAGAACCCCAAAAAGCCCGTCAGGAAAAATCTGCCTCGACCAGACGGTTAAGAACAGCGGAATCAAGATCCGCCTTATTTACTATTTCGCCCGCATTTAACCTCATCAGCTTCCTCCAGTTACTAACATGGGTAACCAATTTGACCCTTAGCTTTTCCATAACCAACTCCTGATTTGGCATGGCTTTCCGCGATTCCTCCGCACTAGCTCTTATGCCGGTAATCAAATGTATCCTGGCCCGGGCATTTCTACTCGTTTGCCGGCCACTACCGCCGGCATGAACACTGGCCGTGAACTGCTCCCATTTTCCGCACTCGTCATTTGTAATCCGCATTGAATCCGGATTATTTATGTATTGCATCAGCCAGTCCAGGTATTTTGTCAGCCCTGGGACTGACGGATTCTCTCCGTCCTGCTCCGATAAGTATCTCAAGATACTATCGACTTCGTCAGCTGGGGACTTTTCGTCGTTCTCTCTTCTGTCCATGGCATTATCCACTTGACCAAGACGCGCCTCTGATCCCTTGTGGATCCTTCTCCCTTTACTCCCCCAAGATTCAGCTTTCTTCTTTTTTCCACCACCGCCAGATCCGCCCCTGCCATGAATCTTCTCATCAATAACATCAGCCAACTCATCCTCCGAAAGGCTTCTTTCTATCATCTTGCTATTTTACCCCACAAAAGAACCCGTCTACCGTCTTTCTTTTCTTGCCCAATAGGCATTAACTTCGGCAAGCGTTTCAAAAGATCCCGCGTCGGACCAATATCCCTCAAGCATCGACCACCGAAGTTGACCTTCTTCCAAATATTGATTATTCAAATCCGTAATTTCGAGTTCGCCCCTTGGCGAAGGTTTAATTTTGTCTATTTTGTCAAAAACCGTGGGGTCATAAATATAGACACCGGTAACGGCCAGATTACTCTCCGGCACTTGTGGCTTCTCGACTATCCTCTTTACTATTCCACCTTCAATGGTGGCCACCCCAAATCTCTCCGGATCGTCAATTTCCTTTAAGAAAATCATTGCCCCTCCCCTGAATTCTCGTACCGCCTCACTAATATCAGCGTTAGTACAATTGTCACCCAAAATTACCGTAACATTGTCATTATCAGCAAAACTCCTAGCCAGTCTAAGTGCGTCAGCAATACCCCCTTCACCTTCTTGATATGCATACTCAAGATGTTTTAGACCAAAAGCCTCTCCGTTTTTGAGTACTCTAATGAAATCTCCGGCAAAAGGACCGCCCACTATCAACATAATCTCGTCGATCCCGGCCCTGACCAAAGTCTCGATCGGACGGTAGATCATCGGCTTGTCGTAAACAGGCAATAAATGTTTATTGGTTACATACGTCAGCGGCCTCAACCTGGTTCCAAGTCCGCCTGCGGTTATTACTCCCTTCATGGGCAAAATTCTAACACAAGCAGCAATAAAAAACCCGTCCTTTTGGGGGACGGGTTCATTTCGATGACCGAGGGTCAGGCCTGGGGATGCCCCTGAGGGCACATCGCCGCGCCCCTCTCGATCGGCAAGCTGCAGTACTGGCAGTGAGTCGCGACAAACTCCTTCTGCGCCTCGTCTCTGGCATCTTTTGCCAGATCGGCTTTCAGGTCGGCAAGCGCATTTTCAACCTGCACGCCATAGGTTTCGACCGTGTCCACCACGGCATTCATCTCAGCGAGTTCCCCAGCCGTCTCAATGGCTGTGGAGATAACCTTCTTGCCGAGGTTCAGCAGGTTTTCCAGGCCGAAGCCACCGGGGTTGGTCATCCGGCGCAGGGTTTCATCGGCCACATCGGCCGCGGTGCCTTTTGCCTTGTCCGTGTTCGGCCGGCTGATCACCACGCTGGTGTCCTCGGCTTCAACACTGAGGCGAACTTCGCAAAGGCGCGAGCCGTCGGCAAGCGAGGTCAGGACGATCGAGTCGCCGGATCGCGTCACACGGAATTTGTCTCCGAGACGCGTCTGGAGACGCCCAGCGAGTTCGTTCAGGGACAGCGGCGCCTCATAACGCATTTGCTTCCCCTTGAGAAGCTCCATGACGCGGGTAACGACCATCGCCGTCCCCACTCCACCGGGCCCGAGCGCTGCCAGGCCGGCATCAAGGGCGTCATTCTGCGCCGGCCGCGACGCCACGATGCGCATTCCAGCAATCTCTGCCTTCAGCAACGCTTCGTCTGCCATCGAGAGATTCATCGCGTTGATGGTAGTCTTCGCATCCGCCTCAGACAATGCCGCCAGAAGTTCTTTCTCCGATTTTGCGACTTCGGAAAGTCTCAACTTGGCCATATTTACCTCCTATGGGTTTTGGCCGAACTATTATGTGCAATTTCGTATGTTCAATACGACTGAGGATATTTTAGATTATCTTGCCAGGAAATTCAACCTATAGCATATGGTGGGTGAACGAAGGTGTGGGGGCGAGCGAGTTGACGAAAAGAGTCAAAAACCTAAAGAGTATATAATTTCAAAAAGTGAGATTTGAAAGAACCGCAGAACGAATGTGGGTGCGCGTCGAACAGGCCGCCACCAAAACTACCGTCAAAGTCAACCAACAAGTAATCGGCGAACACCTCGGTGCCTGGACTCCTTTTGAATTCGAAATTACCAAGGCCCTCGGGAACGAGAACGAGCTTGAAGTCATCTGTGAAGATGTCAGTCACGTCACCGGTGGCTTTTTGCCGGCAGTCGGCATCCACTGGACCGGCGCCCGCCGGGTTGTGGTAAAGGATTGTCCCACCATTCTCCGCCCATCCGTCGCATCCCGAGCCTCCGTCGAAGGCACCAAACTCTTGGTTGACGGCGAACCTTTCCGAACCCGCGGTATTCTCCACTGGGGTCTGTATCCGGAGCATGGGGGCAAACCCTGGCCGACCGAGGAACAAATGCGTCAGGAGATCAGAGACGTCAAGGCGCTGGGGTTTAATCTGATCAAATTCTGTCTTTGGGTCCCCCCCGGAGCGTTATTACCAGCTCTGCGACGAAATGGGAATGTTTGTCTGGCAGGAATACCCCGTCTGGGACAAACCAATTCACGACAGAAGTCTGATCAAAGAATTCGAGGAACTTTTCCGCCACGACGGACCCTACGACTCGGTCATTCTGCGAACATTAACCTGTGAAAACACTCAAACCGACCCCGCACTCATCCAGGAAATAATGGACCTCGGCCACCGTCTCATTCCGGGCGCACTGATTCTGGACAACAGCAGTTGGGTCGGCGACGAGCGTGCCGGCGACTTTCACGATGAGCATCCCTATCTTCACAATGCCCAATGGATTTATTACCCCAAAAGGATGAAGGACCTTAATCTCCAAAAACCACTCCTTCTGGGAGAAACCATGGCCGTTGATACCCCGCCGGGCGGGCCGCACACTCAAGGCATAGAGGTGCGCCGCTTCCAGATCGAAACCCTGGCACAAGCCCTACCTGACACCGGCTACGTCCTAAACTCAATTCGCGACCTTGACAGCGTTCCTCTGGGGCTCTTTACCTACAGCGGAGAGCCAAAGTATAGTCCCGAGGACTGGGCGTGGCACACTGACCATCTGGGGGCGCCCACCCGCCGCATTCCCGAAGCCGATCCGAGTCTTGGCCATATTATTGGTCCAAGGAAGGGTGAATGGAAATGCCCTGAACACACCTGGTGGAGTCCGTGGATAAAAATCTACGATCAGGACTTGCCGGAAGATCTGATTCAGCGGGAGTGTGTCTTTGAACTGCTATCCGGACGGGTGCTTAGTCAGACCGAAGGCACCCGCGTGCTTGTGGAAATGTGGGACCTCCACCCGGGTGAAGTAATAAAACACCCCCTGGTGGTCGAGTTCACCACCCAGGGCGAACGTCGGGTCGTTTCCGCCTTCCGTCACGATACTCCTGCCGGACAGCTATTGTGGCAAGTCCTACAGGCACGCACCGGTCCGGCTCCGGAAATCGGCCCTCTTATTGGCGACGCCATTGTTCTGGGCGACTGGGAAATGAGTACCGACGGAGAAAACTGGACTCCTACCGTCTGCGATACACCCCTGGTCAATCACGGCGCGAACGTCTACGAAGGCTGGGCCACCTTCCGCACCGGCTTTGACTATCCGGGCGGCGAGATGACCCTTCGTGCCGAGGCAGTGGGGGACCAATACCGCATTGAAATCGACGGTCAGCCGGTGGGGACGGGCGGCAAGGGCATCCGCGACATTCCCAAAAACTTTCCGGTCAATCTCAGTCAAGGTAGACACAATATTGTCTTCGAAGTCAGAGATTGGAGAGCGGCCGGCGGCATGGTCGGCCCGGTTTACTTCACGAAAAATCTAGGCCTGCGCATCTTCTAGCCATATCTTCGCAAAAATCGTACGGCCCATAACATTGACATAATAATTTTTCCGTGTTAAGATATTCCCGTTCTTTGACAACTCTTGTAGGGAGTTAAGTGGACACAAGCCAAAGCTGACCAATGGGTCGGCGCTTTCTTGTGTTTGCTTCGTCTCCCTGCAGCTACTTTTCCGGGAGAAACTTTTTTGATGCCCCTAAGGAGGCTCGTCTATGTCACAAACATTCGCAGTTTACGGCTCCACCATGAGAGTGGAGATCCTGGTCGGGGAAATGCCCCAGCCGATCTACCGGCGCAAAGATGACGACATGCCGTTCGTCGAGGCCCTGTTGGGCCGCCCGTACGTCATCCGCGTCACCCCCACGTTCGTGAACGGCCGGCTGGAGGTCATCTCCAGCGTTGACGGCCGCAACACCCTCAAGAACGAGGTCGCCAACCCGATCGAAAACCATGGCATGGTCATCTCCAGCCCCTGGGAAATCACCGGCTTCCGCCTCAACCAGGTAGAGACGGCTCAGTTCGTTTTCGGCGGCACGGCAGGATCGGTGGTCGAGCAGGCTACCGGCAGCACGGTGAACGCCGGCGTCATTGGCCTGGCGAGCTACCGCGAATTCCAGCAGTTCAACCAGCGCGAAGGCCCAATAAACTATGGCCTCACGCGCTCCAAAGGCGGCGAAGGTGCCGACGCCGGCACCCATGCGGGCGAGGCGCGCTTCGACCCCGTCGGCACGACCACATTCCGGCGCGCGACCCTCAGGCCTGTGGAAATGCTCGAAATCCAATACCGCACTCGGGATTGGCTCGTCCGGAACGGCATCATCGCGTCCGACGATCCCAGCCCCTGGCCGGGCTTCCGCTCAAACAACACAGGGTACGACATCCTCCGCAAGTAGTAGTAGCCTCGCCCTTCCGGGCAGGAGACGAAAGGACAAGCCATCGGCTTGTCCTTTTTTTTTGGGAAAAAGCTAATTTTTCGGAGTTTCCCCATAAATCCGCACTTCCGTGCCTGGATTGTTGGCCTCTGCCCGAGTGCCATTCTTCTCACCCACGGTCGGCTGACTCCAGTAGAAGAGCACTTCGGCATCCTCAGTGCGCATGTTGACACAGCCATGGCTCATGGGGCGGCCAAAGTTGTTGTGCCAGTAGGTTCCGTGGAGACTGAAGCCCCTAGAGGCTGATATCTTCGAGTTGCCAAAGAACATGACGTAGGGAACGTTCGGCAGGTAGTAATAGGTACCAAGCGTAGGGTTACCGCCGGACATCTTGGTATAACGGAACTTCCCCCAAATGGTGAACGTGCCCGTAGGCGTGGGGTACCACTTTCCCGTAGAGACCAAGAACTCATAAATCTTCTGATTACCCTCAAAAGCATAGACTTTCTGGTTGGTCAGATCGACCTCGATCCGCTTCGGACCGGAATTCTCGCCGAGGACCCGGGCCAGCCTCCCGGGATAGACCTCAGTCGAATCGGCAAAATGGCCGTGGAACGTAGCCCGGGTGTCTCCCGAATCGTACTCACCGGTCAGACTATCAGGCACGATTGGGTTCTGCTCTGCCAGGTAGCGAGAAACTAACCGAAAGCCACCAAAAGCACCCACCAAAACCAGCAAAGACAGCCCCAAAGCCAGTTCTCCGAGACGGTGATACAGAAGCTTCATAGAGCCCATTATGAGGTAAAAAAACGATTAATGTCAACCGATTTTGTCAAAGAAGATATTAGGTGGATGTATCAGACTTTCCGGTATAGCCCAAACTTGCTTTATGGCCTATATTATGCTATAATACACCCCTATAGGTTGAATAAACCAAACTATGATAGGAGATTTTGCCACCACCATCGCTACCGTCGTGATCATGGCCATGTCCAGCCCCTCAGCCATGCTTAAGCCCGAAACCTTCACCGATAAGGTTATCGGTGAAAAACAGTTCTCGCTTGAGAACCGATACGCCGTCAAAAGCGTCAACGAGGTCATGAAGAAAAATATTCTTCTAAACCTTGCTTACCTTAACGGTACTGTCACCAAAAGATCAGAAATTGACTGGACCAAGGTTACCTCTACTTTCCACTTTGAGAAGACCCTCAAGGCCGGAGAGACCTTCGCCTACCACGAAATCGTTCGTCCTGAGTATAAGGGAAGTCTTGCCTTTACCACTAAGGCTCGCTTTAATGCCTCTGACGGCTTCCTTTCCGACGGCTACCTTTATGGAGATGGCGTCTGCCACCTTGCCTCCTTGATCAACTGGGCGGCCCTCGATGCCGGTCTTACGACCGTTGTGCCCAAGGACCACAGAAGTGTCGCTCATATCCCCGACGTCCCTGATGACTTTGGTGTCTCTATCTACATGAACGCCAGTACGGGTACCGGCGCCAACAACAACCTCTACATCACCAACACCAGGGACAAACCCATTACCTTCCACTTCGACTATAACGGTACCAATCTAAAGGTTTATGTGACCGAATTAATCTAACTCTAGGTTTGTTATAATACGCTATGGCTGGATACATGAGTCGGCGTGAATTTCTCAAGCATACATGGCGTACTCTCTCAGCTCTTCCTTTCATTGATAAAATGGACCGGCTTTTTCGGGTCAAACGTTACGACCTCACCACCGGTATCGAGATTGACTCTGATGACGAGCACGTCAGCTTTGCCGAAGCAGCTCAGCTGTGTCGTCATCTTGGCGATTCTTTCCGCCGACTCGACCTTGACCACTGGCGGGAAGAATTAACCGTCGAAAGACTGAAAAAATGGACTGAAATCGTTGTCTTGCAAATGAACGCAGAGGATTTTATTGACTGGCCAGATATCAATCGAGCCAATGATGAGCCGGATGAATCAAAGTTGTTCTATGTACCCAAAGACGGGAGTGATGCCAACCACGTCTTGGGCGTGTCCGACTGCCAGACAACCGCCAAACTCACCGGACTTTTTATTAATCCATATAGCGATCTTTACAACTCTCCCGATTGGCTTGGAATCAGAATTCACGAATTAGTTCACAAGTTAGCCCAAGAAACGACAATCTGTAAGGGTACTCCCCCTGACCAGATGGAAGCCAGCGCCAATATCATCATGCTACTTACTTTGGCCGCCATGGCCAACCGGGGTATGGCTACCGCCTTCAAGTCCTTCGTTTTCGAATTTACCGATGTCTGTCTCGGGGCCACCAGATATCTAGTATCCAACGAGGAGGAGTTAAGAGAGTATGAAGAAATCAGGACCACCATACGCCCAGGTATTATCTCTCAAACCCGCTATGAAAAATTAAATCGCGAATACTCCGGCAACCAATATGAGCGTCTCGAAATTCTGAAAAAGTATTCCTATTTACCTCTGGAAAAAATCATGAGGGCTCATTTGAAAAGTCACGACCTTCTGAAAGATCTGACACTTCAACCACGGTTTGTTTATCCCAAAGGAAGCAGCTTCAATGTCGCCCCCCATTATGAACCGAGAATAGTCAACCTCCATAACTGGTCTTGGATCATGTTCCACCTAGAGGAACTAACCGATTCTTTTTTGACCTTCAAATAATTTACCTCTTGCTTCAGACAAATCCGGGTGTTAGAACAAATAGATTATGGATAATCAACAAACTCTCAAAACCATCACCAATTTAACCTCGCTCATCAATGGCCACATTGCCGGCCTGGACCGGGAACGCGAAAATCTCGGCAAACTCTCTGAGATGTTAAACGATATCCTCGCCAACGACCCAGCTTACAAAGAGGCGAGTGACAAGGCCAAAGAAGTCATCAAGGAGAAATCAAAAGCCAAGGCCAATGTTCTCCAACAGACCCATCCTCACGATATTTCGTTCAAAATCAAGGATAGCCGTATTGAGATCAGACAGCTATCCCTGGAACTGTCCAATTTTCTGACCGAGTACCAAAAGCTAACCGGCAGCAGCGAGTTCGAAGGCGAGGACGGTGAGATGCGCCAGATCATCACCACCGCCAGAATCGTCGGCAAAACCGACTTCAACGACAAACCCAAGCACGAAGCTTAGAAAAGTCAGCTTCAACCTGATAAAATATACCTGTCCGCCTTTGGCGGAGCCACTTGGGTCCGTAGCTCAATGGTAGAGCAATTCCCTCTTAAGGAAGCGGTTGTGGGTTCGAGCCCCACCGGGCCCACCCCTTACGCGCCTGTGGCCTAATGGATAGGGCACCAGTCTTCGGAACTGGGTTTGTGGGGGTTCGATTCCCTCCAGGCGCACCAGACAGTTAACCTGCTATAATTAAACATTATTAATCAACAAAACTATGCCAAAACGACCTGAGGATGACGTAGCGCCAAAAGAGAAAAAAGGAAAGATTAAGACTCCTGTAGTGTCAGTCCATCTTTCGTTTCTAAAGGAGAATGCGTTGCGATATAAAAATTTAACTGCCGAAGGCCAGTCTGAGATTGAGAGATACTTTAAGGAAGCTTTCAATAGATTGCCAGAGGAGGAACAGAGGGCTATTTCACTTGAGCTCCAGGCCTTGGATCTTGAAATGGGTTTAGTTAGTAATCAGAATGAAGGAATTGCAATAGTTCGACAGATAGAGATAGTAAATCGCATTAGAGAAGTTATGGAGCGTGGTGGCGTCATTGCCAGCGCAAAAGAGGGTGGCTTGGGTCGTACTCGGGATCGACTTGGGGAAGATGGCGGGAAAGCATTTGCGTACTTGAGTGAATATGAAACATTTGCTCGAAGTGTTAAGGATAAATCTGAAGATATACGAGAAAATGCAGAATATTTACTCGCACTCGTATCTGGCATTAAACAAGAGCTAAGCAGATTAGATCTTGTAAACGTCGCCTTATCACGATCACAAGGCGAACTACGAGCAGAACGAAAGGCTCGCTCGCCTCTGGACACAAGCGTTTCGCAATTCGGAAGACAATTAGATCATACTATTGAATTAGAAGGCCTCATTGGATTTTCTACTCTTAATAACCTCATAAAAGAATTTCACTCTGCTAAAAGATATTTGGAAGATTCTGTTTTACGATCGGACTAATTCAAGAATACTGCACCACCCGGTCCCTTGACACTCTTTGGCGGTTATGTCACCATACTGCTAGTAGCCTGCTATGTTTACAAGCATCATCAAGAAGATCTCTATCTTTGCCTCTTTGTTCCTGATCACGCTGGTCCTCCTTGAATACGTCGACGTCACCAACAGACGAGTCCCCCAGGTTGCCGGAGCCAGTAGCACCCTCCCGAACATCGCTGTCCCGGATTACACCACCGTCTTCTCCGCTCTGCCAAACAGAAAAATTGACATCGTCACCTCGGTCAAGACCGCCGACGCTCGGGCTGAAATACTGCGCCAGTATCTAGCCCATTACAATTCAGTCTTGGAACAATACGCCGGCCTGATTGTCGAGGTGTCTGACCAAAATGATTTCGATTATCGCTGGTTGGTGGCCATCGCCATGCAGGAAAGCACCCTCTGTAAGTTCATCCCCGAAAATTCATACAACTGTTGGGGGTGGGGGATTTACGGCGACAAAGTCACCCGTTTCGACAGTTACGAGGAAGCCATCAGGAGGATCGCTCCCCAGTTTAAGAGGATCTTCCTTCAAGACAAACATTACAAAGATCCGATGCAGGTTATGAGAACCTACACTCCGCCATCGGATGGTTCCTGGGCAGAGGGGGTGCTCCAATTCTTCGACAAGCTCCAATAGACTGTGCTCTGTATCACGAGCAAGCCGCCGGATTATTGTTAGCTACACAAATAGGGATCTTGATTTCGCTTGCCAACTGTTTACCGTCGCGAGGAAAAGGGTTCTGGTGGTCGATAATATGCGCGTGCCAACTAAGAATATGCCACCCGTCTGCCACTTTTCTAGTATCCAAAGTCATCGCCTGCCTGCTTTTCCAAGTCGAACCTATTCCCCCCAATTCAGTGGCGGGAACAAATAGTCTTTGCACCGTATAGTCATCCCCATTTTGATCTATGCGCAACTCAATATGATGCACTGTCGACAACCTATCCGTACTTGTCGAGGTTCCTCTCGATCCAAACCCATATACGGTCAGATTGCCTTTGACTGTTCCCCCCAAAAGCTGTATCGGGCTCAAGTTCCCCCTCCCCTCGTCCCTAGCCCCATCTATTGTGGCATACGCGTACCCCAGCTTCTCGTACCAAGCATGGGCATCCAAAATGTCATATGCGGTCGCGGGTAACACCGGATGATGGGCCGCCCCCGTGCCGCCAGTCCCAGGATCTCGGTTGAACCATATCACCTGATTTATATTCACCTGCAAGCCATCGCCGCTTGCCGCCGACCCGTCTCCGAAATTGTTTGTCGATCCCTCTTTTGCCAAACACCTTGTCCGCAGTTCATACGAGTCGGCCCCCCCCTCGGCCGTAAGCGTCATATTCACAAAATTCTCTACCGTATTTTGGCTCAAAGAACGATAAGAACCTCCACTCCTTTGAATCACCAAGTTGTGACTGCCGCTCAAAGTATTTTTTGCTGTTCCTTTGGCCGGGTATTTGCCCGGCTTCAAACAAGTCATACTTTGCGTTATCACGTCTCCGGAATTAAATCTCTTTCTTTCTGGAAATATGCTCCTATTCACAACCCACACCTGGTTTTCATAAAACTTATCTGTGGGGCCCCACCACGCCCCTCCAGCGGCAATATTTCGGTTTCCAGCTCGCACCTGGTTTAATATAAATTCATTCGTATAATTGTCCGAATCAGTGAGAGAGTCAAAACCTCCACAATCCACTCGAGCAAAGCCATTTAAAAAGCATGTTCCATCTCCGATTGGCGGCTGTGTCGGAGGGGGAGTAGCAGTTGACACCAATGGCGTAGGCGTAGGAGTTCGCGTTGGCGACGGAGATGCATTTGGACTAGACGACGGTGCAATTGCAAAAGAATCTGAAAAGTTACCCCCTCCGCCGTTTGCCGCAGTCACCGGCGCCTTGATAAAATCTACTTGTAAACGATTGGATGTCACGTTGATTTTCGCAAACCCGTGTGTGGGGTTAAAACTCGACCCCGACCATCTGGCAAAATAGACCTGTTCGGGATCGGACAAGTCAAAAGACGTTAGCGACGCTCCCCCAGATCCCACCATGTAAAAAATTGTACCTTGGCCTTTAGTGTAAGTTCTTCCGGAACTAGTAGTAGAGTTGACTATACAAACACTGGGATAAAAAGAAGGACTGCTAACACAGTTACTACTTCCTGCCTTTCCCAACAGCTTGCTTATCTGGACACCATGTTTATGCCCTTCCAGCACCAAGTCCACCTTTTTTTCTAAAAGCAAGTTCATTACCTCTGTCCCCGAATCACAGCCCAAGCCCATAACTATACATGGGTAGTGTTTGCCCACGATGATCCACCCAATACCAGCGGCCCTGGCCGAATCAATGGCGTTCACCAACCACGTTCGGTGAACACCGCTTGAGTAAGAATAATATCCTTCACTGTCATCAGAAAAGTCCAAGCCCGGGGAAATCATGATAAACCTAGCCAGAGGCAAAGACTGGGGGTAGTCAAAGTAAAATTCCCGGGCATACTTGCCCACCATGCCGGATATTCGGTTCGGCAAACAGTTGGCAAAATTAATAATGTTCCCATCTGGACCACTGTCTTCGTGATTACCCGCCACCAGCTCAAAAGGGAAACTACTTCCCACATAACCTTTAACAAAATCGCACCAGGCCGATTCTGGCGTCACGTGGTTGTAACTTAAATCTCCCAAAGCCAGAAAGAAATTCAAGTTATTTTTGGCCACTTCAGTCAGCACTACACCACCACGATAGGTCCGGCCACCAATATCACCCGCCGCCCCAAAGGTAAAGCTACCAGGCGCGTTGGTGGGAATAGGGGTAGCGGTTGACACCAATGGCGCAGGCGTAGGAGTCCGCGTTGGCGTCGGTGAATTAGTTGGCAAAACCGGATTCAAAGTCAATATTGACCCCCCACTCTCAAACAGCAATTCTCTCGCTTCTATGTCTACCACCTGCACCCCATTTATCCCAACAACCGTCGAGGTGTCGCTTTGAGACGTATTCGAGTCGAATTTCAAAGACGCTATCAATATCTCTCCTACTACGGGATTGGCTCTTGTCAGCGGATCCAGCCCCACCGCCACTCTGATCTTGCCAGTCGAGTTAGCCTCACCCTTTTCTGTCTTCACAATTACTCGGTTTAAAACCGGTCCCAATTCAACCTCGTTTTTCAGTTGCACCTTACTGGCATCAAATTCCACCACTAGGTCTGCAAAAACTACTTTTTTTCCTTTGGTATCTAGTCTCACCGTCAAGCTCTGATCGGGAGGCAATGTGGTCGCTTCGGGGGACACAAAAACACGCACTTTCTCACTAGTTGCAGCTCTCAGAGAAAACCTCACTTCACGCTGTACCAATATCAATACTATTCCAAATCCCGCCAGCAACAATCCCGCCAGCAACAATCTTACCATCGAAACCCGCCCAACTAGTTTCCTTATCACCATTATCGTTCAATATATTTGATAACTAGTTTCGGCGCAGTCTCTGACTTACCGTCCCAAGATACCACAAACTTTCTTCCCCACTGTCTACCAACACCCTTCAATATCACCGCCATACTGTTTCCCCTCACCCAATCATCCCTATTTATCACTTCTTGAATAACTGCCGCCATATCGTCCAACTCATACCAAGCATTAGACGACCAGCTGACATTTGAGCTATGGTTCACTCTGGCCTTGGTCAACTGCCTCCCCGAAGGTACACTAGAATCAGAAAAAGTAAGGCTATTCCCACTCGCCTCCGCCGCTATATTCATATCCATGTTTATCCACTGACCCTTGGCCGAAAAAAACTTCAGCTTTGCCGATACAATACTCGCTTTAGCCGGAACATCGACATTCGTAAATCTTAGACCAGCATAGCCCCTCCCGACCGCCCCTCCGTCTCCCAGCCACAGTTGTCCATAGTTGGAAGGATAGTAAGTGTCCAAAACTCCCTTTTCCTCATTTACGTCGTCAGCCGATGATCCGATCTGCGACTCAACCATCAACTCAACTCCCACCCCCGCCCCAGTATCCACTCTTGTGAGCGCAGGACTTGTCTGCACGTTTGTCTCAAATGTTCTCAGCCAAATCGCAAAATCCACTCCGTCCACTACATTGTCATCGTTGAAATCAGCATCGGCCGGACAGGCCCCACCTGGTTTACCAAATTGACCTATAAGTATCTCGAGATCCATCTCATTCACCGCCCCATCACAATCAGCGTCTCCCACAAAGTCAGCCGGGGGGAGGATCTCCGCATCTCGAGTCCTAGTCGGCACTGCCGTCGATGTGGGAACGAAAGTAGGAACCCGAGTCGCAGTCGGCACTGCCGTCGATGTGGGAACGAAAGTAGGAACCCGAGTCGCAGTCGGCACTGCCGTCGATGTAAATTCGTGAGCACCAATATCAAACTTACCCCCTTGAGGTCTTGGGGTATTCCAATAGTCAACATTAGTTGCCGTTGCTATCCCGCCATCAATTGCAGGTGAACCAGAAGTTAGTTTATAATTTTCGGCGGTGGCGGAGGAAGCATTAATATTCACCAGTTTTGGATCCTGAGTCAGGTTATTCGCGGAGCTGATGCCCGAAAATGAGGAGGAACTTCCAGAATTTCTTGGGTAAAGAATGTTATTCCTAATAGAGCTGCCTGAATGACTACCGGAATTTATAAGGATGGCTTGCTCCCGGGTGTCGACAATCGTGTTGTGTTCAATAACCGTATTTTTAATCCCGGAACAGCCGGGTTGATAGTTGAAGAAAGAGATGCCTCTACGAGTACCGGCAATAATATTATTTCTGATGGCATTGTTAGAGGAGGGACAGCCCCGGCCATAGTTCTCGTCTGCTATGGAAATGCCGTTGGCTATTTTTTGCTTTTGGCCGCCATCGCTAGCGTCTAATTCAGAGACAAGATTTCGTTCGACAATCGAGTTTTTAGCGTTGTCAAGGTAAATATCTACACTCCAGTTGTCAACGACTCTATTACCGACGATTTGAGAGGAGTCGCTCCCTCTCCACGAAGCAATTCCTTCCCCCCAGTTTCCACGAACATAATTATCAATAACTTTGATGTGGTCAGCATTAGTTACTCCGATGTTAATCGGCCAAGTGGGAGCATTGTTACACCCACGTTTGCCGTTTTCGTTGCACAAAACGTTGTTGGTAATTTCGCTCTTTTGCAACGTAGAATAGCTGGAGTTATCAAAGTCTATAGCTCGCGCGTGAGAGCGGGTAACTTTCATCTTATCCAAAACATTGTAGTTTCCCCTAATATTAATGCCAGCAGCAGGAGAGTTTTGCACAACAAAACCCGAGAGGGTCACGTAATTGGTGCGCGAAGAATTACTACCAATAGTCACCAGAGCGCCATAGTAGCTGATGCTCAATCCTCCTCCGTCAATCACCGGGGTCTCGTTTGGGTAGTTCTTGAAGGTAATTCTTCCAGTCGCCGTCCCGCTTTTAGTAATCCGCCAGGCTTGGTTGTACACCCCGGAGCGAACCCAGACCGTATCTCCGGGACCAACAGCATTAGTCGCCTTCTGCAGCGTTTTAAATGGCTGAGACAGCGTGCCCGGGCTTGAATCCGATCCCTGTGGTGATACATAATAGTTACCAGAGCTGCCCGAAACCGGGGCGGGGGTTGCAGCCGCAGTTCCGGTCGGACTAGAAACTACAGCGCCCGTAACGCAATTTCCACTCCCAGAGTCTAGTACTGTATGACTGGCATTATCACTTATAAACTGCCATTCGTAACTGGTAGGACGCAAGGTTAGTTTTAAAATCCCAAATCCGGAATTAAAACGAAACTCGCTATTTGATACAGCAGTGCCAAAAGAGTACAGGCTCTTCCCCCCAGTTCCCACTACAAACTGCCTAATACCACCGCCAAAATCCGACAGGCCGGAGGGACCTTGAGGAGCAAATCTTTCATAGTCGTGATCGTGACCAGACAAAACTACGTCCGCCTTATAATCGTAAAGCGCCTGCCAAAAAGGCCGAACCGAAGTGTCACTCCCATGATTGCCGGAACTGAATCTTGGCTTATGCCAGTAGGCCAAGGTACACGTCCTAGGGTTGGCAGCCAGATCACTCCTCAACCATTGTTCTTGAACCGAGCCGGTGCTGCGAGCTATTTCGGAATTAAGAGCGATGATGTGCCAACTACCAATATTATAACTGTAGTACCCCTTATTCGGATCACCGGCTGCACTTCCAAAATATCCATAGTATCCCGCAGCTCCACTCGTGTTATATTCATGATTTCCCGGCACCGGCCGAGTAATACGCTTCAGTCGACCCCAGCTAGGCTCGTAATAAGTATTAAATGTCGACAAGGTCCCGTCCGGATATTGGTTGTCCCCCAGAGTCAATACCGCGATAGGATTAATCCACAGTGCCAAATCTGAGGTCTTCATTTGATGACAGAACGTAGTTCCAACCGTACTTGACGAGCAAGAAATATCCCCGGCAGTCACAATCACCGGATCACTGGACTGAGCCATTGCCCTCGCTGGACCAAACAAGCCCAACACAAACAACCACACTAAGAACAGATACTTATTCATACACTTGTCCCAAAATTGATTCAACAAAAATTAAGGTCATGTCACGCTCTCCGTCATTTTTGATTATGAAATTAAACACTTGCCCTGACTTCCGAATCGCTAAAACCTGTTCATCTTCCGAGCCTGGCGCATCCGGCCCTTCCACCTCCCAACCTTGGCCGACGAGCTCTTTCACGTACCATCTCGTTACTTCATCCACTGCGTCCGTGGCTTCCCAAATCACGGTAAACCCCTCGTTGTTACCAAGAGTTTTCCTATACGATTTCAGAACCTGAATACCGGGATACCGGGGAAATTCAGGAAAATTCGGGTCGATTCGTCCTCCCAAATCTACCACTCCCTCTTGTAAACCCATCCGAGGTTCGACTACCTTTCCGTTTTTACCAATCATTAACCAGGTGCCAACCACAACCAAAAAAACCAACACTAAAGAAGCTAACACCCACAAAGACCTCATCTACCTAGACTAACACATTGATCGGTACCCTAGCAAACAAGGGGCTCCAAATGTGCTCGTTTTTGGAAAAATTCGAACGCATTTCAAACAGAATTTTAAGGATCATTTTATTCAAACTTTGCAAATACCTCGCATCTTGATGCGAGGATAAAGTTTATTTGCAGCAGATGATGCTCCGCAAGCTTACGCATGCGGTTTCTCTTAGAGTGCAAGCTTTGCTTGTCCCAAGTCTTCTTGTTGCTGGTATTTGATGTATCTTCTGATGGTCTCCTCGCCTGCGCTCACGGTCACAGCAAAATAGCCGGTTGACCAAACAGACCTGAGGTTACGGTATTTCTGTTTTAGGAAATCAAATTTCTGCATTAGTGCACCACCGGTATTTTGTTTGAGTATTCCTACCACCTTGGAGATACTGTACTTGGGTGGAAAAGATAAAAGCAGGTGGACGTGGCCAACCTGGATACTAGTTTCCAGGAATTGGATCTCGGGGTAATACTTTCTGACTTCATGAAATTTGATTTCTAAGTACTCGGCTACCCCCTTGACGAGAACCTTGTACCGAAACTTGGGTATCCAGACCAGATGATATTCACAACGGTAGACACAGTGGGCTTGACGGGATAGTTTCACCACCACATTCTACCCGTCAATCAGAAGACTTGGGAAGAAACTTCATCCCCGGGCTTACGCCCTGGAGGGTTTTAAGTAGAGAGGTTATAGTGTGGGGTACAAAAAAAATTATATAGAGAATCTCTGTGCAGATTACCACTTTATTTTATCATACTGCGCGAGTTCATAATAACCTGTTTTTATTGCTAAAGGGCCGATTTCAATTTTAGGGGAAAATTTATATGCAGCCACAGATTCCAATCCATATTCCCCAAGGTCTTCACCCAAAACTGATCCGTTAATTGAGAAGTTTCTAGGCTTAAATTGAGCAAAAAAAAGTTTACCATCCCCTTTAAGTATCCTCGTAGTTTCTGCCCAAAATTGTTTTTTTTGGTTGGGGGTAACATATCTGTAACCACCGACGCAAACGATAGTGTCGAAAGACCTTGTTGCAAATGGTTGACGGGTAAAATCAGCATTTACAATGCTTGCTGAAGCTACCGGCTCTCCTTGATCCCGAACTCTGTTTTTCAACAAATCCAATGCTGGCAGTGACAAGTCAAGAAAGGTCACATCTTTTAACCTACTTTTCAATACAGATGAAACTAGTCCAGATCCGGCAGCAAGTTCAAGAACCCTTCCCGGGTTTACTCCTAATTTAGATACTAAAAAATCGGCAAATTCTTTTCTTTTGGTCAGTATTTCCGCTGCTTCATCATATAAAGCTAATTCAGAGTTTCCATACTGGGACCTAGAGTCAGCCGCATACCATCTAAGCGCGTTGATGGCTAATGTGAGCGGGTTGGGTGTTTGTTCACTCATGATATTTTATTATCTGAGATCATCCATAATTTGTCAAAAGCCACAAGGTCAACTTTATCCCCGCGAAAGATGTGGTTGCCGCTCCGCAAGTACGAACAAAACCGCAGAAGTGTGCCGGAGAGAGGACTCGAACCTCCAAGCCCTTACGGGCAATAGGTCCTAAACCTATCGCGGCTACCAATTTCGCCACCCCGGCATATAAGCTTATTTTACATCGGTCGATGGTATAATTCAGCCCAAATGGAAATCAAACTGGAAAAGCAGGAAAAAAGCACGGCTGTGGTAAACGTCGTCGTCACCCCCAAAGAGGTCGCCACCGAGGAACAACACACCCTGGAACATCTGGCCGAAGAAACTACCATCAAGGGTTTCCGAAAAGGCAAGGCGCCCCTAAACCTCGTCAAAAATAGCCTCGATCCAGAGAAACTCAAAGAAAGAACCATCATCCATCTTTTAGGACATGCCATCGACCAGGCCGTCAAAGATCTAAAACTCAAGGTGATAAGTAATCCCCACCTGACCAATGAGGACACCAGTAAGCCCGAGTGGGCATTTATCCTCGAGTTCCCCCTCTATCCGGAATTTGAACTAGGAGACTACCAAAAAAGGATCAGGGCGGCGGTAGTCAAGGCCAAACCGGAAAATGACGACAAAAAGTTGAAGGTCATCTTCGATATACTTCTTGACACCGTCAAAATGGATATCCCCGAAGCTCTCATCGCCGAAGAGGTGAATCGCTCTTTGGGCCGCTTGGTCAGCCAGACCGAATCTCTGAATCTGTCCGTCACTGACTATCTCAAATCGATCAAAAAGACGCCCGAGCAGATGCGAGAAGAATACCAAAAGACCGCGGGGGAGAGTCTAAGGCTCGATTTTCTGCTCTTTGCCGTCGCAAAGGACCTAAAATTGACAGTTTCCGAAGATGAAGTAAAATCATTACAAGGGGTTGCCGATGTCAAACCGGAGAGCCGTCCTTACCTCGAAAGTGTTCTCCTGAAACGCAAGGCGGTTGACAGCCTCTTAAAACTTTGATATTATAGGCTCACATGAATCAGCTCAGTTCCGCCAAAACCAGTTCAGGCACAAAACCAACATCTCCCAAGATAAATAATTTCCTGGAAACTCTCAAAAACAACCAGGCATCCCCGATGGGCGGCCGTTTTGAATCTCCCTTTGGAGAAAATCCTTTTGCCCAGTTCAACCGCCAAAAAGAGATTGAAAAACAACGGGTGGCTCAATTTCACCAGGCCAGGCTTACTGAATGGGAGCGGGTCTATTCTGCCAAGGACAAACAGGTCGAGAAACAGATCGAAGAGATCAGACGGGAGCTTCAGGCACTGGCCAAACAGATCGTCAAATACGATCAAAACGTCACTCAGGCTATCCAAACCCAAGTGGTCACCCCAGGCGTTTACCACATCTCCTTCTTCGAACACATCAAACAGATAATCGCTCTGATCAGGAAAAACGTCACCGAAGCCAACTCCTGGCTTTCCGTTTTCAAAAAGCGAGGAGCCCAAAAGGGTGGGGCCTTCTGGGCAAACACCAAAAAGGGTGGCACTTCCTACTTGATGAGCGGCGAACACGCCGCCGCCCGCTCCGCCGGCTAAGCGAGCTGGTCGAGCGAAGTGTCGATCATCAGATCGACCTAAATTATTAATGACGAAATATTTATGAAAACTACTGAAGCACCAGCAATATCAGATTATGAGAAAGTTTTGAGTCTCTGTGCTGAACACACGGTCCGATATAGTAAATTTCTTACAGAGTTAACTATGTTGATTGCAGGGCGTGGGGTAACGACAGAAACCGTCGAGGAACTCCTGGAATGTCTCGGTGGGAGCAAACAAATAATTGATACCGAATTGGTGCCGGACTGGATAAGAACAAAGGAAGAGGCCAATCGTAAAAAAATGCTTCATATCATTGCCTTAGCCCTTAACCAAGGTCAGGTGTAAAGTCCTTAGGCTCATTGGAAAATCACATAACCCATTGTAAAATATAGCTTCGAGGGCCCGTGGCGCAGTTGGTAGCGCGTTTCATTGACATTGAAAAGGTCATTGGTTCGAGTCCAATCGGGCCCACAGAAATGGAGTTCCGCAAATGTGCGGGCAGGGATGCGAAGGGGCGAAAACGCAAAATTTTTTTTAGGCGTGTCATAATATCTCAATAACTGAAAGTGTGGGAAAACTTATGCAACTAATAAAAAGAATACTCGGGATAAATAATATTTCGAAGATGGCGATTATTACTTTTTTCGCCAATCTTTATTTCTATAACCACGTCGGAACCTTATATCTTCAAACGCGCGGGTTGAGTTTGTTGCAAGTCAGTTCCATTTGGTCAATCATTATGGCCGCCAGTCTTCTGTCTGAAGTTCCTACGGGAATCATTGCAGATAAAATTGGTAGGAAGTGGTCGGTTGTCATCGCCCTTGCCATTCAGGCATTGGGAGAATTTTTATATTTGTTTTCTAGTAACTATCAAGCCTTCGTATTGATCGCCATTTTAGCCGGCGTTGGTTATGCCTTTTCATCTGGTGCCAGTGAGGCACTCGTTTATGATTCTCTTCCTGAAGAAAACCGTGAATCGCTGATGAAAAAGGCATCAGGGCACATCGGAGGCTTATATCAAATGGCCTTTTTCGTCGCCCCAATCTTGGGTGGATTAATCGTATCCCAACTAATTCTAAGTAAATTCATGCTCGCCATATTTTTAACAGGCATTTCCGTAACGGTTGCTTTCTTGATATCACTAACACTAGCCGAACCCCACAAGAATTATCATCACCCGGAACAGTCTCCACTTCAAATTTTCAAAGGCGGACTAAAACTGCTCCTAACCCACAAGCGTTTACAGTGGATTGTGGCGATCTCTGTTCTCACAGCCTCTTTCTCAGGTTCCCTCTTAAGTCTATATCAACCATATTTTGTTCAACAAGGTATCAAGTCATCTTTCTGGATTGGTGCTTCGCTCTCTGGTGCCAGTCTAATTGCCTTCATGTTACTTAGATATGCTCACAAAATTGAGGAAATTATCGGTGGTGGTTGGGCCTTGCTTCTGGTTAGCCTGTTACCTGGAATTGGCTATGTGCTGCTTTCAGTCACTAAGGCTCCACTCATCATCCCTCTTTTTATAATGACCTTTGCCCTTACTGACATAAAGAACCCCCTAATTTCTAGTTATCAGAACGCCAATATCGAAAGCCACAACCGAGCCACAGTACTGTCGCTGATAAGTATGGTCAGCAAATTTTATGTGGCAATAATGGGTTTGGTATTCGGGAGGATCGCTGATTATTCCATCTCCCTAGCCCTTTTGAGTATTGGGGTTATGATAGTGGCATTCTCTCTGATACTAAAAACACACAAATATGCATATTCAGGCATCAAAACTTCATAAAACATATTCAGATCGGGATATATTGGCGGAAGTATCTTTTACCATAAGTGACGGAGAAAAGGTTGGATTAGTTGGAGCAAATGGAAGCGGAAAATCCACTTTGCTTAAAATAATAACGGGAATCGTCTCAGCTGATAGTGGATCAATTGTTATTAACCCAAAGAATATTACGGTTGGATACATCCCCCAAGCACCAGATGTATCTCCTAACAGTCTGGTAAGGGAACTATTACAGTTACCTGGAATTCAACAGTACCAGATAGACAGGGCTTTGGGGAAAATCGGTATTGGTGATTTAGTTAACAGAGGCATTGGAAGTTTGTCTAGCGGCCAGAGAACCAAAGTTTTCCTCGCCAGACTTCTAGTAACCGAACCAGACATCTTGCTCTTGGATGAACCCACAAATCACTTAGATATTGAGGCCCTGGAGTGGTTAGAGACTTATTTAAACAACTATCCTGGAATCGTAGTTCTTGTTTCACACGACCGCCGTTTCTTGGACAACACAGTCACAAGAATACTTGAGCTTGAAAACGGACAGATTAAGTCTTACGGTGGAAATTACACTTTTTATAGAAGTCAAAAAGAAATTGAATTGGAAACGCAGGGTAGAGAATTCAAAAAACAACAACAAACTATCAAGAAACTGGAAAATGAGATAGAGAAAAAGAAGGAGAAGATTCAAAAGCTTGAAAAAAGTGACCGACCAACCAGGGATCGGGATAAATACGCTGCCACTTTTTTCGCCAACCGTGCGTCTAGAAAAATGGCCAAGGGGGCACAGTCTATCGAGTCGCGTCTGGAGCAAATGGAGCTTGTTAAAAAACCGGAACCAGACTTACAACTTAAGGCATTGTTCGAGCCAAAAATCCGTAGCGGACATTCTGTGCTAGTTGCAGTAAACATATCTAAATTATTTGACAAAAACAAGATTCTGGACGACATTTATTTTTCGATACAAAGAGGACAACGAATAGCACTGCTTGGATCAAACGGCAGTGGCAAGACAACATTATTGAAGATTATTACGGGCGAGCTACTTCCAGACACCGGAAAAATAGAGATGGGAAGCAATGTAAAGATTGGGTATCTAAGCCAGGAACAGGCCGAACTATCAAGCAAGAACAATGTTCTCGAAGAACTAACCTCACAGTCAGGAGTTGACAGGACAGATGCCTACAGACTTCTAAGAAAATTTTTATTGCCCATAGAAAAAATTAACCAACCTGTTGAGACTCTTAGTAGCGGAGAAAAATCGAAATTATTGTTGGCTGAAATCATGGTTTCCGGGGCGAACCTCATTATTCTTGACGAACCAACCAATCATCTAGATATTCCTTCGCGAGAAGCAATCGAAGACGCCATCGTGAATTATGAGGGGACACTTCTCATTGTCTCACATGATAGATACTTTTTAGATCGAATAGGAATAACCGAATACATCGAGCTGGAAAATGGCAATATCCACCTATCGAAACCCATATCTGATTAAAAGTGTTTTAAAATCGCGCGCAAAGGTCCCGCTAAGCGGGACACCCCCGCCAGTGGCGGGGAAAATACAAATAGTGCGAACTCCGCCAAAGGCGGACAGGCGCGAGGCGGTGAACTCCTAATTTGATCTAAAATAGGTTAGAATTTCTCTAAAGAAGACCACACAAATAGAGCGTCGTCTTATTTAGCTGAAAAGTCGAGGTGAATTCTGCTGGGCGTGGCGCGGTTTTCACCTTGATACCTTCCTTGGTATAGCTTGGCCTCACCCACAGACTCAAACCAAAATATCTGTCCAAAGCGCATGTTGGGGTAAAGCATTGTAGGCATGGTGACGGTAATTTCCAGGGTGATATGGTTATAAAATCCCTGATCGATCAGTCCGGCGCAAACGTGGTTATTGATAAAAAGACGGCCGATCGAACTTTTACCAGTGACTAGACTGGCAAAATGGTCCGAGCCGAGCTTTTCAATTGTATATCCCAGATAAGCCTGCCCGAGACGCATCAAAAAACCCGACTTTGGAATTTTTATTTCTTCAAACTTCATATCTTTTTTGGGGTCAAGGCATGAAAATCCACCTCGTTTTGAGTTTGGCAGCAAACGACGCAGATAGGGAGCCAAACGATAGTCGTAGCTATTGGGATTGAGTTGGTCCTCGTAATACGGATCGATCTTGATCTTGCCGCGTTTTACTTCGATTTCAATTTGTTTTCCTGTGAGCCAACTCATTCCATTATCATGGCAAAAATTGGCAGTATAAATCAAGTGGGAAGTATTAGGGGAATCCTACCAAACCTTGGTATAGTATCCCTATGGCCAAAGATAAGTATACCGCCACCTGGATCTCTCATTCGTCGCTTTCCGATTTTCTGTCCTGTCCCCGGGCTTACTTTCTCAAAAATGTTTACCGCGACTCAAGCAATAACCACAAAATTCAGCTGGTCACCCCGCCGCTAACTCTTGGCTCAGCCGTTCACGAAGTGATCGAGTCTTTGTCGGTTTTACCCACCAAAAACCGCTTCCGCGAATCGCTTCCGGCCAAATTCGAGAGCATTTGGGCCAAACTTTCCGGTCGCCGCGGTGGTTTTTTTGACGTCGAAACCGAGTACCGCTACAAACAGAGGGGAATAAAAATGGTAAAGCGGGTCGATGAAAACCCCGGTCCGTTGATGAACTTGGCTGTCAAGATCGATATGGAGCTGCCTTTCTTCTGGCTCTCCGAAGAAGACAACATCGTCCTTTGCGGCAAAATCGACTGGCTCGAGTATCTGCCCGAAATTGATTCGGTCCATATTATCGATTTTAAGACGAGCAAATCGGAGGAGGACCCCAAGTCAATGCAGCTTCCCATTTATCATCTTTTGGTCCACCATTGCCAAAAAAGAAAAGTCGCCAAGGCCAGCTACTGGTATCTGGAAGGTAGCGATACCCCAACCGAACGGACACTTCCCAACCTAAAAGAAGCCGGCGCCAAGATCCTAAAGGTAGCCAAGCAAATCAAGCTCGCCAGACAACTGGAACGATTCAAATGCGAGACAAACGGCTGCCGCCACTGCGAACCGATGGAGGAGATGATCGCCGGCCGAGGGCAGTTTGTAGGCATTAGCGACTTTGGTCAAGACATGTACGTTCTTCCCTTCAAGGGAGAGGAAAAACGGGAGGGGATTGTCCTATGAGCCTTTTTTTGCTAAAATCAAGGCTAAATAATGGGTAAATTTCACCGTATCAATCAATATATTAAGGCCGAATCAGTTCGGGTCATCGGCGAGGACGGCAGTCAGCTCGGCGTCATGTCCCTAAAAGAGGCTCTTGAGCGGGCTCGTGCCCTCAGCATTGACGTAGTTGAGGTGGCCGAGAGCGCCAACCCCCCTGTGGTCAAGCTGATCGAGTTCTCCAAGTTCAAGTATCAGGAAAACAAAAAGGACCGCGCCGGAGCAGCCTCTGCCCAGGAAACCAAAGAGGTCCGCCTGACCCCTTTCATGGCCCAAAATGACCTTCAGGTGAAGCTCGTCCGGGCCCGTCAATTCCTCAAGGGTGGCGATAAAGTCCGCCTCGTGGTAAAATTCACCGGCCGCGAAATTACCAAAAAGGAATTCGGCGAAAGATTGATGGCATCCGCGCTCGAACAGTTAAGCACTGAGGCGAGCATAGAACAGCTCCCCAAAATGCTCGGCAAACTCCTGATGGCTACCATTAAACCCAAAAAATGACCAAGATCAAAAACAAGACCAGAAAGATCGTCTACAAACGTTTCAAAATTACCGCTACCGGTAAGGTCATGCGCCGCATGCCAACCATGAGGCATTTGCGCCGCAAGAAAAGTGCCAAGATGATCCGCCGTTACCGCAAATACGTCGAAGTCACCGGAGTGATCGCCAAAAAAATTAAATCCATGCTCCACGTATAAACTATGCCAAGAGTAAAAACAGGTGTCGTCAGACGCACCGCCCACAAAAAAGTCCTGACTGCCAACAAGGGCTATCGCATGACCAAGCGCAAGCTCTACAAGGTAGCCAAAGAAGCATATCTTCACGCCGGTCAGTATGCCTACAATAGCCGCCGCATTAAAAAGCGCGATTTCCGCACCCTTTGGATCGGGAGGATCACCGCCGCCCTGAAACTTCAGGAAAATCCTGTTTCCTACAGCAAGTTCATCAAGGCAATGGGCGACAAAAAAGTAACTCTCAACCGGAAAAGTCTTTCCGAGTTGGCAGTCAAACTCCCGGAGGTCTTTTCCGCGGTCTTCAAATTTACCACCTCAAAGTAATAGATCCCCGATCAAGTCGGGGATGACAGGAGTGTCAAACCCGCCCCCCCTGTCATTCCCGCGAAAGCGGGAATCTATTTTGATAAGATAAGCAAGATGAACCTAAAAGATATTTCAAAACAGGCAACGGCAGGAACCACTACCGCTGGAACAATTTCCGAGCTCAAGGAAATTGAAACCAAGTATCTTGGTAGACATGGTGAATTCAATCAATATTTTGACCAATTACCTAAAGAGGAGAAGCCAAAACAAGGAGCAACATTCAATCTCGCCAAACAAAAATACTCAGCAGAAGTCCAAAAAAAATCTGATGAGATAATCGGACGAGAATCGGCCAGGGAATTTGACGTCACTGTTCCCGGAATCCTCCCTTCCATTGGCCACCTTCACCTCATCACTGGGGCAATCGAGGAAATTACCGGCATTTTTGAAAAAATTGGATTCATCCGCCGCAGGTATCCCGAAATCGATACCGACTGGTACGCCGCAGAAGGTCTGAACATCCCCAAGGATCATCCAGCCCGTGACGATCAGGAAACCTTTTACGTGTCAGACAATGTTGTTCTAACCCCACACACCAGCAATGGTCAGCTCCGGGAGATGGAGGCGATGAAGAAGCCTCCAATAAAAATGATCAACATTGGCAAGACTTATCGCCGGCAGATCGACATCTCTCATACTCCCATGTTTCATCAGTTCGAAGGCTTGCTCATTGATAAGAATATCGATATCACCCACTTGATCGGCGTCGGTAATTATTTTGTCCAACACTATTTTGGCCGCGATCGCCGCATCAGACTCAGACCCCATCACTTCCAATTCACCGAACCCAGCTTTGAAATAGACATCACCTGTGGCGTCTGCGGAGGACTCGACTGCCGTTTGTGCAAGGCCGGCTGGCTGGAGCTCGGAGGAGCTGGGATGGTCCATCCCACGGTGCTCAAAAATGGTGGCATAGATCCAAAAAAATATTCCGGTTTTGCTTTTGGCTGGGGCGTGGAGCGCGTTCTTGCCATGAAAAACAACTTACCTGACATCAGAAATATTTACTCCACCGACCTTCGGATATTAAACCAATTTTGAGTATGGACATCAAACTACCGGATTCTACCCTAAGAAAATACCTCATCACCAAAGCAACACCCGAAAAGGTCGCCGAGGCTCTCACCCTTTGCGGACCCTCGGTCGACCGCCTTCATCACAAGAACGGAAACAGCGTCTATGACATCGAAGCCATCACCAATCGCGTCGATACCGCCTGCGCCTTTGGTGTCGCCCGAGAAGCGGCCGCGATTCTGCCTCTGTTCGGAATCAAAGCAAAATTAAACAACAGTCCTTACGACATCAAGGCCACCGACCTACCCGAAAGAACCGCTGTCAAACTGCCCCTTATTGTCGAAATAAAGGACGAGGCTCTCATTCCACGATTTGCGGCCATCGTTTTGTCCGATCTCATCGTGGCCGACGCGCCAACCGAAATGAAAGAAGATCTCGAACTGTCCGGGGTCCGCACCCTCAACAATCTTATTGATATCACCAATTACCTGACTCTTTGTTTCGGCCAACCGGTTCACATTTTTGACTATGACAAAATCAAGGGCCACAAAATGATTCTTCGGGAAAGTAGGGCAGGGGAGAAGCTCACCACTCTTGACGGCAAAATCCACAAGTTACTCGGGGGTGACATTGTTATCGAAGACGGCGAGGGTAGACTGATCGATCTTTGTGGCATTATGGGCGGAAAGTTGTCCGAGGTGGATGAAAAAACCCAAAAAGCTGTTCTGTTTGTCCAAACATATCAGCCCAAAAAAATCAGACGCACCTCGCTTTATACTCAGGAGAGGACCCTCGCTGCCCAGATTTTCGAGAAACAACCCGATACAAAATTAGTGATCCCAACACTGATAGAGGGAGTCAGACTCCTGGTAAAACATGCCCGGGCAAAGGTTGCTGGAGAATCAATCGACCTTTATTTCCAAAAACCGCAAGCCAAAACTGTCAAACTTGACATCAAGTGGCTCAATCGCTTGATTGGATATGATTTCGATTTCAAAACAGTTACTGGAATCCTCAAAAACCTTGGTTTTGGAATAAAAAAAATCTCGGCGAGTTCGCTTGCAGCCTCTGTCCCCACCTGGAGACTCCACGACATTTCTATTCCCGAAGACCTGGCTGAGGAGGTTGCCCGAATTTATGGCTACTTCAGGTTGGAAGGCAAACTTCCCGTCACTGCCAATCTTTCGGTTGCCACAGATCCCTTGCTGGACTGGGAATACGCCGTCAAAAGATATCTTGCTGACTTGGGTTTTACCGAAATATTCAACTACTCCCTGGTCAGCCGGGATATTTTCCAAAAAGCAAACTTGGACACAGATCACTCCATCCCTCTGACAAATCCACTTGCAAAAGAGTTCGGGTTCATGCGCTGTAGCCTGATTCCCAGCCTTTTGATGGACCTGGAGCACAACCAGGGGAAGGTCAACCTGCCGATCCGCATTTTCGAACTCTCAAATATATACCTGCCCGACCAAACTGCGAAGATGTTGTCGGGTTTGCCAGAAGAAAGATCGATTTTGTGTATGGCGACCCAAGGCATCAGTTACCGGCACTCCAAGGGTTACCTGGAAGCCCTCTTTGGTATGCTTCACATTCCCAATATCAGCTTCGCGTCCGTGGAAGGGAACGAAGGACCATGGCAAAAGAACCAGACGGCCGAGATCTATTCAGGGAAACACTTTATCGGCATTTTTGGCGCGATCAAACAGGGTATCAGAACGGCCTTCAGTCTCAATGATGATATTTACTTGACCAACCTCGACTTCCAATCAATTTCCGATTTGGCCAATACCGATTTCAGCTATACCCCGATCTCGGACTACCCGGATCTGATCGAAGATATCACCATACAATCGGACCGGCATATTTCCGAACTAATTCAATTAATTAAACAAGAAAGCGCCCTCGTCAATAAAGTTGGTTACAAGGATTCTTTGAAAAATAAGCACACTTTTACAGTTCACTTCAACGATCCAAAGAGAAACCTTTCCGAAAGTGAAGTGACCAAAATTCGGGAAAAACTCAAATTGTTGGGGAAAAGGGGGGGGTCGGAATCGGTTCCGGAGTCGGTTCTGCCCAATCCTGGTTGATCGCAAAATCCGTAGTTTGACTGGCTTCTTGACCATCAGAATTGTGCACCGTCACCGAAACAAAATGATTTCCCGTCATTAAACCGTGAAACGACTTCCGGTGGGGAAGTGAACCAAATCTCTGCTCCATGGTTCCGTCCAAATACAAATCGGCCCACTCAACCTCTTTATCCGAAAAAACATCAAACCTAACCTCCAGATCGCCGCCGTCGTAGCGAGTGTGGGAGGTCGGATTGGTAATATTGACACTGATCGAACTATTGCCTTCACAGAACTCCGTCGGTACTCTAAATCTCGTGTCTGCCGACTTTGTCGCTATCCAGCCGTCAATTGCCTTTTGCCACAAATCCCTATCTGTCAAAGAGTCTTTCTCGCGTGCCACAATTACCTCTTTCCAGTCAAAGTTTCCCGCCGCCACTTGAGCGGCATTAGCCAACTTGTCAGATTGACTCTTGCAAACAGGGGTCATCTTGTGGATTGGGTCTTCACCGGAGGGTAGTGTTCCGTCAATAAACCACTCTTTGTAACTTTCAAATCCATCATGCACGGGGAACCCGCTGATCTTATCGACCTCCACCTGAGAAACCCCCTTGGGAACGTCCCAGGGACGATCGGGGGTCTTACTAAGGACTTCAAGGATTTCTCTCCGCCAAATTGGTGCCGCCCCCGAAACACCACTGGCCACATTCCTCATCTGACTATTGTTGTTATTGCCAACCCAAACACCAACGACCGCGTCCCTGGTCCAGCCCAAAGTCCAGTTATCTTTTTGATCGTTGGTGGTTCCGGTCTTCACCGCTACCGCCCGGCTTCCAAGATTCAGATAAGAGTTCGGGGCAAAGGTGAGCAGGCGGGCAGTATTATCCGAAAGGACATTGTTGATCAAGAAGGCCACCCTTTCGTCCAGTACCCGTTCCGATGAAATGGCCCTGTTTTCCAGAAGAACCTTCCCGTTCCTGTCCTCAACCTTAAGGATTGCCACAGGCACAACTTTCATGCCTCCGTTGGCAAATGCCGCGTAAGCTGCGACCAGGTCCAGAAGGCGGATCTCACCGCCGCCCAAGGCCATCGACAAACCCAACCGAAGCTGGGTTTCTGTCGAGGGGTCCAGGCTATCGATCCCCATCTTGGCCCCCTGCGCCAGAACATCGCGCACCCCGGTTAGCGCCAGTAGTTTTACGGCGGGAACATTCAGAGAACTTCCCAAGGCTTCCCGAAGCCTCACTGCCCCTCGTTCTTTTCCGTCATAATTGCGGGGGTTGTAGGGAGTCGCGGCATCTTTTCCGGGAAACTCGGTCACCACATCCATAAGCATCGTCGCCGGGGTAAATCCCTTAGCAAAGGCAGTCGCATAAACCAACGGTTTGATCGATGAGCCGGGCTGTCTCAATCGTGTGACTACATTAACCTGACCGTCAATGTCCTCGTCAAAATATCCTCTGGAACCAACCATCGACAGAATTTCACCATTATTGGGGTTAATAATCACACTGGCACCATTACTGATCAGTAGTGACTTTTCCACTTTGGCAATTTCTTCGGCCACAATTTTCTCGGCCGCTTTCTGGAGCGGCAGGTCCAGTGTCGTCGTCACCTTTAACCCTCCCGCATCCATAATTCCCGGACCGAAAAGGTCATCCAACTGCCCTCTGACATGCATGACAAAGTGGCCCGCCTGTAAACTGGTGGCGCTTGGCTTGAACTCAACCTTGTCCAGAGCATCAACGACCTGTTTTTCCATCGTTGCATCAATGTAGTCGTCTTCACGCATCCTCCTGGCCACTTCTCGGGATCTGGTGACATAGGCCTTGGAGTTACTGGAAAGTAAGGGCGAGTAGCGGGAAGGCGCCTGAGGAATGCCGGCAATAATGACACTTTCTACCAAATCAAGATCGCGCACATCCTTGCCGAAATACATCTGAGCCGCACTAGCCACACCTCGGGCATTGCCACCATAAGGGGCTTCATTAAGGTACATCTGCAGAATCTCATCTTTGGTAAACCTTCTTTCAATTCGCAGGGCCAGGACAAATTCCCGAACTTTTCTGGTAATCGTTCTTTCATTGGTCAAAAGGACGTTTTTTACCAGCTGCTGGGTTAGGGTCGATCCTCCGATCAAGCGTTGCTGAACAATCAGATTCTTGGCGATACGGATAAACGCCAGGGGGTCGAATCCTACGTGTTTGTAAAAATCCTTGTCCTCGATCGAAATGGTGGCGTTTTTCAGATAGACGGGTACGTCTGAAATCGGAGTGAATTTACGATTTTGGTCTACAAAAAGGTCGTACAAAACTTCTTTACCCGTTCTATCCAAAATCACCGACGAAAAACCCGTATACCGAACTACTTTATTGGGATCGGGCAGATCCCTGGAAAACCAAAAAACCAATCCGGCAAACAATACCGACCCCGTCACCACCAGACCAAACAACCACTTTCCCCAGTTGATTCCCAAACTGAGCTTTGTCAAACTAGGAAACCGAAATTTCTTTCTCCGGTATCTACTATCAGCCATTGAGTATATCTTAAACCATACAGTCCGCTGGCGCTTAACTATTGGCTGGAATATAATCAAACTAATGTTGTTCTCCAAAAGAAAACGCAAACTCTTCACCATCCTGATTTTTATCGGATCCCTCATTCTGGTCGTTTCCTCACTGGCTCCCTTATTCTATGGCCAGTAACAAACTCCTGCCCGAAGATACCCTTGACCTGATTCCGGGCATTGGACCTGCTTTCCAAAAGACTCTCGCCCGTCTTGACCTTCATTCTCTTCGAGACCTCCTCCATCACTATCCCAGCCGTTATCTGGACTATCGGATCCACACCCCAATCAAGGATCTGACCGAAAAAAAAGACGTCAGCTTCGTCGCCACTATCGGTGAACCAAACCGATTCGTCAGCCGCACCGGCAAACTTATTATTCAGGCAATCGCGAGTGATAAAACCGGAAAGATCAAACTCACCTGGTTTAATACCCCCTATATTGCCCGCGTCATTTGCCCCGGGCAAACCTACCTTGTCGCCGGAAAAACTTCGTTTTGGGGCGAGTCACTGACACTGGTTGCCCCGATCATCGAGCCGAAAGGGGCGGTCTCCCTACATACTCACGGTCTGGTCCCGATTTATCCATTGACTTCCAGACTAACCTCACGTTTCCTTCGTCAAAAAGTCCACCTGGCCCTTACCCGATCACAGATCAAAGATCCCCTGTCTGCCCGTCTGGTCAAAGAAAACAATCTGGTAAGCTACCAGGAAAGTCTTACGAATATTCATTTCCCCAAAGGGATGACCGATCAATTAAAGGCCGATGAACGACTTGCCTTCAACCACCACTTGGCGATCAATCTGAGTAACCAAATTGAGTTTGCCAGACTGCCCCCCGCGCCCGTTATTGCCCTCGATCGAAAACTCCATAATAATTTGCTGGGCACCTTACCCTTCGAGCTTACCAAGGGGCAGGTCAAGGCCGTCGAGAACGGTTACGAGGATCTGTCCAAAAATCACCTCACCCATCGGCTAATTCAGGGGGAGACCGGTTCGGGAAAAACCGTGGTTGTCTACTTTTACGCCGCTGTGACTATCGCCGCCGGCAACTCGCTTTGTTTACTGGCCCCGACTGAAATACTGGCTGCCCAACACTATCAATCATTTCTAAAACTAGGACTTTCCAAAGAACAAGTTGTGGAGGTAACCGCAAAAAAACCTCTTCGCCATCTCCCTGGGAAACCTGCCGTCTTCATCGGCACACACGCACTCCTCACCCAACTGCCCCAAAAACTGCCTTTCCCCCTTGCCGTCGTTGTTATCGACGAGCAACACAAATTCGGCGTCGAACAAAGACAAAAGCTAACCCTCCGTGACCCGTCACCCCACTTATTCAATCTTACGGCCACTCCTATCCCGAGAACTCTCGCTCTGGGCCTCTTCGGAGAGGTCGCGGTCACCACTCTCAAACAAAAACCGAAAAATCGTCTGCCGGTTAAAACTTGGATTGTCACTCCCAGTCGCTACAAGAACAGCCAAAACTGGATCGAAGAACAAATCCGTTCGGGCAGTAAAATCTTTGTTGTCACTCCCCTGATCCATCACTCGGACAAAATCATTGCTGAAAGCGTCGAGAAAACCTTTTTGGAGTATCAAAAGAAATACGGAAAGCTGACGGGGGTTGGTCTGATTCACGGTCAAATGAAACCTGAAAAGATCGAGGCCGCCGTCTCCGCCTTCAAAAAAGAGACCGGCGGTATCCTGGTCTCCACCACCATCATCGAGGTGGGCATCGACATTCCCGAAGCCGACGTCATCATTGTCCATTCCGCCGAACGTTTCGGCCTGGCCTCGCTCCACCAACTCCGGGGTCGGGTGGGCAGGGGAGCCCGTCAAAGCTACTGCTTATTGATACCGGGTAGCGACGAGCAGGAAGAAGAAGATCGTCTCCGGTTGCTGGAAAAATATCACTCGGGACTAATTCTTTCCAAAATGGACCTCCGCCTTCGCGGTTCCGGCGAACTCTTTGGCACCAAACAGCATGGCTGGCTACCGGTCCGGCTAAAAAATTTCTGGAACAAAAATCTCTTCCGTAAGGCCAGGGTCCTTGCCAAAAAAATGGTCGAGCAAAACGAAACAGAGGCTGGTGTCATTGCCAACAGACTCATCACTTGGTAAAATAGCCCCATGGCCGCAACACCAAAACGCAAACTTTCCACCAGAAGACAGGGCAAGAGGCGATCTCAGATCAAAGTTGAGGCGCTAAAATACATCAAATGCAAGAACTGTGGTCAACCAAAACTCACCCACTTCATCTGTTCGAACTGCCACAAATAATTAGCTCGTTCCTTAAGTGAAAACCGCTGCCGATCCGCGTCATCTGAACCGAATAAAGGCATTCAAACAGATCTTTGCCAGATCTTTTCTTGATCAGGTGGTTGACAACGACCTGGCTACCAACACCATCAGTCATCAGGACGAGATCGATGAAATCATCAAAAAATGCGCCCCGGAGTGGCCGCTCTCCCAAATCAATCGGGTTGACCTGTCCGTCTTGCGCCTGGCTGTCTACGAACTGCTATATAAGGCTGATGTTCCTACCAAAGTGGTCCTCGACGAAGCCGTTGAGATCGCCAAACGCTACGGCGGAGGCAGCAGCAGCAGCTTCGTCAACGGCGCTCTGGCGGCAGCACTAAAACTTACCAACCGAGAAACATGACACCAATGAATCCAAATAACCCCACCGTTTTCCAAAGTAGGATCGGCTATTCCTTCAAAAATCAGGCTCTCCTTACCACCGCCCTGACTCACCGTAGTAGTCTGAATGAACAAGGAGTCAAAGAAAGCAACGAACGGCTGGAGTTCCTGGGAGACGCCGTTCTCGAGCTGTTTATCACCAATTTCCTTTACGAAAATAGGCCCAACGACCCCGAAGGTTTCCTGACCGCAGCCAGAAGTGCGATTGTCAGAACCGAATCACTTTCCAAAGTCGCTGTAGACATCCAGCTGGGAGAAGAACTGCACATGAGCAAGGGCGAAGCCATGGGCGGGGGCCGGGAAAACCCGTCCCTACTCGAAAATTCTCTTGAGGCACTTATTGGTGCCATTTTTAAGGACGGCGGATTCGAACATGCCGGCCACTTTATTGCCAAATTCATCCTCCCCAAGGCCAAGGAGATACTATCCCAGAAAGAACTCAAAGACCCCAAATCTCTCTACCAGGAGAAAATCCAAAGCCGGGGCTTGATCTCACCGGTTTACAAAGTCATTAGCGAACAAGGACCTGATCACAGCAAAACCTTTGAAGTTGCAGTCCACGTCGAAGATAAGGAAACCGGCAGGGGAAAGGGGAGGAGCAAACAAGAGGCCGAACAACAGGCCGCCCAAAAAGCCCTGGAATCATAGTTCCCGCCTGCCGGCAGGCAGGTGTGGTAAAATAGACAGCAATATGCTCAAAATCAAACTATCACCCATCGGCAAGATCAACCACCGTCAGTATCGCGTCGTGGTCGCCGAAGACCGCGAAAAACTCACCGGCAATATCATCGAACACCTCGGTTCATATGATCCCCACGCCCCGGCCGATCAGTTCAAGATCAATAAGGATCTTTATCGATCATGGCTCACGAAAGGGGCCCAACCTACCGATACCGTCAAAAGTCTGGTAGCCAAAACAAAATGAAACAACTCCTCGAGTACATTGTTCCCAATATCGTTAATCATCCGGAAGATGTTGTCATCAACGAAACCGAAGAAAACGGCCTCATCAGTCTATCTATCAAGGTAAATCCCGAAGACATGGGTCGTGTAATTGGTAAGTCAGGCAAGGTCATTAAGGCGATCCGTCAAATCGGCCGTATTGTTGCTATCAAAAAAGGTGTCCGCGTCAACATCGATGTCGTTGATGAGGGCAACCGCACCATTTCTGAGGAACTAAAGACCGAATAGGTTTTCCTTTCCGACTCCTGCCGGAACTCCTCCCGAAGAGAAGGTCCCCAAACGTTTATAACTCGAAAGCGAGTTAATATTATCCAAATCCCTTTGTGTCAAAAATTTTCCTGACAGAGAATCGGCCGTGACAATCGAAAGCGGCATATGATAAAAGTTCAGACTCATCGAAAGTTTTGAATCGGACGCCCCGCTAAGAATCACTTTGGAGATTTCTGAAATTAAAAGTTCCGAAACCGAAGCAATCGGTAAGTACCGGTCAAGAGTATCAACAAAATTGATCAAATTCAGGGGCGAACCGGAAATTTCCAGTCTCACCGAGTGGGGGATCGCCGCTCCGACGTTCTTCACGATAGTCTCCTTCAGCTCCCCGCCGGCCAAGTTATATGTCACCAGATTTACCTGATTTTCAGAAGCTAATTTTCGAAGCGACAAGAGAATGTAGCCGGGATCAAACTTGTTTGGAATCGCCAAGTAGACGCTTTCGCGGGCCAAATCGTTCACATTTTGCTTGAAACTGTCCAAGGCGTCCAGGGTCTTGGCCAAGTTGTTATTTGCCGCTTCGAGATCAGAAACCTTTTTTGAAGCAGTCACCAGGTCGGCAAAACGAGGAAATACAAAAAGGAAAAGGACGGTCACCAGAAACAAGGCGGTCATTACTGCCACGATCGACTGTTTTATCAACTCGCCGTTTGATCCAACCGGTATGACGAAACCAAAAACCTTTTCTGTTCCGAGTTGAACTGTTGCCATTACTTTATCTTTAGTTCTAATATTATCAGATATGAGCCGGTTTTTTCCCTTTGGAGCGCTTTTTGAGCTATCGCTGAAAAAAGAAAATTTTGATCACTCTTGCTGCCGTCAATATTGCTGATCAGAAGGTCATAGTCAGCCAGGGAAGGCAGTCTAACCGAAACCGAGATAATTCCAGTTTGACCAAAATCTACCGCCGATAACTTTGCCCTGCTGGGTAACAGTTTATATACTCCGTCCAAAAAAATTTTGTACTTAAATCTTTTGCTTTGGATCAAATCCGCAGTTTCGATAATTTGTTTGACAGCCAGGTACTCCGCCACGTCGCGACTCCGCGAGGAATAGAGGCCCTGAAGCGTCTTTAACGACTCGGTTAATGAACTTGATCGAAATCCGAGATAGACGAACTGACCTGACATAAAGATGACCGATAGAACAAAAAAGGTCAAGCTTCCGAAGGTAACAATCGCATTGATCTGTCTGATTCTTTGGGCCTGTCGAAACTTCAGGGTATCTTGACGAACAATATTTATCTTCATTACTCCTCCTCGCTCGCTAATCCCGTGGCTACGGCATAGACCGGTCCCAGGTTTCTAATACTCTCGGACACATTAAAACCCTCGAAGGCATTCCCGATAGCCACTTCCAGACCGGTTTGTTCCGTCAAGACCGGCACCAAGCCCTTGAGGTAGGCCCCGCCACCGGCCAGTATCAGTCGATCGATCTTCCTCTCGGGATAGGCAGACAGATAACTCGCGACCACCTTCTTGATGTCACCGATCAATCCTGACAAGACCGGCTCCATTGCCGTATAGAGCTTGCCCTCAAATTGTGCTTTTTCCAGACCATAGACCCTCTTATACTCCTCCGCCTGGTTTATAGCCAACCTAAAGGAGTCGGCAATAATCCTGGTAAAGGCCATCCCGCCCAAAGAAGAAAGGTAGTTGGTATAAATCACCGACGGATCTGCCACAACCATCCTGGTGTTGGAAAAACCGATATCAACCGCCAGGCTAACACCGGCAACCTTTCTCGCGATAATGAGGCTCCTCACCAAAGAAACTATTTCATTCTCAACCCGATCTACCTCCAAACCAAGTAGGTCCATAAAGTTCACATAGGCACTGGAAATCTTGCTCGGAACAGCTACGACCAAAACCCTCATCTTTTCGGTACCCAGATTGGTCTTTGGTCTAAAAAGCACAACCCAGGATAACTCCAATTTATCAATCGGGTAGGGGATCACTTGTTCTGCTTCCCATCTGATTGCCGTCGCCAGTTCAGGAGAAGACATTACCGGGAAGCTCATCACCTTGGTGAAAACCAGTTGCTCGGGAATCGAAACTACCACCCGATGCTTCTTTACTTTATTTATGGAAAGCATTCCACGGACAGCATCCACCAGACTGCTCTGGTCGGCGGGAACCAAGTCGACGCCCACCTTTCCGGTTGGATTTGGAGCAATGGCCGCAAGAGAAACGTTCCTCCCCGAAAGTTCAATTAATTTGATCGAACTGCTTCCGATATCTAGTCCAAAAAAGGCAGGCATAGGTCTTATTGTGTCAAACTACCATTGGTATACAAAACGTTGTCAAAAATTACCGGTACTCTGTCTGAAGTTTTCGAAAAAGTCAGATTTGTCACAACGTTGTTTTCGACCGTCCCCACGGCATTAATCGAAACCGTTTGACCACCGGCCAAAGTACCACCCACCGGTTCAAGCCCGACCGAGGTCTTTGCATACAGCGTCTTCACCCTGACCAACACCGGCGTTTGGGGAGCGGCCAAGTTGATGGGAACGGTCAGCTTGTTGTCAAAAGATACCGTCTTAAAAGTATAACTTCCCTCCGTGTAAGTGATCGGAGAATCGACTGTGGTTTCAAACTCATTGGTTACCGACCGGCCACTGTCAGGATCAGCGGTATAGTAGCTTACCGAATACCCGCTTGCCGCATCTCCAAAGAGAATGCTAACCATTATCGCCGTATTGGTGTTCCAGTATAGATTCAGGGCCGTTATCCCGAGGGCTCCAACCAAAGAGGCCTGGACCACGTCTCCCTCATCAACTGCGTCCGCAACAAAACCGTTGACAGACTCTGAGGCATCATAGGTTGCCGAAAAACTACCGCCGCCGGGCAGTAAGGTTGGCGGAACATCCGCCTTGGTGTTCAAAGCCACTTCCAGAGCCGCTTCCGCCGCCTTGAATGACTGGCTGCTGACGTTTTCGATGCCCTGGCTTCTCAGGTTCTCAACAGACCGGCTGGCCACACCCACCGAAACGGCTCCCACCACCGCCATGATCATGATCAAGATTAGCGCAGCTTGACCTTTCATCGACTTGCCCGTCATAAATTTATTCTAGCATCAAAAATGTCATTGACCACTATTGCGCATCGTCACCTCAATAATATAGTCGTTGTTCACAATGGAGTCTCCTTGCTGGCTCGTCGAGGTTGCATTAAACTGCATCACCAGCCGGTCCGGTACACCCAAAGAACAATACCAGCTGAAGTAATACCCCAAACCGGGTTTGTGGATCACCGTGACACCTTCCGGGTTGATGACGACCGTTTCGGCAGAAACCGAAGAGATCTGGCCGCCACTCTCGGAAATGGTTGAAAGTAGTTCATCGATCGCCTCAATCACCAGGGAATCGCCATTAAGGGACCCTGCAGTTAGACAGGCGTTACGGGATTGACCATCGAGCGAAATAGCTACACCTTCCCGGAAAAAACGTCCAAGACCACTGGTGATCAGCCTGGATCGGTCATCCAGGGTTCTCCGAATCTCGATCTGTGAGGTCCCCCGCAGAGAACGGGAAAAAATTGCCGCCCCTGTCCCCGCTAATATCGCGATAATTCCTACCGCCACCATTAGCTCGATCAAGGTAAAGCCTCTCATAAGTCGTAAAGAGTTAGCACCGTCGGAATTGAACTTGAAACTGTGTCTGAACCAACTATCCAAGACATTGTCACGGTGACATCGACCCTGGTTGAGGCTCCTGCAGGTGAAAAAGTGCAAGTCATCTGGCAAGAATACATATCGTTGATTCCGAAAGTTCCGCAGGGGTCGTTGCACGTCTCGCTGGCAAAAAAAGTCTCCTTGTCCAGGTCCCTGGTATTTCTGTAGGCCTCAAGTACTTTTTCGATATATTTCGTCGCCTCCAACTTGTTCCTCGAAGCCATTGCCAGCTTGGTAGCATGCGTTATTACCGTCAGACTCATCACCAATGCCGTCGTGATTACCCCAAGTCCCACCAAGATCTCGATCATCAGTTGACCCGCCCGCCTGCATGCGCAGCTTGCGGCGTGGCCCTTCATCCTACTAATCATAATTCAGTTTAGCAGGGACCGGCATAGACCGGGCGACTGACATTTGCCGCTTGATAAATTGTCACGGCAAACAGGTATTTATATCCGCAAATATTCACAGTCGCAGGCGTGGCCGAAATAGTTCTGCTGTCAAAAGTGGTGCCCCCAGCGCTTTGAAAAACACTATTAGCCAAGGTTAAAGAAAGATTGGGAATTGGCACAGAACCGACCCCCGGGCAAGTTGCCGATACTGTTAGATCGGCACCGGAAAAACCCACAACGTAGTTGGTCACATTCGTGCAGCCTGGAGGAATCTCAACCGCAGTTGCCTTGATCTGAATCGTTCGCAGCCAATCGGCCACGGCACTGGCGTCGTCGTTTGTCGATCTTCGTTCCCGATAATTCAAAAAGGTGACCAGCGACGTCCCCGAAAGCACAATAATAATTGTCGAGGTGATCAGCAGTTCGATCATGGTGAAGCCCCTGCCCGAAATGCCCTGCCCGAAAAGCTTCGCTTGACGATGCAGGCGGGTACGCATAACGTTGCAGGCGGGTTTCATGGTTGCGTGTATGAGCAGCTTCCGGCCAGCTCCAGGGTACAGGAGAGGGAGTAGGTTGTCGTGGTCGGACGCGAGTAGGGATAGGCGTTTCCCGTTTGGGGGTCGGTCGGGGTCGCCGAAAGCGTGACCGTCGCATCTGAGCAGGTCACTGTTCCGGCAATTGACGCGGGATAGATACCGGTATTTGAACGGCAGATCTCCAAAGCAGAACGAATCGTTTGCACATCCGCCTGACGTCTGGCGTCGCGGCTTCTTTGGTTGGTATTTGAATATGAAACGACCGCCGCCGCCATCATGACTGCCATTATGGTGACTGAAACCAATAGTTCAATAAAGGAAAAACCGGAGTCCTGCATTGCGGGGCGACGTGGTGAGGTTGACGAATCCACCTTGTTCTTCATTGCAGATTTGCTACACAGAAATAAGCCCCACTGCCCCAAGTACAACTGCTATTAGTTGAATTACCGCCACTGCCGGTTTCCATTTGTGCACAAATACAGTACGTTGTAGCAGTACAGGTCTGGGTATAAGTATAAGTCCCCGGATCGTTCGGCCAGCTTCCCTTCAAGTTAATATCGGCGGCGTCACAAGTGGTGGGGTAAACGAAACTGGTGGCAGAATAATACTGTTCCAGGGCATCTCTCATCGCGTTTAGGTCGACTTTTCTCCGGGTATCGCGAGTTCTCACCTGAGCCGCGTTATACGAAACCGCCGAAAAACTGACCAGGATAGCGATGATTCCGATCACGACCAGTAGCTCGAGTAACGTAAAGCCCCGCCCGCCTAAATGCATAGCTTTTGGTGTGGCTTTGTTTTTCATTTTTTCCATTTTCAGGGTTGTGTTAATTGATAGATATAACCGGCATTTCCGGCTCCGCAAGTCACTACCGGAGTCAGCTTGTCTGGATCACTGGTATTTTCCAAACAGGTTTGAAGGGCATAAGTCAACTGGGAGGTCCGATTGTACCCATAATCAAACCAGGTTCCGTCCTCGACCTTCTCTTTCGGGTCAACCGGTAGTCTCTCCATATATGCACTCACCAACGCGGCGGAAAGGCCGATGGCATTATCGGGATACGACTGCGGGAACTGGTCGTTTTTATAAAGCTCGAGTGCGTTTTGGATTTGTCTCAACTCGCTCTTCCTTTGGACATCACGGGCTCTGGACCTGGCCTGACCGAAGTTAAAAGCCGCCAAACCAGTGAGGGTGGCGATGATCGCTATCACGACAACCAACTCAATTAAGGTAAAGCCCTGCCCGTCAAAATGCATAGCTTTTGGTGTGGCTTTATTTTTCATCATTCAACACCTGCTTGACTAACGGTGTAATTACAGTTTACATCACCACACGAGGCCGCTACTTCCAAATAGTTTGGATCGGCGGTATTTTCCAACGCCGCAAAAAGTTTGTAACCCGCATTCGTCTTTTCATAATAATAGGTCTGCCCATTGACAGGGTCGTTTGGCATCTTCGCCAAATAGGTGACTAATGCGCCCTGAAAAAATGCCGCCATCGGGTCTCCAAAGTCACAGTAATCCAAACCGGTATCGATGTAATCGCACGCCTTCATCTTCCCGGCACCATCGTCATTTGGATAGTCGCCCCGGTCGGTCGCAAAAGCCTCCAATCCTCTGACAATGGTCGCCAAGTCGCTCTTCCTTCGGGCGTCATGAGACTTCTTCAAGCTGAAAATAAAATTAGAAAAACCCACAGTGGCCAAAATAAGCATGATCGCCACTACGATCAATAACTCCATCAGGGTGAAGCCCTGCCTGCCGGCAGGCATGGCGCCATGTTGCATTAAACTCATTATATCAATCCCCAATACCAAGACCAGAGCTGCTGCCCCCAGAGTAAAGCCGCGACTGTACCCCAGACCAAAAATGGTCCGAATGGAATGGTCTGTCCGAACTTCTTTTTTCCAAGGAGCAACAAAAAGACCGCCAGTATCGCGCCGGTCAAGAAAGCAATAAACATCCCGGTTAGAGTCCGCGGCCAACCCAGGAGCAAACCAAGGGATGGCGCCAGCTTGACGTCTCCAAAACCAAAGCCCCGCCCCTTCGTGAAATACCACAGACCGTAAAAGAACGCCGTCAGCACCAAACCCGAGATCACCGCGGTGACCAGGTCTGGGCTCTGCATCTGATTTGTGCTGACCAGGCCCAAGCGATAACCCAGTGCCAATACAAATAAAGATATGTTCACTTGGTCGGGGATCAATCCGAACCTCAGGTCGGCAATAAAAATCACCAAAAGCAACATCCCAATGATCAGCCAAAAGACGGGCTGGACGTAGTTCCATGGCTGTCCCCAAAGCAGAAAAAAACTCTTACCCATCAGATACCACCAAACAAATAAGATTCCGGTCATGAACTCGACTATCGGATACTGCCAACTTATTCTTGTTTTACAATTCGCACATTTTCCGTGCAGTAGAAAAAAGGAGATTAGAGGAATATTGTGTTTCCAGGAAATTGTCCTTTTGCATTTGGGACAAACTGACCTACCCGAAAGGGGAGAGGTGCCATGAGTCGTCCTGTAGATCACCACATTCAGAAATGACCCCCAAACTAAGCCGAAAATAAAGACAAATAGGATTATCACTGCCACCCCACTAATATAACATCAAACCCCGCCAAAGCAGTCTATTCGAAGCACTGCAAACATTCCCCTGCATCCTTCTGGGCAGTAGTACAGCCAACAGCTACTGAATTGCCTGCCGCGTTGATACTCCATTGAACTGCTACCGTGTCGTTACGAAGCGCCTTGCCTTCAGGCGCATAACAGACAATCGCCGTTGTATTGGACCCGGAGCCAAGGTAAAGTGTCGTCGATAACCCTGAAAAGAACGCGCTCTTGAGCTCACCATCAGCCAAAACAGAATCGGTGATACAACCATTAACCGCTGCGGTATAGTCGGTACTAGTCGTATTTGCTATCTTCACCACCGCGTGAGGATAACCAGACTCCGACACACGAAGAGGGTCGAAGACCGCACCGACACCGCCGGTGATACAAGTGACCACCGTCGACTGCCAGGGCAAGACACCGTGAGTGGCATAATAACGCGTCAGAGCATTCAAGGTTTCAACGGATGCGTTTCTGTTGTTCGCGTCACGAGCCTTCTTCAGCTGTTCAAAAGGGTCAACGGCGGCGAGAAGCCCGGAGGCAAGGATACCCAAAACACCGATCACGATTAATAGCTCGATCAGGGTAAAACCCTGGGACAACTTTCTCATTTTATATAGACAACTAGTAATATTTGTCTCTCACTCCACTGTAGAGTTTTTAGAACTGGTTTGTCAAATTGTAAATCGGCAGGATCACCGCCATGACCAGAAACCCAACCCCAATACCCATAAACACCATGATGATCGGTTCGATTGCCGTCGTTAATGCCTTCACCTTCAACTCCGACTGAGATTCATAAAACTCAGCCAGCTTAGACAAAATCTCGTCTACTTTTCCGGTTTGCTCACCGACTGCAATCATCTGCGACAGGATCGGCGGAAAATCAGAAGTGCTCGCGATCGCGTCTGCCAGGGTGGTCCCTTTTTCTACCTTCACCGCCGCTCGCCTGATTTCATCCCCATAGATCTGACTACCAAGGGTTTCTGAAACAATGCGCAAACCATCCAAAATCGGGATCGCCGCCGAAGAAAGCAGTCCCATCGTCCTGGCGAACTCGGCCAGGGTAATATCTTTTCGCAATGGCCCCCAAATCGGAATCTTAAACACCATCTGCTCTATTATCAGTCCTCCAACTTGGGAACGTGCCCAACGCCGGAAAAAAACAAGGCCGATCGCCAAACCTCCAAATAGCAGCCACCAATAATTGACCATGAAGTCAGAAATACCGATGAGGATCAGGGTGGGTGTCGGTAGCTTCGCCCCAAAATCCTTATACATCTGCGTCATCTTCGGGACGACAAAGATCATCATGATCGTCGCCACCACCACCATCCCGATCATTACGATCGCCGGGTATATCAAGGCTCCCTTGGTTTTATTCCGGAATTCGCGCTGTTTGTCGAGCGTGTCCGCCATTTTTCGCATGATCTCATCGAGAACTCCGGCCGACTCTCCTGCCTTTACCAGCGCGATGTAGACATTACTAAAAGTCCCCTCGGTCTTTTCCAAGGCCGACCCCAAGGAAGAGCCTCCTTCGACCTCTGTCAGAACTTTATCAATTATCACCGCCATTTTGGGCTTGCTCTGATCTTTGAGAATTCTCAATGCGTCAACCAGGGGTAATCCCGAAGCGATCATTGTGGACAACTGACGGGTGAAGTTGGTAATCTCTTCGAACTTTGGTTTTCCGATCGAGGAAAAAAGCTCATCAAAAACGCTTTCGGATACCTCGCGAAGAGAGACGATGGTCAGTTTCTTACCACGCAATATCGAGGCGGCCTGAGGCAAGTTGTTGGCTTCAACCACTCCGGCAACCTGTTTATTGCTCTCGTCTATGACCCGGTAGTTGAACCTTTTCATTTGATTTCACCGATGAGCCTGGCCAGAACTGCCGGGTGATTGGCATATTTGTAGGCCACATCTTTGTCCACCACCCCACGGTTAACCAAGTTTGCGATACTGCTCTCCAGCAAGATCATGCCCATTTCTTGGCTGGTCTGGATGACATTGTCGATCTGATGGGTCTTTCCTTCACGGATATTACTCTTTATCGCCGGGGTACTGACCATGACTTCAACCGCGACAATACGCTTGCCGTCCTTAGTTGGAATCAGTCTCTGTGAAAATACCGCTTCAAGAGAGGTGGATAATTGAGATCTGATCTGCTCCTGTTGTTCCTCCGGAAAAGAGTCGATCACGCGATCAACAGTTTGCGATGCGCTGTTGGTATGCAGGGTAGCAAAAACCAGATGCCCCGTTTCCGCCGTCGTCATCGCCGCGGACATTGTCTCCAGATCACGCATTTCACCAACCAGAACCACATTTGGGTCTTCGCGGAGACTCGATCTTAGGGCTCTGGCAAAAGATTTGGTGTCATTACCGACTTCACGCTGCGAAATAATCGATTTTTTGTTTTGGTAGACAAACTCTACCGGGTCTTCAATGGTAATAATATGTTCTGCTCTGGTCACATTGATTTCTTCGATAATGGCCGCCAAAGTCGAGCTTTTGCCCTGACTCGTCGGACCGGTAACCAATATAAATCCCTGGTGCAGCTGGGCAAAAGTATGACAAATCGTTGGCAGCTTCAGATCATCTATCGATGGAACAATTTCCGGAATCAAACGAAAGGCCCCGGCGACCGAGCCTTTCTGAGTATAAGCATTGACACGAAAACGGGCCACACCGGGAATTGCATAAGAGTAGTCCCATTCTTTCTCGGTCAAAAAACGCTCCTTCTGCTCCGGGGTCATTGTCTCGAGCACCATCTGGCTAGTTGTCGCCGCATCAAGAACCGGTTCGCTGGAAATAAAACTCAGTCGTCCGTGAGTTCGTAACGACGGCTGTGAACCAACCACTAAATGTAAATCGGAAGAGCCCGAATCAAAAACTGCCTTTAGCAAATCATTTATTTTGGTCATTAGATTTGCGCGACTCTCAAAACTTCCTCGATGGTAGTAATTCCTTCGAGAATCTTGATATAACCATCTTGTTTCATCAACATCATCCCTTCTACGACAGCCTGTTTTTCGATACTGGCGGCATCGGAGCGCTGCATAATTAGTTTGGCAATATTTGAAGAAACCGGCAAGACCTCAAAAATGGCAATCCGGCCCAAATAGCCTGTCTGACCACACCGGACGCAGCCCTTGCCCTTATAAAGCAGGAGTTCACCCCCCTGTTTTTGAGCTTCAGTTATTTTTTGCGAATTACCCTTGATATAACTATCGAAGTACTCACCCAGGACCGACTTGATATCTGATACTATCGCCGGATCAGGAAGATAGGCGATCTTGCAGTCATCACAAATCCGCCGGAGTACGCGCTGAGCCACTATTGACGTCATCGAACTGGCGAGAAGAAACGGCTCTGACTTCATATCGATCAAACGAGGAAGCGCGCCGGCAGCTGAATTCGTGTGAAGAGTAGAAAAAACCAAATGTCCCGTCAACGAAGCCTGGATAGCCAGTTCTGCCGTCTCTTCATCACGGATCTCTCCCACCATAATAATATTCGGATCCTGCCGTAAAAAAGAACGTAATCCTGAAGCAAAAGTTAATCCCGCCTGCGGATTGATCTGGACCTGATTTACCCCCGGCATGGCGTACTCGATCGGATCCTCCAAGGTAACGATGTTCACCTTCGGAGTGTTGATCTTACTTATCAACGAATAAAGTGTCGTCGTCTTGCCCGAACCAGTCGGCCCGGTAATCAGGATTATGCCGTGGGGGATCAAAACCGCTTCCTCCAGATTCTTTAGGGCCTTCCCCCTTAGCCCCAACTCTTGCAGGGTGGGTATCTTCTGGCTCTTGGGCAGTAGACGCATAACCACTTTCTCTCCATGAGCAGTGGGCAAACTACTGATACGCAAGTCGACCCCACCAAGATCCGACTTGAAAGCAAAACGACCGTCCTGGGGCAGACGCTTCTCATCGATTTTCATCCCGGAAAGGATCTTGATACGCGATACCAAGGCCGCATGGTACTGGCGATCCAAACGCAACCTTTCTTCCAGTATGCCGTCGATTCGATAGCGAATCCGAGTGATATTTTCCAACGGCTCGATATGAACGTCGGTCGCCCGAAACTTGATCGCATACTCCAAAACCTTCTTGACGATCTCAACAATCTTCGGTTCCTTGATTATTTGCGCCATAGACTCTGCCGTAATCACTCCGGCTTCCTCTTCCTCCTCTCCACCTTTCTTCAATACTTCAGTTACTTCTCCAATCAAGCTTTGGGCATAGTTTTGATCGATCAGCGTTGAAAGTCTGGTTTCTGAAGTCATTTGAACGATCACTCTCATTCCTGAACGCTTTTCCAAAAAGTCGATCGCCGTCAGGTTCTGGGGATTACTCATCACGACGGTCAACAAGTTATCCTGTTTGTCTAAGAAAGCTGGAATCACCCGGTAAGCGTCGGCAATTGATTTGGGGACCAAATTCAGCAGATCGGGTGACAAAACCAAACTACCTTGATCAAAGTAGGGTATTCCCCAAACCGCCGCTTGGGCACGGGAGAGAGTCTCTTCATCCGTTACTCCCAAACCACGGACAACGTCTAGTTGGGATTTATCGGAGCTAACCATCTCAACTCGGGCCTTCGCCACCTGATCGACAGTCAACTTCCCACTCTCAGCCAAAACAGTAATTAGATCCTTGGTACCCGACGGGCTACCAGGGGCAGTCTGATCCATAACTTAAATGTACAATATATTTTATCTCTCGCCAAATTTGTCCAATTTGACCAATAAGACCAATGTTACCTCTAATAATCGAGTCAGACGACCCGGGTCTGACCACTCAATACCTGACTGATCACTATTATCTAGGCAACTTGGTCGGAGAGGTGAAACCGGAAAACGACAGTATTGGTCTGCTGGCGATCAAATACTTGATCGACCGCGCCAAGTTTTCCCATCCGGACAAAAGTCAGGCTGTTTTTCTAATCCATGATGGGCATCTTGTTACCCCTGCCGGCCAAAACGCTCTTCTCAAAACCCTGGAGGAGAGCAAGCCCTACGAACAGTTCATCATCACCACCCACAATCACCATCTTCTTTTGGAAACAATCGTCAGTCGCTGCCAGGTCATTAGCCTCACCCAAAAAACCCCAAAAACCATCGACGGCAAGTTTCTAAAAGACTTTGTCGCTTGCCTCGACAACCCATCCACGTGCCTAAAAAATAGCGACGAAATCCTATCGGATAACCCCAAGGACTTTATAAACCTTATCATCAGCAACCTTCATCTGGCGAATCGAAATCGGGTAACCAACAAAAGGGTCAAAATTCTTTCGCTTGCCCTGGAATGTCTCTCTGATTTGGACCGAAACATCAATCCAAAACTGGCCCTCGACCATTTCTTCTTACAAACAGGAAGAATTATCAAAAAGTCAACTTGAACGAGACGCCCGCATGACCTAAAATGAACCCGCTTACGTGTAGTGAACGAAGTTCACCTATGCCAAACAATACTTACACCGCCAAAGATATTACCGTTCTGGAAGGCCTCGAACCGGTCCGAAAACGCCCCGGTATGTACATCGGCAGCACCGACGAAAAAGGCCTCCACCATCTCCTGATCGAGATCTTCGACAACTCCCTCGACGAAGCCATTGCCGGTTGTGCCAAAAACATCTTCGTTCAGATGCATGAGAACGGTATGGTCTCGGTCTCCGACGACGGCCGGGGTATTCCCACTGATATACATTCATCCGGAGTCTCCGCCCTCGAGCTCGCCATGACCAAGCTCCACGCCGGTGGGAAATTTTCAAGCCAAGCCTATCAGGCTTCGGGTGGGCTCCACGGCGTCGGCGCTTCCGCGGTCAATGCCCTGTCAAGCTTTATGCAGGTGGTTATCAAAAGAGATAATAAGTTTTTTACTCAAAGTTACAAGATCGGCAAGCCCGATTTCCCCGTCAAAGAGATCACCCGGGAACAGGCAGCCAAGATTATCCCCGAGTACCACAAGTCATTCTTAGACAATACCGCTGGGACCTTTACCATCTTCAAGCCTGATGCGGTCATCTTCAAAAAATCTACAGCATTTGACTTTATTTACATCAAAAAACTCATCCGCGAGCGGGCTTACCTGGTTGCCGGCGTCTTTATGCACCTTTTTGACGAGAAAACCGGAAAACACACCAACTTTTTCTTTGAATCGGGCTTGAGGTCGCTTCTGGCGCACACCAATCGTCTCAAAAAGCCGCTTCACGAACAAATACATATGCAGGGTACCGCCACCGAAAACGCCTACCCCATCGGCGTCGAAGTTGTCATGCAATATACCGATGCCTTTTCCGAGACCGTCGAAAGCTATGCCAACACCATCAACACTCACGATGGGGGAACGCACCTAACCGGTTTTCGGACCGCCCTAACCAAAGTCATCAAGGATTACATCACCAAAAACAATCTGGCCGAAACCAAGGCAGGCAAGAAAACCGAAAGCGGCCTCACCCCCGACGACCTGAAGGAGGGTCTCTCAGCCATCGTCTGGATAAAGATGACCAGTTCCGAGATCCAGTTCGAGTCCCAGACAAAAACCAAGCTGAATAACCCCGAGGTTCAGTCGGCCGTCTATCAGGTCGTCAAACCTGCACTCGAAACTTACTTTGAGGAGCATCCCGCCACCGCCAAGACCATCATCGGCAAGGTTCTCTTGGCTGCCAGAGCTCGCCAGGCGGCTCGCGCCGCCCGCGACGCCATCGTCCGAAAAGGTGCCCTCGAGGGCATGACTCTCCCGGGCAAGCTGGCCGACTGCCAAAGCAAAGACCCAAGCCAAAGCGAACTCTTTATCGTCGAGGGTGACTCAGCCGGCGGGAGTGCCAAACAGGGGAGAGACCGGGCTCATCAAGCTATTTTGCCTCTCGGCGGTAAAATTCTGAATACCGAACGAGCCCGCCTCGACAAGATCGTCGAGTTCGAAGAACTGAAAGACCTCATCATCGCCCTCGGTATCGGAATAGGGGAGACTATCAATCCGGATAAGCTCCGTTATCACCGCATTGTCATCATGACCGACGCCGACGTTGATGGCGCCCATATCAGTACTCTCCTGCTAACTTTCTTCTTCAGGCATTTACGTCCAGCCATCGATGGGGGATATATATACATGGCTATGCCGCCACTATATAAAATCGCCCATGGCAAAGTCGAGAAATATGTTTATACCGACGAAGACAAAGAAGATTATCTAACCTCTTTGGATAGTGCCACTCGCGCAAAAGTCGGTATCCAGCGCTACAAGGGTTTGGGAGAAATGAACCCCGAACAGCTCTGGGAAACGACTATGAACCCCGCCACCCGAATCTTAAAACAAGTTATCGTAGAAGATGCTGCCCGTGCCGATGAGGTCTTCTCGATTCTGATGGGGGAGGAAGTTGCCCCCCGGAAAAAATTCATTCAAACTCACTCCAAACTGGCGAATCTGGATGTTTAAACTTTGAATTATTAAATTATTTACTTTAATTAATTAAACATGACTACATACATCATCGGTCACATAAAACCTGATTTGGACGCCGTAGTTTCTGCCCTGGCCGTGGCAGAGTTTAGAAATCTAAGAGGGGATATCGATAACCCGGTCGCCGTCATCGCCGATCCGTTCAATCCCGAAACCGAATTCGTCTTCAAAAAATTCGGTGCCACCCCACCCCGCCTCATCACCGCCACCGATATTAAAACCGAAGACAAAATCGTTCTGGTAGACCACAACGAGGTCGACCAGCGTCTAAACAACTTACCCCAAGACCAGATTACCGGTATCGTCGATCACCATAAGTTCAACATAAATTTGAACCATCCAATCAAAATTACCGCCCTACCCATCGGCTCGACAACGACCATTGTCTTCCTGAAATTCAAGCAATACAACCTGACTATAAATCAGGATTTGGCAAAATTAATGCTCTGTGCCGTTCTCTCGGATACGGTCGGGCTAAAATCAGGAACCACCACCGATAAAGACCGATCTGCGGTAACTGACCTTTCCAAAATTGCCGGCATTACTGACATCGATGGGCTGACTCTAGAGATTTTCAAGGCCAAGAGCAATATCAGCTCATTAACCCCAGAGCAAATTGTCAAAAACGATTACAAAATTCTTGAGTTCTCCAAAAAAACCTTTATCGGCCAGATCGAAACCGTCGAACAAGGAGAAGTCATCGATAAGAGAAAGGATGAGCTCTTGAAAGCCATGGCCGTCGTCAAGGAAAAAGAGGGTGTCGCCTTGATCTTTTTGGCTATCTCAGATATCTTGAAAATCAACACCAAACTTCTACTCCTGGGCAAAGATGAAACCGAAGTGGCCCAAAAAGCCTTCGGCGGCCAAGCCGTAAATAACGTTTTGGATATCGGACCCAAACTAAGCCGCAAAAAAGATATCTCTCCTGCGATAGAAAAAGCCGTAGCGTAGCGAAGGTCCCGCTAAGCGGGACAATACAAAAAATATGGACAACGAGGAAAAGAAACCACCAGTCGAAACCACCGAAGAGAGTCAGGTCGGCCAATCTTGGGAAACCGAGAAAACCAGCTATGGCTTGATCAAACCGGTCAAGATCATCGAGGAGATGGAGCGCTCCTACCTGGACTATGCCATGAGTGTTATCGTCGCTCGAGCCCTTCCCGATGTTCGCGATGGCCTGAAACCGGTTCACCGACGGATTCTTTTTGCCATGAAAGAAATGGGCCTGACCTACCGTTCGGCCTACAAAAAAAGTGCCCGCGTCGTCGGAGAAGTGTTGGGCAAATACCATCCCCACGGTGATCAGGCAGTTTACCAAACCATGGTCCGTTTGGCTCAGGACTTTTCCATGCGCTATCAGCTCGTAGATGGTCAGGGCAACTTCGGTTCGGTTGACGGTGATTCGGCCGCTGCTATGCGTTACACCGAGGCGAGACTAAGTAAGATCGCCGAAGCCATACTCGAGGACATCGACAAAGACACTGTCGATTTTGTGGATAACTTCGACGGCAGCCAGAAAGAGCCATCTGTCCTCCCGGCAAAACTACCAAATCTTCTCTTGATGGGTTCCGATGGTATTGCCGTCGGTATGGCGACAAAGATCCCGCCTCACAACCTGAATGAAGTTGTCGCCGCCATCGCTACTTTAATTGATAAAAGTACCATCACTGGAGCCGAAGAGTTCAAAGACGAGAGCCTCGAAACCATAGACAGCGCGAAGCTGGTCGGCAAGCTCGAGGCCAACATCGAAATTGATGAACTGGTCGAGCACATCAAGGGCCCGGATTTCCCCACCGCCGGCCAGATCTTCGACCAAAACGAAATCAAGAAGCTCTACCACACCGGCAAGGCCAACATCGTCAATCGGGGAGTCGCCGAAATTGTCGAAAAGAAAAGCGGCCGTTTCCAGATTGTTATCACCCAGCTACCATACCAAGTCAACAAAGCAAAGTTGATCACCCACATTGCCGATCTGGTCAAGAAAAAAAAGCTTGATGGTATTTCTGACCTCCGCGACGAATCGGACCGAAAGGGGATGACCGTCGTCGTCGAGCTCAAACGCGACGCCAAGCCAAAGAGCGTCCTCAACAATCTCTACAAACACACCGAACTTCAAAGCAGCTTTCCGGCGAATATGGTTGCCTTAACCTCCGATGGCACTCCTCATTTACTCAACCTCAAGGTAATCCTGACCGAATATGTTCAACACCGTCAACACGTTATTGTCCGCAGAAGTCAGTTTGAATTGAAGGACGCCAAAGCCCGCGCCCACATTCTCGAGGGCTTACTCAAAGCCCTCGACGTCATCGACGAAGTCATCGACACCATCAAGAAGAGTGAAAGTACCGATGCCGCCAGAATGAACCTGATGAACAAGTTTGGCTTTTCCGAACTCCAGACATTGGCTATTCTCGAGATGCAGCTTAAGAAACTGGCCCATCTCGAACGCGAGAAGCTTCAAAACGAATATGACGAACTCATGAAACGCGTCAAATTCCTCATCGCTGTTTTGAAAGACCCTCAAAAAGTGCTTCAAATAATCAAGGATGAACTCAAGGGTTTGTCAGAAACTTACGGCGACGCCAGAAAGACCAAGGTTTACAAAAATGCCGTTGGCGAGTTCTCCGAAGAAGATCTTATCGCCAACGAGGAAACCATCATTACCCTCACCAAAACCGGCTATATCAAACGTATGCCGATTGATACTTTCAAGAGTCAGAGAAGGGGAGGCAAGGGTGTCGCCGGCATGACCGTCAAGGATACCGACGAGGTAAACCTGCTCACCGCGGCCAACACCCACGACTCACTCCTGGTTTTTACCAGCAAAGGCAAGGTTTTCTCCCTAAAAACCTGGGAACTGCCGGAGGGCAGCCGCATCAGCAAGGGTCAGGCGATCATCAATCTGATCAATATCGACACCGATGAAACGATCCAGTCACTCCTACCGGTCAGCAAGGAAGTTTTCGCCAGTAAAACTTTTCTTTTCTTCACCACGAAGAAAGGCACTGTCAAACGCACCAAAATAGGGGACTATCAAAATATCCGAAACAACGGTCTCATCGCCTTGAAGCTCGAGGCGGGAGATCAGCTGGTCTGGGTAAACAAAACTATCGGCACCGACCACATTCTCCTGGTCACCAAGGAAGGTAAATCGATCAGGTTCCCGGAGGGGGACGTTCGTCCCACCGGCCGCGACACCATGGGTGTCCGAGGCATTCTGCTTGCCTCAGACGATTACGTTGTGGCTATGAAGAGTTTTGACCCCAAAACCATCAGTGAGGATAAAAAGAAAAAAATCTTCACCGACCTCCTCATCGTCACCGAAAAAGGTATGGGCAAAAGAACCCCGCTAACTCAGTACCCCACCCAAAAGAGGGGAGGGCAGGGGGTCAAGGTCGCCGAGGTGACAGACAAAACCGGCCTGATCGCCAACGCCCTTTCCATCACCGAAAAAGACATCGAGCTCCTGATAACGACAAGGGAGGGCCAGGCCATCAAGCTCCCCATCAGGAATATTCCCCAGCTCCAGCGCTCCACCCAGGGAGTCATCCTGATGCGCTTTGGCAAAACCGGAGACTTCGTCGCCGCCGTCGCCACCGTCTCCGAATCCGAAAAAGAAGAGAAAAAGTAGACAGCCCATAGTCGGTAGGTTATAATAGCACCAGTCCACGTCACCGTGGAAATTCGCACCTCCTAGTCAAAGAAGTCAGAGAAAGGTAGGCTAACAACATGGCCGCAAAGGTTTGGGATTCAACAGCAAACGGCGGAAAGGGTGATTGGGTTCCTGCGGACACTCCACGCAGGGGAACGCCACCCATCCCGGATCCTCACCGGGAACGGAGAGTACGGACGGAAATCCGCCGGGCACAGCTCACGATCGCGCTCTTCATCACCGTCGGCTTCGCCGTTCTAGCCGCGGTGGTTGCCATCATCACGGGCTTGCCGTACGAGCGCTGGACCGCGAAAGAGTTCAACGCCACCGTCACGGAGAAGTTTCTGTGTGGTCCACAGAAAACGGTCTACTGCGTCTCTATCGTACACGACGACGGAAAGGCAGAAGTCCTCCAAAACCACGATAGCCTGTGGTGGTGGAAGTGGACCAGTACCGACTACCAGACACTCTTCCAACCGGACACGCGGTTCCACTTCAAGGTGTACGGCTGGCGCTGGCCACTGCGCTCATGGTTCCGCAACATCATTGCAGCGGAATCCATCGGCTGAACAATAGCAGCCACTCAAAAGCCCTCGCGACACTTCGTCGGAGGGCTTTTTTTCATTTCAAAAACTTGTCATGGATCTAGCCTTGGCAACCTGGGACGTTGCCAAACCCAACCACTCGCAACTAATAGGGTCATTGGATCGCTATAATGATCTTCGTGGCTCACGAACAAGATATCAAGGATATAAAAAATGGTCTGATTGCTTTGGACAGAGTATTTAACAAAAAGGGGGTCAACTACCGCGTGCTCGGGTCCGTCTTGGTCGCCGCTATAAACGGAACGCCGCATAGAACGTTAGGTGATATCGACATCCTATTGGACGAATCGAATTGGCAACAAATTTCTGGAGTTCTCAAAAAAGAGGGGTATCAGCTTGTCAACAAGAGTAGCTTCGGCTTTAATTGGTTCGAAGCGCATAAGCCAAACAGTCTCGGGTTTACCTTTCTATTGATTGGGAAGTTCCAAGATGATTATTTTGAATATGTACTTAACCACATACTTAAATTACGAATCGCAAGTTCATATCTCACTCCGACAAAATATACTTTGTTCGGATATTCATTTACCGGAATTCCCAGACGATCGGTCTACGAAGGACTGAAAATAAGCAGTCTTAACCCAAAAAGAAAATTGGATAGGGAACTTGTCACCAAAGCCTTTGGTGGAAAAATTCCGACAGGAGTTAAGCTTGAGAGAGCCTTCAATATCTATTCCTTTGGATTGGAAATCCCATATGCATATTCGTTCTTTTCCTACCTCTATAACCTCTACGGCGGCCTGCGAGTAATCATCGGCAAAAAATACGAAGTCTGGGACTAATATTTAGCCTTGGCAACCTGGGAGGTTGCCAAACCAACTACGGTGTCCGTCCTCGCAGACCCAAGAAGAAATAGTTGTATACTGTGAATGTGGGAGATAAAGAAAGAAAACAAAAGCATCCGAAAGTAGTCATCGCCGAGACTGAAAGTGAGGGGGTTATCAACGGCAGGCAAAGGTTACGCAAAGCCCTGGCAGAAGCCTACGCCGAGATCAGAATACCAAAAAGAATCAGAAATCTAATTGAATCTACCGGGTTGACCCAAAGCGAGTTATTTTTCAAACTCTGGTGGGTTACCCCCAGCCTATTATTTGGAAATTACTCCCCTCAACAGATGTGGGAATGCGGTGGTAAAGAGCTGGTGATCGATCATCTTTTTGCTTTGGCTGGCGACCAACACGAATTAATTCAAGAAACACTCAGAAAAATAAGGTCCACCAAAATCTAGTCCTTATTTCAAAAACTTGTCGTGGATTTGTTTCAGCTGTTCCTGGACGGTGAGATTTCCGTCAACAACCAGAACATTAGATCCGTGAGGCGGTTCAAATCTCGATTGGGAATCACGAATATATTCTTCACCAACATCGACTCTTGCGACCGAGTTCTTATTTTCCAGCCATCTAGCCTTGGCCACTTCGGGGAGGATATTAACACAAATAATCGCAATGTCAGCACCGAATTTCTCGCCAATTTTCACTACCAAATCCCGCTCATACTCTGTAAAATTACCTGCGTCCTGGATTACATTTTTCCCTTCCCTTAAATAATCTTCGATTCTCCCATGCATTTCTCCATAAACATTATCCCACTGCGCCTGTGTCACAACTTCATCGGCGACGTCACCCAGCATTTCAGACTTGACTTCATCCAGATCGATTCTGACAAAGCCAAATCGCTCACTTAGTTTTTTAGATAGAACTGTTTTACCGGAAAATGGCGTTCCACAAAAAATAATTAGCTTCATTTTAAGAATTTGTCGTGGATTTGCTTCAGCTGCGGATTGGTGACGTGGGTATAGATCTGGGTCGTGCTGACATTTTTGTGGCCGAGCATTTCCTGGACACTGCGCAGATCCGCGCCGTTTTGCAGTAGGGAAGTCGCGAACGAATGTCTCATCGTATGAGGACTGACCCTAACCGGCAGTCCCGCCATCAGGCGGTATTTTTCGACGATCCGTTGGATTGTCCTCACCGTCAGGCGCATTTTCTCGCCACCGGTTGTTGGGTCAGATTTCTTCCCGGCCAAGCGGATCCAGAGCGGTTTGTTGGCGTCATCGCGGCTCTTCATAAAACGCGAAAGCCAGACTGCGGCCCGCTCGGTCAGGAAAACCACCCTCGGGTGTCTGCCTTTACCGATAATGCCGAATTCTCGTTGTTTCAAGTCGATCTTGTCCCGATCTAGTTTCATCATTTCCGAAACACGAAGGCCCGTGGAAAACAAAACTTCTAAGATAGCCCGGTCACGTAGACCTTCAACTTTTTGTAAATTCGGCATTGAGAGCAACCGTTCGACTTGTTCACGGGAGAGGAACTTCAGCGAGCGGCTTTCCGCCTTCGGCAGGTCAATCTTTTCCGGAGCCAAAGATTTAATTCCTTTTCGGGCCAGATATTTTAGGAAAGCGCGGAGAGAAATAATGTAATACGACTGCGTCGCCTTTGACAATGTGCGACCCTGCACATCTTCATAACGGGTCAGGAAAAGGCGGTAAAGACGAACAATCTCCGGCGTCAGCCGCTGAATATATTCCTGTTGATAATGCTTTTCAAACCATTTCCGGAAGACAACCAGATAATGCTTGTAGTTACGGACCGTGTAAGGGGAGTAGTTTTTCTCGATCTCGATATTACTTAAATATCGATTTATTAATCTTTCGAGGGAAATATCTTCGGTTTTTGACTTTGCCATTAGTGGGGGAGAGAGGACTCACCCTCTCCATACTAGAATGTACGACGTTAAATCGCAATCCAATCTGCCAATCTGGTGGTCAAACAACCCATAGTGTGATATACTATCATGCTGGATGTGGAAGTTCGACAGAACCGCTGTCAAAACACCCCACATTCGGGAGGTAGAAATGGACATCCTCGTCTATGCGGTCATTGTGATGACCGCAGGCTCGGCCAGTGGCCAAGTGGTCGAAGCCATTAATGCCGCGAAAAAAGGCCAATTCGACGAGGCGCGGTGGCGAATTGCCCTGGCCATCGGGCCAGCGATGGCAGTGATATACATCATCGTCGGGATGTAGGATGGTGATGAAAAACATAAACGCCCCGCAACCCGCGGGGCGTTTTTCTTGACTTTTTGAGGCTAGATTCCTTCCTGCCGGCAGGCAGGGAGGCCGCGAGACCGTATGATGCCCCTAGAAAGCCCGCTGGAATATTTGACGGTTAGTTTAGTCGTCCAATGTGACCCACTTCAATTAATTAAACCGGAAAACATTCGGGTTTTTCTACAATAACGCAACCAGAACATAGACCACCAGAGGACCAAAAAGAATCGGGGATCTAATTAAAGATAAGATTAAAAACCGGAAGGTTTCGGGATTTTGTCCGGCAATACGGAAGATATAATAGACCACTTCTCCCGGCGCATCAGTTCTACATCACGTCGCAAAACTAATATTGTACGACATAACAGTTAAAGGCATGAGGTCGGGAACTAATGGCTCCACAATGGTGGAGGAGTGCCATGTAAAGACTGGGGCCAAATCCTGGCACAAATAAATAATACAGACGGTCTCCCCGAGAATAGAGTTGATGACGAAGCTAAAAACGGAATTAAGTTAGGGCCGAGGTCGTCTATCTTCCCGACCATATCACTCCATATCGTTTGTGCATCCCTAGGCACGCTGGCAGTTATCCACATAGGTTGCCGAAAATCGTGAAAACTATAGGACTTCGTGAAAACAGCATATAATTATAGGCTTAGGATAATTATAGGACACTCCTCTACCTCGTCGATGCAAACAAAAATTACCCCGATTCTGCTAGTTCTTGAACAATCACCCTCTCCAGGATGTAGTCAAAAATGCAATCAGAATAATAATTAAATTAAATATCACGAATTCAAGGTAGTTTACCGCCATCATCTTGTTCACCAATCGTTGTTCGAGGATACCCAGGAGGGCATAAAAACACGAAGTCAGCACTAAACCACCCATAAACGGTCCGATCGGCCAAAATGATATTACGCAGCCAAATAAACCCATTAACCAACCAATGACGATCGAGAGGCGGTAGACATCGTCCAAATGTTCTGTTTTCAAATCTACACTCCAAAGACTTTCAAAAGAAAGAAGCAGACTAACCAACCCCACTATTACTCCGATGATGTAAAAAGGTAGTTTCAAACTAAAGGCAACGGCGAAAAAGAAAAGCGATACCACCAGTGCCAAGATAAAACTCACTGACCGTGCCGCCCGAAATAGCTGGATCGTCCTGATCGAGGCGACCGAAAAAATATTTTCGGTCAACAAAACCGCATACATTCCAAAAACATATAAAACAATAAAGATAAAACGGACGACCGCGCCCAAAAAGAGCGATGTTTCAATCTGAAAGCTAAGCCCGAATATCGAAGGAATTGCGCTTGGCAAAAGATTGCCAAAAAGACCTGTCCCCAAAGTAAACAAAACCGGGAGAATGAGCAGGGTAACCCATTCCCAACCCTTCAGATCCTCAAACAAAACCCACGCGGACAAAACATAAGCAATGCCAGAGACAGAAAGCACCAAGGCCAACCTTTTCTCTACTCCAAACAATCCAGTCAACCAAAGAAAAAAACCTAAAATGAGAGAAATAATAAAAAAACGGGCTCGCTTACTCATAATTCAAATTTGTCCAGACCTCAACCACATCATCATGATTCTCAAGTGCCTCGATCAAAGCAAGACACCTGGAAAGGACGTCCCCGGTCAAGGTAATCATCGGAACCACCGGATTAATATGTTTTAGATAGGACACAGACCCGGGAGAACCCAAACTTCCATCCGCCTTATCAATTATCGACTTGATTTCCCCACCGGTACGATTCCGATTGTCCGTCGCCGACGTAATCAGTAGTCCCACGCCGCCCGGTCCATAGGCCTCATAAACAATTTCTTCCACTTCACTGCCGCCACCACCTCCGAGGGCTTTATCGATTGCACGTCGCACATTCTCAGAAGGTATGCTTAGACTGTGGGCTTCATCCAATACCGTCCTCAAAAAAGGGTTCATTCCGGGATCTCCGGAGTTACCTTTTTTGGCCGCAATCTGTATCTTTTTGGCAATTTTGGTAAAGGCCGCTCCCCTTTTGGAATCTTCAACCGCTTTTTTATGCTTTATCGTAGACCATTTTGAATGACCTGACATAGAACCTATTCTAGCACCAGAATGCTGGGGCTTGACTATCCTTCTTAATATTTCTATCATTTACAATCAATGGCTGATCAATCCTCCAATCAAACACCCGAAAGACTAGCCATCACCGCCGCCCTTACCGCCCGATGGGATGACGCCATAAATATCAACCAGGAAATTCTCGTCAATAACCCCCACGACACTTCCGCCCTAAACCGACTCGGAATTGCCTATCTCAAAACCAAACAGCCGGGCAATGCCAAAAAAATGTTTTTAAAGGTCCTCGATCTCGACCCCTTTAACTCGATCGCCAAGACTAACCTCAAAAAAGCGTCTCCAAAATTCAGTAAGGACTATGACAACACCACTCTTCTTTCAAATCATACTTTTAGTTTTATCGAAGAACCGGGTAAATCAAAGGTTATTCCGTTAAACAACCTAGGCGAACCAAATGTGGTTGCAACTCTTTACACCGGCCTGGAAGTGGAACTGAAAATTGCGGCCAGAAAGGTGAAGGTTGCCAGTAACGACAAGTACATCGGCTGTCTTCCTGATGATATCTCGGTCCACTTGATCCGGCTCGTCAAGGCGGGATATAAGTATCAGACACTCATCAAGTCAGCTGATACCAATAGTATCCAGGTATATATCAAGGAGGTCAAAAACAGCAAGCGCCTAAAGGGTACCCCATCCTTCACTTTTAATCACGATCTGAATGAGATGGATAGTTCCGGTGGGGGCCCCACACAGCCTCCTTTGGAAATCTATGATCCGATTGTCGAATCGGAAATTTGAAGCTACCACCAAAATCCCGACGTACTTCTTCTGGATTAGTCCCCTCTCCCCAATACAATCACCAGGTCTGATTTTGTATCTCGATCAATATAATCCTTCAATAGGTTTTTCTTCTGTGCCGGCTTGCAAAAAAACGAATTGATCAAAAACTCAGCCGTTTTTGGGTGAACTTTTGTGTCCCCCCAAATCAGGCAAGACTCTTTTTCCTCTTTCTTGGCAGTCAAGACGTCGATGACGCGGGTGCCCGCCGATTCGATTTGTCTGGCGCCCTGTCTGGCACGACCCCCCTTGCCCGTGGCGTTAACAACCGTTACCTCAGCGGTCTCCGAAAGAACCCCGTCTACCACCCACTGATTTCTACTCCAGACGAATACCGCCGCATTGAGTCTGTATATCGTTTTACCATCAGGCTCCTCGATGATATCCATGACGTTTTTAGGTAAACTCACCGACAAAGACATCGTTTTGCCCAACAATTCATTTACGTCTTTCAGCAAAAGGTAGCGGTCAATCAGACTCAAGTTGGTCTTAGCAGAAAAAGACAATAGTCCTTCCCGTAAACCCGTCAAAGAAAACTCCACATTCGACTTAACCACCCCAGCGACAACCACCCCCAGAGCTTGTCCAATGCTGGTTCTAGCCACGTTGCTGGGATCAGGAAGAGGTAAACCAATCTTGTAAATTGCTTCCATCTGATATTCTCCCCCGTTTGCACCGATCGGGATCGATAAATTATTTGGTAAACGCATCAGGCTGACAACCCCCGAGTTTTGTCTGATTGATACTATCCCCATGCCGCCCTCGCCGATCAACAAAAGATTTATCCCCAGTTTGGCATTATATATATTCCGCCGCAGAGCACCCAAAAGGACCATCAGGGCTACCAAGATCAGAAAAACCACGCCAGCGATGTGAAAAAATTTATATAGTCTAGACATATACCCCGGTCATCTCTTCCTGTTGATACTTCCGATAAGATTCAAAATCTTCTTTTTCGCAAACACCTTTCCTGATCAAGTCGCCTAGGTGTAAACCTCCAACGAAATGGGGAAAAATAACATAGGTCGCCCCGGCGGCATACAGCTTCTGTGCATCCTCAACCGACTCGGCGTCCATAACCACACTCGCCCTCAATCTTCTTCTCTTCAATTCCGAAAGCATTATTAGGTTATCTTTGATGTCTCTGAGAGTTGAGATCACCATCTTCGCTTTTGTTAGGTTCAATCGGTCATACATCTCAGTATCAGACGCATCAGCATAGATTACTTCATAGCCCTCACTTGTAAGACGAGATACGGCCTCGGGGTCAAAATCAACGATTAGCATCTTTTGCTTGTTTTTAGCAAGATGCCTCAACAGACTTCTCCCCATTCGGTGGCAACCAAACAGGACAATGCGATCGCCAATCACTTTCTTAACCTCGTCCTCACCGGATAAGTTATCCTTCCAGAAAAACCTTAGCAGTGGTTTCATCAAACGATAAACACTTTCGTTATCGAGAATCAGGTAACCCGAAACAACCATTGTGATCAATCCAACCAAAGATACTAATGAGAGCTCGCTACCATTCAATAGACCGACTTTGTTCCCAATCCCAACCATAATAAAACTAAACTCTGAAATCTGACCGAAAAGAATACCGGTGTTAAATGCAACCCGCTGTTTATAACCAAGGCAGCGCATCAAAAACCAAATTATGATTGGTTTGAGAAAGATTACCGCCAAAGATAGGTAAATAGCGGTTATCACAATCGAAAAATCAAGTCTTAGATTCAGACCCAGACCCACGAAGAATATTGTCAAAAAGAAATCTCTAATCGGCTTAATCTTTGTGGCGATGTGGGAGTGTTCGAAACTTCCCGATAACGCCAGCCCGGCCAAAAAACCGCCGATCTCCAAGGACAAACCAATTACCGGAGATGCGATCAGGCTTGCCAGAACGAAGCACCAAGCAAGACTAAAAAGAATCAGTTCGTCCATGGACCGGGCTACTTTGTGTAAAAGCTTCGGCATTACCCTCCGCGCCATCAAAATGGTCAAACCTGCCAGAACCAATACTTTCACAGACAGCGTCATCGGGTCGTTCCCCTCCCCCCTCCCCAGAACCAGAAGGATTACGATCGCGGCCAGATCTTGAATCAGAAGCAATGCTACGGCCACCTTTCCGGCCAAACTTTCAAGGTCATGCTTTTCCGAAAGTAATTTGACGACGATAATCGTGCTGGAAAACGTCAGCGCCGCGGCCAAAAAAAGACTTAGGTTGAGAGAGATTCCCATCAGCTTCAAAAGTAAGGAAAAAATGGCAATGGTGAACACGATCTGGGAAAACCCGATCAGAAGAGCCTTCTCCCCCATTTTTTTCACCTCGGCGACATTCATTTCAAGCCCAACCAAAAAGAGCAACAGCATCACCCCGGCACTACTTAGCATTTCCAAAAAACGGTTGATTTCCCCGCCACGAAGCAAACCCCAGTATCCAACCAACAAACCGACCAAAACATGACCGAGAAAAGCCGGTTGGTGAAAAATCCGTGCTACCATCCCGGCACACACCGCCAACCCAAAAACAAAACTAAAAATCAAAAACGGATTATCCACTCTCCATCCATAATATCAGCTTGGCAGCAGGAACGGGAAGCGGCGCCCCAACCGACTGCCACTCACCCTTTAGATCCATAAACCCGATCTTTTGCGCGTGTAAAAAGTGAAAAGGCAAAAGTTTCCGGTCCACAGCAACCTTACTCCTGGTCAGATATTTCTCGTCCGAGAAAACAGGAAACCCAAGATGCGCCAAATGAACCCTGATTTGGTGGGTTCTGCCCGTTTTAGGAAAGAGCCTGACCAGAGAGTAACTCCCAAAATATTTTTCAACCTTCCAGGACGTTTCTGCCATCTTACCGCTGTATTTTATTTCCCATTTTTCCCTGTCAAACCGGCTTCGGGAAAGAGGCAAACGAACCGTTCCCTCTTTGGGTGTTAGGTGACCATGAACCAGGGCCAGATATTCCTTTTTGGTTTCCCGATCATGAAATTGTTTCAATAAGTGTGTCAGAGCGGTCTGATTCTTTGCGATCAGCAAACAACCGCTAGTCTCCTTATCCAACCGATGGGCCACCCCACACCTTGCCACAAATGTCCTTCGTTCGTTATCAATCAGGGAATCTCCCTCGTTTTTGATTTGTAGTCTGCCACAAGCCCAGTCCGCCACCGTCTCACCACTTGCTGACTCGGCCCGGTTTACCACCACAAACGGCGGCTTGTTAATTACAATGATGTCTTTGTCCTCCCAGAGGACCGGTAATTGCCAATTTGCCATACTACTCCAAGTGTAATTGAAACATCGGCCAAATTGAACCACAACGAAAATAAGAAATTCCAATGAAGATAATCCCAAACGCTACCCAGCACGACTCTGGACAATCCGTTGGAGAGCCCGCCGACAATAATAAGAAGCCACCCAAAACCGGTTATTCTTTTGGCAACTGCCAAGGCAAATAGGAGTCCGACCGGAAACAGATATAAATAAGCCGGCAACAAACCATTCGCCAATCCAAAGCTAAAACCGCTATTGCTGGTCCCCCAGTCTACCGACTTGGTATAAAACTGTAAAAACAAATCAACCAAAACCAATAACAATAGCAAGCCACCCCAAGATGAAAACCTCACCTCTTTTTTCTCGCCTCCACTTCGTTCTCGCAGGCAAAGCAGTATTCTGCCGTCGGTTTGATCGCCAATCTGTCGGTATCGATCATCACTCCACATTTCTCGCAAATCCCATAACTCCCGATCTTAATTCTGGTCAAGGTCTTTCGGATATTGATCAAGGATTTGATCAATTCAACCCGTGATGCAAAAACGCGGTCGTGATCGACTTGCTCCGCCACATCAGCATCAATTGAGTTGTCTTCTTCTCTATTTTTCCCCTTGAAGGGATCTTCTTTTTTCAGGCTGCTTTTTGCTTTCACCAACCTCTTTTCTTCACCCTTCAAATAATCCATCAATGGCTTCAAAACGTTCATCGGAAAAGAGAACGATAAACCCGTGTTCTTGACGACCTTTTTTGGCTCAGATTTCATTTGGACTTAGTGTACCATCTTCCGAAGATTGGAAGCAACTTGACATCATGAGCTAAACTTCTCCCCGACTGGCGGTATATCAGCATCAAACCCAAAAAAACACTCGCCAAACCGAACGGCAGAGCCGACGTTGCGATCACCAACCCGGAAAAAAACAGGAATGCCCCGCAAATGAAACCGGGTCGAGCCTGAGTTTTTCTGAAGCGATACCAGCCAAAGGTGCGGTACTCCGATTCCAATCTCCAAAGCCAAACAAATATGAGTAAAAAGAACAAAGCTTGGAGGAGCTCGAGCGGAACTCCAAACACTAGTGAGCCAAGGCCGGCAAATACCCGGCCCAATCTCTCGAAAGCAATGGCTCCGGGAAGACCAAGGGAGGCCAGATCCAGCCCCTCATAAAATTTGATCTCTCCCCGCCTGGCAAGCAGGGTAATGCCCAAAAACAGACCAACGAGCAACCCCGCATACTCATAACCCGGGTACTCACGAAGTAGGAAAACACGCAGCCAATTCAACTCGAATATAGAAAGATGAGAGGCGACAAAGCCGATCCTTGCGCCCAGCCAGGAAAACATCCCGGATATGACCGCCAAATCCAGCAAGCTTTCAACCGGATAGCGGTATTCCAGGCCCTTCTTGTAGACGACAAAACTGTACCAAAAATAACCAACCACCACCAATAAAGACAGGGTGTATACCGAAAATCCACTGAAAGTAGCCAAGACTTCGCTCATCCTGTCTATAGTATACTAGAGAGAAACCTTATGCTTTCGATCGCCCACGCTACCACAGGCGCCTTTATCGCCACCAAAATCCCCAATCCCTATCTTTCCATTCCCCTGATTCTGGCTTCTCACTTTCTCGAGGATTACATCCCCCATTGGGACGTCGGTCAGGGTTTGTCCAAAAAAAACAAAGGCCACAAGGACGCTTTTTTGCAAGAGCTTTTTACCGATTTCCCGGCTTCGATACTTTTGGTATTTTTCTTTTTTCAGTACGGCCAGCCCTTTTCGATTTACCCTTGGCTGGGCTGGTTTTTTGCTCTCCTCCCCGACTTCATCGAGTTCCCTTATCTTTTTCTGGGCTGGCGTTTCACCCCCATCAAGCAACTGGCAGCCTTCCACAAATATTTCCATCACTCCACCCCGGAAAAACTGAAGGGGCTCCTGCCCCAAGTCGTCCTGATTCTTCTCATCTACATCCTCCGCTAGTTAACTCTTCCAATATATGAACCCTCTTCCGTGTTGATCTTGAGCTTGTCCCCCTTCTTGATGAACAGAGGCGCCATGACAGTCAAGCCGCTCGCTACCTTCACCGGTTTGGTCAGGTTGCTGACACTGTTCCCCTTTTCCCAATGTTCGGCCTCGGTCACTTCCATCACTACCGAGGCGGGCACCTCAACACCCAGAACTCGTTCGTTCCAGTAGAGCACCCAGGACTTCTCCCCTTCAACCAGATAACTGATATCGTCACCGACTGTCGAAACGGGTAGCTCGACTTGCTCGAAGCTGATCGGGTCCATGAAATATATCTTTTCATCGTCTTTGTAGAGATACTGTAAGTGTCTCTTTTCCAAAGCAATGTCTTCAACCATATTTCCCGACTGAAAGCTCTTGGTGATGATCGAACCGGACACCAGGTTTCTCGCCTTGACCTTGATGGTCGCTCCGCCACGGCCCATCTTGATAAAGTCATACTTCATCACCTTCCAGGGCGTCCCTTCATCAACGAAGGTTACTCCGACTTTGAGCTTGTTTACATCGATCATACCGGCTGAATTATACAGCTACGCCCTCAAAAACTTAAATATACTGGCCTTCTTTCCCGAGACCAGTATCTCGTATTTCTCGGCCAAAGTAAATTTGGAAGTCGTGAGCGCAATCCCCTCAAACCCAATTTCTCGAGCCACCAGAACGACCATTACTCCCCCGGGTCCCAAAACCCTGCCAAACTCATCGATCATCCGCTTATAAAATGTACCCACATCTCCCAATTTCTCATGGTGTCCCCAAGGAGGGTCGGTCACGATCTTGTCCACTGACTCATCTTCGATCTCAGAGAGATTTAAGGCATTTCCGGCACGGATTTTCACCTTCTCGCGAGTCCAGGACACCTTTTTCGTAAGTAGATTTATTTTACTGACGTCACTATCGATCGCACAAGCGAACTTATAAGGAAAGCTGCTGATTCTTTCCAGGAATATCGCCCCGGACCCGCAATAGGGATCAAGAAAAATATCCGATTTTAGTGGGTCAGAGAGACGGCAGAGAACATTAGCCAACCCCAGCTTCAATTCACCCTCCGTCACTTTTTTCTTTAGTGATGTGATCCTTAATCCGAAAAAAATCGAGCCATCGCTTCGAACCATTACCCAAAATTCACGCTCTCCCTCCACACCCAACCACTTCAGACCGGTCCTATTACTGATAAATCTCTCTAGTTTGGCCGACGAATCGTGATCCACACTGACCGTGCGGTTCTCGAAAGAGACCACGAGCTTAAATGATCCGCCTTTGACCGCGCCCAAACTAGACAGCTTTTCACCCAAGTCCTTATCAGCAAGTAATACTTGAACAGCCTTGTCGCCATCGACACCAATTAGTTTATCTCGGGAAATCAGAATAAAGCTGTTATTAAAAAATCTGATCTTTCCCACCTGGTGAGAGGGAGTTTTGGTTCGGAAAACTACCAACCCGTCAAGCAAGAAATCAACTTCGACATCCGCCAAGTCCTCTTTTAACCAACGGTCAGTTACCTTGCCCAGACCAGAAATAAAGGTCGAAAAGAAAGGAAGCATACGCGCCAATCTTAACAGATTCAGCCTAGCTGTGAGATAATAGACATATGCCTGGGTGGTGAAACTGGCAAACACGCAGGTCTCAAAAACCTGTGAGGTAAAATCTCTTGCGGGTTCGATTCCCGCCCCAGGCACCAAAGTCGCGCTACTATCGCCGCCGGTCTGTTCCAAAAAATTTGATCTTCTCTCCCCTGAATGTCAGACTGATTTGTGACAAAGGACCATTCCTGTGTTTGGAGATATTCAGTTTGTAGTCAGTCAGGTTGTTGTCATCGGGTTTGTAAAGAAACATGACCACGTCGGCATCCTGTTCGATACTGTTGTGAACAACCATATCATTGGCCAGGAAATTGGCGTGACCCGGAACAGTTGCATCAAAAACCTCCATCTCTCCACGATCAGTTATTTCCACTACTTCGTCCCAGTAAATATCCGAACTGGCCAAGTCGAAAAATCTCTTCTCTGGTAGAACTTGATGAATCTTCAAGAGGCGCTTCCGGCTTATCCCACTATTGTGACGCTGTGTGCCACTATATGCCCAGTCCAGTCTTTTATGAAACTCCCTTGTTGTCAAACCCGCCCGACGCCTGGCGTCTTCTATCTCCCCCCAAACTTCCTTCGGCACGACGTCGTCGTTGGGATTCTCTGTTATTCCGCCCAGTAGTTTCATCGCCTCGATGGCCCTTCTCCCCTTCTCCCCCACCACACCAACTAATTGTAAAAACTTAACCTGTTCGATCTTTCCTTGAACCACGGCTATCCACATATCCTCATTACCATTCTTCTTTGTGGACGTGACCCGCGCTCTGATCCCCAACCGCAACAACAGGTGCGCCACCTGCTCTATCAACTGTCGACTACCCGAAGCATAATAAATTCTTATCTTCGGTCCTTTTCCCTTTGAATTTATATGAACACAACCATCAGTAGACCACAGGTGTTTCAAAAACAAAGCTACTTTCTCTTTTGATTGGAGGAAAATTACTTCCGGAATTCGTTTCTCTCTAGACCTTTGATCAAAAATTCCCAGATCATCAAGCCATTTTACAATCGGGTTGCGTCGTCCCCTTGCCAATTTATAAACGGACGGTAGATACAAATGATACCAATTTGATTGGGGCACGATCCGTGGCTTTATTGTAAATTCGGCAACAGCCGCCCGACGAACTATTTCGATCAGCTCCATTTCGGAGTTTGTATAGTGCAAGGGCTGATCGGCTAGATAGCAACCATCCCCAATAAGATGGGCCAAAACAACCAACCGGTTGTCACTAACCTGTCTCACGGTGTCACCCTTCCCGACCACAACCTCTCTCGCCACACCGATGTGGTCACCCGCATTTAAGCGATCAAGTCTCGTCCACCCAGAAACTTTATAAAAAGGATGATTCGCCGACGCTCTTATTATCCGCCCACTCTTAAGCTTCAGTTCGAAAATCCTTTTTTTACCACTCAAAAACGCTCTGCTAATCTTCGCTGGAACAAGTTTCATTTCATTATTCATTGCCAAAACCGGAATATCCTTTTTACACACCAAGTCCCCAATTTTGACCCGCTCGCCAGTGTCTTGCCTGACAATTAAAGTATCTCCGGTTAGACAGCCGGACTCGCGTAAATCCGACAGTTGGGGAATCTTTTCACCACGACTCTCCACCGCACGGGATAGCTGTGACAAGGCAATCACTGGGATACGGAGCTCGCGCGCCAAGTTCTTCAAACCTTGCGAGATCGCACCCACTTCCTGGACTCGGCTTTCGTATCTACCATCCCCAACCGCGAGCTGGAGGTAGTCCACTACAAGTAGCTTAAGGCCCACTTCGGCATGAAGACGTCTTGCTTTGGTTCTCATCTGGAGAATAGTTTGCCCCGGCGTATCGTCGATAAAAAGCGGCGAATCGGCCAAAATACCCATCGCCTCTGACAACTTTTCAAAATCTTCCGGTTTGAGATTTCCTGTCTTCATCTTCCAGGCATCAATTCCCGCCTGCCCGACCAACATGCGGTCGACCAGTTCGAGATTACTCATTTCCAGAGAAAAAATACCTACCGGGATCTTCTTTTCTACCGCCGCGAACTGGGCAATGTTTGTTGCAAAAGCAGTCTTTCCGACGCCGGGACGGGCCGCCACAATGATTAGATTGCTATCCTGCAAACCAACCAGCACGTCATCCAAATCAGAAAAACCGGTAGGAACACCTCGGAGTCCTCCCTCCATCTTCTGCAATTCATCAAGTCGGTCAAAACTTTCAGCCAATGCTTCCTTGATCGGAATAAAGGAGCGTTTGATATTTTTCTGCGACAGCGAAAAAACTGCTCTTTCCGCCGTGTCCAGAATTGTCTCCAGATTGTTACTTTCATCAAAGGCCAATTCCCCCAACGTCCCCGCCGCCGAAATCATTTGCCTCTTGATGTAAGTCTCTTTTACCAAGGCTCCGTACTTGACGACATTGGCCGAAGTGGGAACTTCATTGGTCAACTCGGATAAATAAGCCATTCCACCCACCCGAGTCAGTCCCTTCTCCTTCTTCAACCAATCAGAAACCGTAATTACGTCAATAGGATCGCGGTTTTCATACAAAGAAATCATCGCCGAATAGATCAGGCCGTGGTTTTCTCTATAGAACATTTCCGCCTTGAGTGACTCAGCTACCTCGACAATCGCATCCTTATCAATCAGAATCGCTCCCAGAACTGACTTTTCCGCTTCATCAGAATGTGGTGGAACTTTAAAGTTAGCCATTCAAGACCACTACCTCGGTACTCTCAGGCAGAGAGTCGGCGTCTAATTTGAGTTTGTCCATGTCGCGCTTGACGACCTCAAATTTGTTGGTAGACAAAAAATGATCGACTTCACCGATTGCATCATAACCCATCAGGACGGCAAGATATGGCTCACAGGCGTCGATGAGACCCGCTCCCCCGGTCAGGGTTACCAACAAAACGTCGATTTCGGACAATTTCTGCTTCATCTTCTCGTCAGGATCGCCGACTAATGCGCCGGTGTGGGCAACCTCAACGCCGTCGCCGCTTATCCTCACCACCATCCCCTCTTTGCCGATCTCTACTCTGTCTGCGATAATACCAACACCACCGAGCTCATATTCTCCCTCTTTATCAATAACAAATGTTTTTTCTCGGTTTACTGCCCCGGAGATTTCAAACCTACCTGCCTGCCCGCCTGCATGCGCAGCTTGCGGCGTGGTATAAATAACCACATCCGCTTTTTCTTTGGAAGAGATCGGATCAATGACCAGGGTCAAGGTCTTGGTCTTAAATTTAAAACTGTTTTTACCCAAAAATGTTATCTCCATACCTGCCCGCCCCTGGGGGGAGCGAGTTTATCTTAACACATGGTCCGAACGGTAGGATGTGATATAGTTTGCTTGTTCTATTATGCGTAAAGAAGTCATTTTTGCAATCATCGTCGGTCTGGTCCTTGGACTCGTCATTCTCTATGGTATCCAAGTAGCCAACAAGTCAGCCAAACAGGCGGCCTTGGTACTTGCTCCCACCCCCGAAGAAACGGTCACTCAGGTCCCCACACCCACCCCCGTCTCCGGCTTGACGATCGTTTCGCCGGCCGATCATTCCGTGATTAACACCTCAATAGTAAAAATTATCGGCAAGACCGACCCAAACTCGACAGTGGCGGTCTATTCTTCCGAAGATGACGCCTTGGTCAGCGCAGACAAAGACGGCAATTTTTCCTTCGATCTAAAGCTCACCGGTGGTGAAAACGTCATCAAGGTCACCGCCCTAAAACCCGATCAATCCATCCAAGGAACCCAAATAACCGTTATTTACACCACCGCCAAAATCAACTGATCATGAAGAAACTAGCTACCTTACTGCTAACCACATATATTCTTGTGCTATCCGCCCACCCGATCTTCGCAGTTGATAGCTTGGATACCCCGGTCGGCTCAGCCAGCGCCATCAAAGAGGATATCAACAAACGCATCAAGGAAGCCATCGATAAAAACCTGAAAAATACTCAGGCAGTCCTTTCCGAAAGCAGTGATCAGATCGTTGGTTACGTCGGCATTGTCAGCGATATCAAACAGGGAGTCTTCAATCTGAACACCGACACGATTGCCCTCCAAGTCAGTCTGGGTTCGGCAACTCAAATCATCAAAGACAACCAGCCCCTAAAAACAGAGCTCATCTCTCTCAAAGATAAAGCGATCGTCATCGGCAATCTCTCCTCCCCCGATATTCTTACCGCAAAAAGAATAGTCATCATCAAGGAAATAGCTCCAAAGTCGGAAAAGAAGGTCGTCCTCTCCACCATCGTCAAGGTTGATCTTAAGAAAAAAACCATTACTCTGAAGATAGACGACAAAGCCCTGGAAATGACTATGGGAAAACTTATCAAGTTTGATCTCGCCACCCTCAAGTTGACACAAAAGATCTTCGGCATCATCGTCATCGATACCGCCTCCGGAGGAACCACTCTTATCCAAGGAAAAATTATCTAATTTCCAAAAACCACCTTGTGCCGGGGTCCTGCCCGAGCCCCGGCAAAAAGTGGTCTATTTGGCCCATAATTTACCTCATCCGGCCTCAAAAGTCAATTTGACAACGCCCCTCTCCCCTGCTATTATCGCCTAAAGCGTTACGAGCGGAGTCACGATCCGCAATGGGCTCGCCGAAGCGAAAGCGAAGGCGGCCACGCTTCCCGCCAAAATGCGGGACGGAAGCCAAACCGAACCAATCAGGCAGTCGATGTCGCACCTAGCGGAGTCGGCCCAAGAGTCTCGAAGAGAAATACTTCGAGGAAAGAAGATGGGACCGCGGGGGTCCTTTTTTATTGGCCAAAACGCCATAGAGAGGCTCTCGTTCTTCAAAACGTTATTAGTTTTGGGGAACGGGAGCCTTTTTTGTTCCCCGACCAATAAAAACATATGACCGAAAGACAAAACTGTAGGCCCGAAGTCAAAAAAAACGAGGCTCGGCCAAACTCGAGATATCTCATCTTGTCCGAAAATGGTTTTGGTGGGAAAAAATATCGTTTAGCGAAAAAATATCTAAAGTCATCGGGGAATACTACAGAGTCATGGGCAATCAAACGTGACGGCAACTGTTTCGTCACCCAAGTGACGATATCAGGTGAAGCTGGCAGGCTGGATAAAATCACTACAAGAATCGGAAGTAAAAAAGTAAAAATTGCTATCTTCCAGCCAGCGAACGAGTCGGACTTCGCCTACTATCTTGAAAAAAGAAACCCGGTCAAAGACAAATTGCTATTTACCAGTCTCACTATCACCGAAGTCTCACCGGCAACGTATGCCGTTGGGACACTTAGAGAAAAGTTAAAGACTGAAACGGAGGTCAGTACTCCAACTAAAAAAATGCGGCAACTTCTGAAAGAAACCTCGTATTTACCTGTTCAGAATCTCGAAACTATTCTTGCCAGACTCGAGGACTCCATCACCAGGAACCGACCTCTCCGCATCGGTTGTTTCGTCTGCCTCAATATGAAGTGTCTTCAATCTGGTGATAAACCGGTTTACTTTGTTGGCCAAGAAAAAAACAGACTGGAGACCCCTAAAGTCTCCAAGCGGACGCGAGAAATTCTTTCAAAATTGGAAAATTCGGGCCTTAACTTCGCCTGGGATTTTCTGCTGGCAGATACCGATCCGCTGGATATTTACGACGAATGGCTCGGGCAACAAGAACTGGTCAAAGAAATAGGTAGGTATAAATCCAGGTTAGAGAAATCAATCGCTAGCCTATCCCCCAACACCTCAATCAAATCTTGGTCTGACGTTCAGGCTATGTTCCAAAAAAAATATCAGACAGATTTTCAAAGGGCCTTTGAGACATGCGACCAGCTTGTAGGCACAGAATATATAGCTTCCAGTGCTAGACGCCGGCTTGCATATTTCACCGACAGGGTCGGGCTTCCCTATTCAGACGAGATCACCAAAATCTGTGAAACCACCGCCAAAAGAAATATCGCCCTCTATGCCGCTCAGGGACCGATTCTTTACGATTCATATGATCTACTTGTAATTTCCGATCCCGATCCATCAAGACTTGGAAAGATCCAAAGCCTACTCTGTCCAAAATTACCAATCTGGTATCCCTTCCCGGGATAAAAACAAATGACCAAAACACAGAAGTTCCTAAAAAACATTCAGGCAATATCCATCGCTCCACCGGAAAACATTATCCGCATTCTGGAGTTAATCGACAACAATAAACCCATCACTTTTTTCAGTTGGAAAATGTTTGGGATCAAAATGACTCAGAAGGGTCTAATCGCCAACCCCAGTTTCGACACCGACGAAGCGGATAAATACATCATCAAAGAAAAGAATTTCATCAAGACCTTACTGAAATTAGAAATCAATTTCAAATACATCAAACTCATCCCCAACGAGCTACCCAAAGTATTCTTTGGTGTGAACCTCCCCAAAGAATCAACTAGTTTTGCGGTCAATGTCTCTCGCTACTTCAAGAAGATCTACCCCAAAACCAAAGTAATCAAATTGTCCGAGTTGCTTTCCAATCGCCCCCTCGCGTTAGTCTACCAAAAGGCGTTTGCCAAGGGACAGACCGAAAACATTGACCCAAAGAAATTTGCCAAGGAAAAACTTTCTCGGTCAACATATTACTCAGACGAACCTCTATCGAACGAAAAAGGGACAATCCTTGCCCAAAAAGCTTTCGGTCTTTTTTCCGCCGAAACCGCCATAATTTTCAAATATATTACAAATCCTGTCTTGCTCGCGGGTGCAAGGTCAATAGATACTTACAAATACAAGTTTTCAAAATATCCCAAAGATCGACCAATATTACCAATATTATTTGTTCTATAATGAAAAACATGGCCCAAAACAAAATTCAAACTCTCAAAGGCTTCCGGGACTTTCTCCCCGAGCAGGCCAAAAAAAGACAGTGGTTAACACGCAGAATTGAGGCTGTTTTTGAGCTCTGGGGCTATGACCCACTCGAAACCCCGACTCTCGAACCACTGGAGCTTTTTGCTGGTCAGATTGGTGAAGAGGAACAACTCTTCTTCAAATTCGAGGATAATGCCGGCCGTCAGGTCGCCCTCCGTTATGACCAAACCGTCCCCACTTGCCGCGTCGTCGGTCAATACGCTCAAGTGCTCCCCATGCCCTTTCGCCGCTACCAAATCCAGCCCGTCTTCCGGGCCGAAAAACCCCAAAAAGGCCGCTACCGTGAATTTACCCAGTGCGATGCGGATATCTTTGGAGTTGCCTCTCCCTTAGCCGACGCCGAGGTGATCGCCCTTTCTCTCGATATTTATCGCCGTCTTGGGTTTCCCAATGCGCTTGTCCTCGTCAATGACCGTTCGCTTCTTTCGGACCTCCCCTACAAGGCCATCGTCGCCATCGACAAACTGGAAAAAATCGGAGAAGCGGGTGTCATCACAGAGATGATAGCCAAGGGTATCGACGAGACGACCGCCAGAGACTATCTGATCAAAGTCCGCGCCCTCACCCCGAATGAAACAATACGGATAATTTTTGACTATCTGGACAAGTCCGGTTTTGACAGCTCTTGGTACAAATTCGAACCCACCCTGGCCCGCTCCTTTTCCTACTCAACCGGGCCCATCTGGGAAGTGAAGATTCCGGGTTTTGATTCTGGTTCGGTTCTCGGTGGCGAACGCTACGACCAATTGGTCGAAAGGGTTTCGGGAATCAATGTTTCCGGTACCGGTTTCGGTCTTGGCTTTGATCGAACTCTGGAGGCAGCAGAACAGTTAGGGCTGATCCCCAGTTTCAAAACAGGCAGCCAAGTACTGATTTGTACCCTAGGCAAAGACAACCTGAATCTCTCCCTGATACTGACCAGCGCCCTGCGCGATAATGGCGGCGTGAACACGGAAATCTACCCCGATCCGGAGGCAAAACTGGACAAGCAGTTAAAATACGCCAACAAGAAAGGCATCCCCTTCGTCGCTATCCTCGGCGAAAACGAAATCAAAAACCAGACCGTGACGGTGAAAAATATGGCCTCGGGGGAACAAACAAGTTTGCCATTAGATAAGCCGGATGAACTCGCTGCCTATGTCCAAACACCACCTGTCCAATAATCGGTCAAAAGCCTATGCCCTTCTCCTCATAAACACGATTTTATGGGGTCTATCTCCCCCGATCATCAAGGTGGCCCTAAATTTCGTCACCACCAATCAATTCCTCTTGGGACGCTATCTGCTTGCCAGTTTGATCTTCCTTCCCCTTTATTTCATCTTCCAAAACAAAGGTATCAAGCAGCTCCGCCAGGGAAACTGGCCCCTGCTTATCTTCCTAGCTCTGCTTGGCACCCCACTGACTTTGATTCCTCTTTACGAAGGCCTAAGGCTGACCAGTTCGATCGAGGCATCGATCCTCACTGCCACCGGTCCGCTCCTGGTAATTCTCGGCGGCCGTATATTTCTGAAAGAAAAGATCAGTCGAAATGAAGAAGTCGGCCTGATCATCGCCATTTTCGGCACTCTACTTCTTGCTTTTGAACCCATCTTTAATAACGGTTCGGGAATAAAGTTCTCTCTGATCGGGAACCTGCTTATCTTGGGCAGTAACCTAATTTGGACCGCCTTCCTGCTTTTGGTCAAGAAACTCAAGACCGACGCCAGTCAGATCAGTTTGGTCAGCTATCTCGTAAGTATCCCGGTTTTTGCCCTCCTGGTATTCTTTACACCTGTCTCAGTCGTGGCCAGGACCAATATCGCCGCCCCTCTTGCCCTAATGGGTATCGTTTATATGGCCATTTTTGGTTCGGTGATCGCCTTCTGGGCCTACACCAAGGGACAGGAATACATCAAGGCCGGTGAGGCGGCAATCTTTACCTATCTCCAGCCACTCATCACTTTTCCCCTCGCCTATTTCTGGCTTGGCGAGACCCTTTCCGGCTCCAGCCTGCTGGCCTGCCTCCTGATCGCCACCGGTGTCTACTTCTCCGAATACCACGGCAAATCAAAATCGGCTATAATCTGAAAACGATGCCAAAGAGAAACGAGGCAATTAACCACACCGACGTCCTTACGGAAGTCAGACAGTTCCTTGAGCCGGGTTTTACCTCTTTTGTTCTGCCCCCATTCGAACAAATCGACAACCTGTATCGCTATGAAACCTGGACCACCGAATACCAATGGGGAGACAGACCAGACACAATCGTTTATCGCATCGTTCACAAAAACCACGATATTTTTTTTCTCATTCTTCACCCAAAGGGATTTAATCAGCGGAAAGAAAACCGGTTTCCCGATTTGGCACTGATCATCCTCAATAAGAGAAGTGACCTGACTATTACCGATCCAGCCACCGGCAAGGCCCTCGAGATCCTCAGTCTCTCTGCCACAGACGGCAATGGGTCACCCACCCGGCCCCACCTCTTCGGATTCGATTACCGAATTGATCTTGCCGAGCTTATCTTATACAACCAAACCCATGGTCAACGCACGAACCAAAAGAGTCTAAGCCCGGATCAATAGATTTAGCCTCGACTTTGTGGTACAATAAGCCTCTGTATGAAAGCCAAATTGCATCCCGACTACCAGCAGACCACCATTACCTGCGCTTGTGGCAACTCTTTCACCACCGGTTCAACCGTCAAGGATCTCAGGGTAGACATTTGTTTCAAGTGTCATCCTTTTTACACCGGAGAGCACAGGTTCGTCGACACCCTTGGTCGCGTCGACAAGTTTATGGCCAGACGCCAAGCTGCTGCAGCCATGCCAAAATCCACCAAGAAAGCCAAAAAGGGCCAAGCAGAAATGAAACAAAAAGCCCTAACCCTGAAGGAAATGCTCACCGTGACCAAAACTGCCTAGTCATTCCGGGCCTGACCCGGAATCTATATAAATAGATTCCCGCCTTCGCGGGAATGACATAATAAATTCATGGATTACCTTTCCAACCAAATTAACGAGCTTAAAGAAAAAATCGAGACGAACGAGAAGCTTCTCTCTGACCCCGTTCTGGGTCCACTGGCCACTGAAGAGAACAAAAGCCTACAAGAACAACTTCAGGCGCTTGAGTCCGCCGGAAGAAGCGCCCAGGAGACGGACGGAGATGGAACGGACCCGTCCTATTCCCCTGCCACGATCGAAATTCGAGCCGCCGCCGGAGGTGATGAGGCCCAGATCTTTGCCAATGACCTGACCCGGATGTACATCCGTTTTGCCACAAATCAGGGTTTCAAAGTTGACCTGATCGACGAGAATATTATCCGGATTCACATCGGTAAAAATAACTCCTGGGGACACGGCGCCTATGAAACTTTTTCGGTCGAGTCTGGTGTCCATCGTGTCCAACGCGTTCCGGAAACCGAGTCTGCCGGCCGAATTCACACCAGCACTGCCACAGTCGCCGTTTTGCCGATAATTCCTCCAAAAGCCGTCGAGGTTAAAGAAGCGGACCTGGAGTGGCAATTCACCACCGCCGGTGGCCCTGGTGGCCAAAACGTCAACAAGGTCAATACCGCGGTCAGACTGACCCACAAACCCACCGGTATCGTCGTCGCCGTCCGCGAGGAACGTTACCAGGCAAGAAACAAAGAAATCGCCCTCGAGATACTCCGGAGTAAACTCTGGGAGCGCGAAGAACAGCAACGACTAAGCAAAGTCGAGTCCGGACGGGCCGCCGCTGTTGGCCGCGGCATGCGTTCCGAAAAAATCAAGACCTACAACTTTCCCCAGAATCGCCTCACCGACCACCGTCTGACCAAAAACTGGTATTCTCTCAAAGAAATCATTGAGGGTGACCTTTCTGACGTTCTAACATATACCCTCGAGCACCTCGGCCTGCCCGCAGATGCCACGGCGTTGCAGGCGGGCAAAGACAAAGTACCTGAAGAAGCAAGGGAATAACAGAGGGCGCAGCAAAGCAAATTTTACGCGCGCAGCGAAACCGTGTCCTGTATTCAGGAACCGGGAGTCGAGCACGGAAAAATTTCGCTTGTGAGCCCCGGGAAAACATTATTTCGCCGCGGTGATCACTCCATTCAATACCTCAACCGCGCGATCGAGCTGATTATCCTTCTCCGGATTCTTTTCATCGGCCACATACTCGATCAACACATCCGGCTCGATCCCCTCTTTGTGAATATTTTTCCCAGAGGGCAGGTTCCACTTGGCGATCGTAATGTGAATACCGGCGCCGCCGGGCAGGTCCTCCACTTCCTGGACCGTGCCTTTGCCGAAAGTCTTTTCACCCACCAATTTCACCCCCAGTCTTTCCTTGAGCGCACCCGAAAGGATCTCCGCCGCCGAGGCCGAGCCCTTGTTCACCAGGACAACTAGCGGCACTCCAATCAGTCTACCGGGTCGGTCAACCCCAAAGCTCTCGGTCTGATCAACTCCCTGTTGCTGGACGATAGTTCCGGAAGTAATAAACTCACTCCCCAAATCGATCGCTCTTTGCAAATACCCGCCTGGGTTATTACGTAGGTCCAGAACTATCCCCGAACCTTTCTTGTTGATATACTCAGAAACCGCCTTGTCCCACTCATCCAAAGTTTTGTCCCCAAACCGATTGACTTTTATCTGGGCAATTTTCTTATCCTTCCCCACCCAAGTCAGCTCTACCGATGGAACATTAATAGTGTCGCGAACCAAGGTGATCTCTTTCGACTTGGCGTCTTTTTCATGATAAATCGTCAGGGTAACGCTCGTCCCCTTCTTGCCGCGAATATAGCCCACCGCATCCATCAGATTGATACCGTTGGTGTCCTTATCAACCTCGTTAGCCTCATCCTTGATATGAAGAATTAGATCCCCGGCCCTGATGCCGGCCCGCTCGGCCGGATTTCCGGGCAGCGGCGTCATTACCGCCAAAGTTTTGTCAATAAATCCGAGCTGAATCCCAACCCCGGAAAACTCACCCGAGAGGTCTTCCTTGGTCCTTTTGTTCTCCGCAGGAGGGAAAAACGAGGTGTAGGGATCATCCAGGGCGGCAGTCATCCCCTCGATCGCCCCGAAGACCATTTTCTTCGGATCCAAGTCTTTCTTATCCAAGTAGTTATTCTCCAGTCTACTCCAAACATCCCAGAATAGAGTCAAGTCCGCCTTCGGAGTGCCATCGGCGGCGATACCTTGTGCCAAACCGGCTTTCTTCCCAAAAGAATACGAAACCAAAGAAGAAACCGTCACCAAGAGGATACAAATCACCACAAAACGGATCCTGGCTAAAAACATCATCATTACAGTCTACCGTCAAAAGGCAAAAGTGCCAAGTGCCTGGCGCGTTTTACAGCCATCGATAATCTCTTCTGGTGCTTTTGACAAAGTCCGGTAAGAAGCCGGCTGACAATTCTGTCCTTATTTGAAAGTCCGACACGAAGACTCTCGATGTCTTTGAAGTCAGGTTCGGTTTTCTTCACACAAAAAACACAGGGCTTGTTGCTTTTCCTAATTTTTTTCTTTACTGGCTGTGCCATATCTATTCTCTGCTCCTAGTATTGATAACTTAAAATGGAATATCATCGGCGACTTCTTCTGCCCTTGACTTGGTGCTCTTCCTTATTTTTTTCGGGGCCTCCGCCTGCTTTTCCTCATTGCCAAAAACAGCCGCGGCCTCATCTGCAGTCGGTTCCGGTGAAACATAACTCTCCTCCGTCATTTGTCCGCTCTTACCCTCGCCAAAAGCGATCATCTCATCAATCACAATTTCGGTCGTGGTCCGCTCAGCACCGTCCTGACCTTGCCAATTTCTGGTTTGCAGTCTCCCTTGGACATAAGCCTTGCGGCCCTTAAAAAGCAATTGAGAGCAGATCTCCGCCAACTTGTTCCAAGCGACGATCTTGTGAAACTCTACCGCTTCTTGTTTTTGGCCGGAAGCATCCGCCCACTCACGGTTTGTCGCAAGACCAAAGGTACAAACAGCCGTTCCCTGAGGAGTATAGCGGAGCTCCGGATCACGGGTTAGGTTCCCGATCAAGATTACTTTATTCAAACTGCGAGAACTCATTATTTGGTCTCCTTCCCCACTTTGACTGCTTTTTTGGCGGGAACCTTAGCGTCGCTCTTAACTAAAAGGTGGCGTAGTAAACTTTCGTCCAGCTTCAGGGAGTTCGCCAGAGTTTTGGTGTCCCCGCCTTCAATGACTAGCCTCAGATAATATGCTTTCGTTTCTTTTTTGATCGGATAAGCCAGTTGTTTGATCCCCCATTTATCCACCTCTACAACCTTGAATTTGCTCGCCTTAGAAAGATCAGCCAGGGTTTTTTCGGCCATGATGTCATTCATCTTAGTCGGAAAAAGGGCGATGAGTTCATATTGAGTTTCCATATCCAACCTATTTTACCCGAAAACGCCCAAAAATTACAGTCCCCAGCCATCGGAGAGGGCAAAAAGGTACAACTCCTTTGCCAACTCGGCCCCCCGCCACCGATCAGCCCACCGCTCAACCCCCTCCATGTTAATAACGCCTCGGCTAGAAAGACCCTTAACCACCTCAACCACTTCCAGGGCTACCGCCTTACCGATGGAAAAATCATCCGCTTCGAGTGGTCCGGCGAAGTGATCCCACCAATAGCGAAGATTTCTTGATCCCACTTTCCCGTCAACCGGCCGGCCCTCCCGCTTTCCCAAACGCTCCCTGATACCAGCCGCATTGCTTAGATAGTGGACAAACAGAGCCATCCCTTCGATTACCTCAGGGAGCCAGACACGATCTTCCAATTCCAGAACCAGTCTCACCCCATCTCCCCCCGCCCCGCCGCGGGCAAAAGATTGGGCCAACACCCTTGTCTCCTCATAGACCGTCAAGAGAGCACAGATCTCAGAAAAACTAAATTTACCATCAATCTCACTCCTGGCCTCAATTGCAGGCAAAATCTCAGTGAGACCAAGGGCATTGGCTTTTTGATGAGGGGCATAAACTCCCCCACCTTTCCTATCCATCGTCCTCAACTGATCAAGAATGCCTGCCGGTAACCGGTCGAAATAAATTCTCGCATCCTCCAAAAGCAGTTCGTTTTTTCCCATACGCCAATCATATCAGGCCGTGTCAACTCCCAATCATGAACTCCACCACATCACCGTCCCGCATGACATACTCCCTACCCTCCACCCTGACCTTACCAGCTTCGGATGCCCCCTTCCAGCCATTCTGCGCCACAAAATCGCCGTAGGTACAAACCTTGGCTTTGATAAATTTTTTGGTGAAATCGGTATGGATCACTCCGGCGGCCTCGGGCGCTTTCATCCCGGACTCGATCGTCCAGGCTCTTGCCTCAAGCTCTCCGGCGGTCAGGAAGCTGATCTTCCCGAGGGTCTCGTAGGCTTTCCTGATCAGTTTATCCAATCCCGACTCTTTTATTCCCAATTCAGAAAGGTACGCCTTCGCCTCCGCCTCAGGCAGTTCAGACAGCTCCGCTTCGATCTTCGCGCTGATCACCACCTCTTCACCGGAGTATTCCTTTAGGCGCTGGTCGTCCTCGCTCACATTCAGAACCCTGATCTCCTTCTTCATTGTCAGCAAATACAGGTCCGTCGCCAATTTCCACTCCTCACCGGAAGAGAGTACTTCCCGAGCCGGTCTTCCGGCGTCCAAACCGGTATAGAGCTTCTCCGCCAACTCCCTCTTCTTCTCCAGCCCATTTTCCCGCAGCGTCTTACTCTCCTTCATCTTCTGGATCGTCTCCAGATCCTTCAGAATAAGTTCCGCGGTAACCACTTCATAGTCGGATTTCGGGTCGACACCCTGCCCGCCAAACTGCGTAGCTGTCGGCGTGGTCCCCTCCCTTGCCCAAACGATCTCTTTGTCCTCAAACGCACGCAGTACCTGGACGATCACATCCACCTCCCGGATATGGGAAAGAAACTTATTCCCAAGCCCCGCTCCACTTGCCGCTCCGGCCACCAATCCGGCAATATCAACGAATTCAACCGTGGCATAGACAATTTTTGAAGTGCCTACGATCTCTGCCAGCACTGACAATCGCTCATCCGGGACCTCTACCACCCCCACATTTGGCTCAATCGTGGCAAAAGGATAGTTTGCCACCAGCGCTTGCTGACGCTTCAAAAGGGCATTAAACAGCGTTGACTTCCCCACATTCGGCAAGCCAACGATTCCTACTTTCAAACTCATGGGGCTAATTTTACCCGATTCCGCCCGAACTCCGTACGGAGTTGTCATAATTCATCATTATTCCTTTCTTGAGAAAGACTTCACCCATATATGCTAAACAGAGAAGTCTCTGCCAAATGGGCATGTCAAGCCTCAAAAAACTGTCACTGTTCATCATCATCTCCAATGTACTTAGCAATGATCAGGCCACCCACACGTTTAATCCGGTTGATCTTGCCGTGATTACAGCCCCACTGTCCAATGGTGATAGTGGTCATTTGTTTTTCGCCAACCCTACCTCCCGTTCAATTGCGGGCTTCGGCTTCGTTACCGGCTTTAACTGGGCCCTCCGCCAGGGCCATGCCGAAAAAGCTGTTGCTAGAATTCACGAACTAAGACTGAAGGTCACGGGTCCGGTCCGAGACCGACTTGATCGCCTAACGACCTACCTGGAACAGTTCATGGCCACCACCAGTCTCACGGCCGAGTATCAGGAGGGGAAGATCAGTCATCGGGAGATATTGGACTCGATCGGCGCCTACGATTAACTACTCCATTGTTACGCCATCTTCATCACACGAAAATATCTTCAAACTATCATTGACGGTTGTTTCCAGATGTACCGGCCGGCCCCAGAGACGATAAATGTACGGCAGGGTTTTCTTTAGGTACTCAAGATCCAGCTCGTCACCATCATAATAATGACTCAGGTAGAGTTC
>MFAI01000037.1 GCA_001774555.1 Candidatus Collierbacteria bacterium RIFCSPLOWO2_01_FULL_50_23
GCCAGTCCTTCTACACCCGCGTCTTCGCCATCGGCCTCAGCCAGCCCTTCGTCACCTGGTTCCAGCAGATCGCCCTCTACCTCGGTCTCCTCCTCAGCTAGCGCCAGTCCTTCAGCCGCCGAAATAATCCCAATTGGTAAACAACAAGCCTTCTTCAAAAAGTATGAAGTTTTCCACAGCGATCACCCTCCTGAATTTGGGATCTCCAGCTGGAGTACTGCCAATAGGCCAGAGAGAGTTAAAGTGGGAACGATTGGGTTCAACTCTCAAACAAATCACCTGGAAATCAAGCTTGGGCTAACTTGGTTGAAATTACCCATGAAAAAAATTAGATCATCCTGACCGGTATCCTATATTCACCTCAACTCAGGTTTGAAAGTTTGGCTGCTAGAAACATTTTTAATCCTCCTCCTTAAAAACACTGCCGAAGTGGTCGTATTTAAGTTGCTTGCGATTGATCCAACTATTGTCAAATCCACCGTCTCCTCTTGCATAGCGGAAAGAACCTGCGTCTGAGTCATCTCTCATGATATACCAGGCATTGTTCTCGTTGGTGAACCCATAGTAGGAAATAATATCGCTGTCAATCTCAGAAATATGGTATCCATCTGTAAGTCTGCTTTTCCGAATAGCCGCTAAGTCTGTCAGGGTAATTTCTTCCTGTCCAAATGCACTTCTAAGATTTGCCATTTGAAAGTTTTTTTTAAATAGTGCGTAGAATAAAAGGGAAAGTCCCGTAGACCCAAGGACCTTTATAAGTGTTCGCTTGTCGACATCGGCAACACCCTCCTCCTGTTTGGGTACAGCAACTTCTTCCACGGCAATAGTGGAATGTTTTGGGAAGGTTGACCTATTCAACTGTGGGTGAGTGACAATCGGAGGACCGGCATCTCCAAATAAGTATTGTTTTCTAAAGGTGACGAGACCGAAAAAAAGGGCCATTGGAGCAAAAGCTAGAGCAAAGACCATTGGAGCAAAAGCTAGGGCGGAGATCATTTCTTGTGGAGACCTAGCCTGATAAAAGTCGAAGATGGTTAGGCCGCTTGCCAAAATCGCGATACAAAAAGCTAGTAGTCTAAAGTTTACCCTACTTAAGAAAGTCAAACCTCCTGATTTCGAGGTAATTATATGTTTCATTTACCGAAAGGCCCAAGATTTGAATAGTTTATTGGCTGGTAACGAACCGTATGTTTTTTTACAAATCTTTACCTAATACCAGTCTGGCTTGTTGATAGGCCAATTGTCAATGTGAGGCTTGAGGCTGATGATCCAACGAATCAACTTCTTGCATCAAAAAGTTCGGTGATACAATAACAGGCGGAACTAAAACTATATGAGCCAAAAAGCGACGATCCTTAATGCCGTCAGGATTATCAGCTGATCTAATCAAACAGTTTTAAGTGTCACAAACAAACGGTGTATCATTTGGTAATGCAGACTCCAAAACTCGCGGTCAAAACGCCTGTTACCCTTCTTGAACCTCAACATTTGCTTCTTAATACCGCTGACGGAGGAACAGGGTTGGGAGCTTGTCCAACAAAGGTGATATTATTAGGACCAAGGTTTCATCCCGGGGCACAGAGGAGATCCTAAAACTATATGAGTCAAAAGGCAATAATCCATAAGGCTACCAGGGTTATCAGACGACTAACGACACTTGACCCCCCAGAGATAGCCGCTGACGAAGAAGCGGTAGTGATGGCACACGATATTGATCTTGCTGGTGGATTTTGGAAGCTGGACGCACGGAACCGGAAGGTGACAGCCACGAGTCAAGAGATCAACAATGCCGACGTTGACGAAAATCGGGTAACCGTCAAGCAACAAGCCAAGACAGACGAGTTGTTTGCAGCTATCGACGCCGTCCTGACCGACACCCGAGTCTCTGCAAAGGTAAGGCGATTCTTTAAGGCTTTCAAGGGTCTAAGGGGGAGATAGCCATGGCTCTTCTAGCCAAGGTCGGCTCCTTTGCCCAAGCCACTTCCACCGGAAACCAGCAGGTAACGGGGTTGGGATTTGCTCCAGAATGGATAGTGTTTTTTGGCAACAGTCTGACCGCAGACGGCAGCCAGGTGGATTCGGAATTCTTTTTTGGAGCGGCAACATCCTCTACTTCCCGGTATGTATCTGGGTATTTGACTGATGATGGAGTAACGACTACTACAGTCGGTTGCCATCAAACAGATGCGCTATGCATCCGCACCATTAGTGGAGCAGGAACTGTTTTGTCGGCGGCAGATTTTGTATCCATGGATGCCAATGGTTTTACTGTGAATTGGTCTACCGCTGACGCCACGGCTAGAGTAGTCAACTACTTGGCACTGGGGGGGACCGACCTAACCAACTCCAACAATGGTAGTCAGGTAACGTCGGGTTCAACCGGTAATGTGGGGTATACACCGTATTCATTTCAACCGAAAGTACTTTTACTTTCAAATGCTTTACACAATACTTCTTTCCCCCTTACCTCGGGATCGATCAACGTGGGCGGAAGTATTGGCTTTGGCACCAGCTCAACAGCAGAGGGGACGTCTGGACATAGAAACAAAGACGCAGTTACTACCACAGTATCTAAAAGCAAGCAGCTTACCACCTCGATCTTTGGCGCGCTTAATGACACCACCGACTTTACCAGAAACGATTTAGTTTCTTTGGATGCTACCGGTTTCACCTTAAATTGGACAACTGCTAGTGCGAATGGGTTTATGCTTCACACCGGACTAGCAGTAACAAACGCTCTGGTCGGATCGTTTAACCAGGCCACTTCCACCGGAAACCAGCAGGTAACGGGGTTGGGATTTGCCCCCGCGGCAGTTATTTTGCTAAGTGTAAACTTTGCCACCGCTGCCGGGCACTCAAATCACCAGAGGATGTCAATCGGCGCCGGAACGTCCTCAACAGAAAGAGGCTGTATCTGGCGGGGAGATACCAACGCAGTGACGACTACCGTATGCGACACCGATTTGGATCGGGGGGCAATTATCAAGATGATGACCGAGGGTACGCCTACTATTAACGCGGAGGCAGACTTGGTTTCTCTTGACTCTGACGGTTTCACTATCAACTGGTCAACGGCTGACGCCACTGCTAGGGAAATACTTTATTTAGCATTGGGGCCAGCGGTAGGTCCATCGGTAAGTCCTAGTGCTTCAGCATCAGCCTCTGTTTCTCCCAGCGCCTCGGTTAGTCCCAGTGCTTCTGTCTCTCCTTCGGCCAGTGTCAGCCCCTCGGCTAGTGTTAGTGCTTCAGTTTCTCCTAGTGCTTCAGCATCTGCTTCTGTCTCACCCTCAGCGTCATTAAGTCCTTCTGCGTCAGTCTCCCCTTCGGCTTCGGTTTCCCCCAGTGCTTCAGTCAGTCCCAGTGCTTCAGCATCTGCCTCAGTTAGTCCCAGTTCTTCAGCATCAGCGTCTGTTTCCCCGAGCGCATCCCTCTCACCCTCTGCTTCTGTCAGTCCCAGCGCCAGTGTCAGCCCATCGGCATCTGTCAGTCCCAGTGCTTCAACGTCTGCCTCGGTCTCTCCCTCGGCTAGTGAAAGTGCTTCTGTCAGTCCCAGCGCTTCGGTTTCTCCCAGCGCCTCGGTTAGTCCCAGCGCTTCTGTCTCTCCTTCGGCCAGTGTCAGCCCCTCGGCTAGTGTTAGTGCTTCAGTTTCTCCTAGTGCTTCAGCATCTGCTTCTGTCTCACCCTCAGCGTCATTAAGTCCTTCTGCGTCAGTCTCCCCTTCGGCTTCGGTTTCCCCCAGTGCTTCAGTCAGTCCCAGTGCTTCAGCATCGACCTCTATTTCACCTTCGGCCTCCGTTTCACCATCGGCATCAGTTTCTCCAAGTGCGTCAGCCAGCGCGTCTGAAAGTGTGTCTATTAGCCCTAGCGCTAGTGTCAGCCCCTCGGCCAGCGAATCGGTCAGTCCCAGCGTCAGTCCCTCGGCGAGTGCCAGTGCTTCTGTTTCTCCATCGGCATCAGTTTCCCCCAGTGCTTCAGTCAGTCCCTCAACCTCTATCAGTCCCTCAGCTTCAGTCTCCCCCTCGGCTAGTGAAAGTGCTTCTGTTTCTCCTAGTGCTTCTGTTTCTCCTAGTGCTTCTGTTTCCCCCAGTGCTTCTGTCTCTCCTTCAGCCAGTGTCAGCCCATCAGCTAGCGCTAGTACTTCAGTTAGTCCTTCGGCTAGTGAAAGTGCTTCTGTTTCCCCGAGTGCTTCAGTTAGTCCCAGTGCTTCAGCATCGACCTCTATTTCACCTTCGGCCTCCGTTTCACCATCGGCATCAGTTTCTCCAAGTGCGTCAGCCAGCGCGTCTGAAAGTGTGTCTATTAGCCCTAGCGCTAGTGTCAGCCCCTCGGCCAGCGAATCGGTCAGTCCCAGCGTCAGCATCAGTCCCTCCACTAGCGCCAGTCCTTCAGAAGGCGGGGGCAGTGTTTCCTCCAGCGTTTCTCCCTCCGCTTCCATCAGCCCCTCGGCCAGCGAATCGGTCAGTCCCAGCGTCAGCATCAGTCCCAGCGTCAGCATCAGTCCCAGCGTCAGCATCAGTCCCTCCACTAGCGCCAGTCCTTCTACACCCGCGTCTTCGCCATCGGCCTCAGCCAGCCCTTCGTCACCTGGTTCCAGCAGATCGCCCTCTACCTCGGTCTCCCCCTCAGCTAGCGCCAGTCCTTCAGCCGCCGCGGTAACTCCAATTCCCAAGCTACCGAAAGCCCCCAAGGAACCCCAAATTTTCCGTAGAGATAAAAGGTTTGAATTTAGAATCCCCAGCTGGAATGACGCCAATAGGCCAGAGGGGGCCGAACCGGGAACGATTGGGTTCAATTCTCAAGCATGTCATCTGGAATTCAAGCATGGCCCCATTTGGTTAAAGCTACCCATGAAAAAAATCAAATTAGCCGCCCGTTGACGCTATCTGCCACGGGCTATATGATAAAAAAGAAACAAAATGAAAAAAAACTCCCCTCTCTTTATAGACATTGGCCAAGGTTTATTTATCATGATAGATCTGCTAAAAATCCCCACCTGGGCCAACTTAGACCGACCAAAAAAAGCCAAGAAGGGAACCTTGGGGTTTAACTCTCAGACAAATAGTCTGGAATACTGGAGTGGGTCTGTTTGGTTTGCGGCTGCCATGAATGAAGGATAACTGCTTGACTAACATTGGCCTTGAGGAAACTGAATAAGATGATTTTACTCCAAATAATCCTGGAGTTTTTTTCTTCGTGATGGGTGGCGTAGCTTCCGAAGCGCCTTACTCTCGATCTGACGGATCCTTTCCCGGGTCACCCCGAACTCCCGGCCAACCTCCTCCAGAGTCAAGGCCTTGGCTCCGTGCAAACCAAATCTCATTTTGAGCACCTTCGCCTCACGATCTGTCAGGGTGGAAAGTACCTCCTCGACGTTTTCGAGCATCAGTTGCTTGGTTGTCGCCTCGTATGGTGAGACCTGGCCTTCATCAGCGATAAAGTCGCCCAAGAGCGAGTCCTCATCGTCGCCGATCGGCGTTTCCAGCGAGGTCGTTTTCTGGGAGATCTTCAGGATCTCACGCACACGCTCCGGCGAAAGCTCAAGTTCCTTCCCAACCTCTTCATCGGTCGGTTCCCGGCCCAGATCCTGCATCAGTTTTCGCTGCGTTCGGATCAGCTTATTGATCGTCTCGACCATATGGACGGGAATACGGATTGTGCGCGCCTGGTCGGCAATGGCACGGGTAATTGCCTGACGGATCCACCAAGTCGCGTAGGTCGAGAACTTGAACCCCTTTGTCCAGTCGTATTTTTCGACCGCCCGGATCAAGCCCTTGTTGCCTTCTTGGATCAGGTCCAGAAAGCTCATGCCTCTTCCCATGTATTTCTTCGCGATTGACACCACCAAACGGAGGTTGCTTTGCGTCAATTTGTCTTTCGCTCGCTTGTCTCCGGCTTCAGTTTTCTGAGCCAAAGTGATCTCTTCTTCGCGTTTGAGTAGTGGGATTCTGCCGATCTCCTTGAGATACATCCTCACCGGATCATTGATCGAGATCTCTTCCAAACCCGAAAGCTCTTCCAGTTCCTTTTCCAGGTCGCTGCTGACCTCAGCAATCTCGCCATCCTGCCCCGCCAAAACGCTCTCAAAAACATCGATATCCTGCTTGAATAGCTGGTCGTAGAGTGCGTCCAGTTCATCTACGTGTTTTTCCGCATCGGGGAACAGCTCCAGGATCTCATCCTGGGTGACAAAACCTTGGTTCTCGCCCTTCTCGATCAGGTCCAAAATGAGCCTGGGTAGCTTCAGTTTCCTCGATTCCCCGACCTTAACTTTAGTTGCTTTTTTTGTTCTCACCATAGAAAATTAGATTATGCCAGCGCCAGCTTCCTTTCCAATGCGTTCAATTTTACCAGTTTTTCGCTCAAATTGCCTATAGTAACGTTATTCCCCTGTCTTTCCGCCTCTTTGATCTGCTCGGCAAATTGGGCTCTCTCCTCCCGAATGATCCCCCTGGCCCAGGCAACCGTGAGCTTCACCTTCTCTTTTTCATCAATTTCCTCACCGGTCGAAAGCAGGTAGGCCTCAGCTGCCAAGGAAGAAAGCTCCTTTGGCAAGTTCTTCACAAATATCTCTGCTTTCCAAACTCCTCCCTCATCAAAAATCAACCCGACCAGTTTTCCCACTGCCCCGTTCAGCGGCAATCCGAGGAGCATCTTTTTGGTCCTTTCTACCAATTCCTCACCGGACGTCAGCAATATGCCGATGATCGAAAGATCCAGGGATGGTCGGCCCGAGGAAGTGTTTTTCCCGACATTTTTTTCTTCCGTCTGACTTCTTCCGGACCTTACTTTTTCGATTTCCTCATAAACCCGCTGCTTATCTACCCCGAGTTGCTCGGCCAACTTTTTTGCCCACACTTCTCTGATGACACTGTTCTCTACTTTGGAAAGATACGGCACTACTTCCTTCACGATCTTGCCTATATTTTCAACCGAGTCAGCGCCCCACCGGGCGATCGCCTTGTCAAAGAAAAATTCATATATTGGGACCGCTCGTTCGACCATTTCTACCCATTCATGCGGCTTCTTCCGGGCGATTTCATCAGGGTCCTTCCCCCCGACCATATTCACCATCTTTATACTCAGTCCTCGCTTTTCTGCCGCTTCTATCGACCTTTTCATTGCCGCTTCCCCGGCGGCATCTGCGTCCAACGCCAAGACAAAAGTGCTCGTCAGCCGGGAAAGAATGTCCATCATCTCCTCTGTCACTGCCGACCCCTTAATCGCCACCGTTTCTGTTACACCGGCAGCAAAAGAGCTCATCATATCCAGCTCTCCCTCAACGATCAGCACCCTGTTTTTCTTCTTGATTTCGTTTCGGGCGATTGTCAAACCAAATAGCATTTTGCTTTTGTGATAGATCGTGGTCTCCGGTGAATTGATGTACTTGGCCTCATCATTGTTAGGCCTGCCCGCCTGCGTGACTTGGCTTGCGGCGGGCAAGATTCTCCCCGAAAAACCGACGACCCGTCCGGAAATATCGTACAGGGGAAATATCACCCTACCGCGAAACCGGTCATAAAGTCTTCTTTCATTTCCTGTCGCCAAACCGGCTGCCACCAGCACTTCCGGCCGGTATCTCTTTTTATCCACCAGGTAGCTCACCAAACCATCCCACTCGGGCAAAGCATAGCCCAGGCGAAAGGTCTCGATCAACTTTTCGTTCATTCCTCTCCCCGCTAGATATTTCCTGGCCGCCTCACCTGATCGATGTTTCGTCAGAAGATAATGATAGTACTCTGCCGCCAGATCATGGACTTCGATCAACTCTCGTTTGCCGTCTTTGTCCGTTTTTACTCTATCAACCAGTTTTACCCCCGCTTTATCCGCCAGTTTTTCCAAAGCCTCACCAAAGTCCAAGCCTTCGACCTCCATCAGAAACTTGATTACATCCCCCCCGGCACCGCAACCAAAACATTTATATATTTGCAGTTCCTCGTTCACCATAAATGACCCAGTCTTTTCCGAGTGAAAGGGGCATAATCCCACAAAATTCCGTCCCTTCTTTTTCAGGGCCACGTGTTCCGAAACAATATTGACGATGTTTGACTTCTTCTTTACTTCCTCGACCTGGTTATCCATGCCTGCCCAATTCTAACCCAAACTAATACCAAAGTGTGGTGTCTACTTGAAAATATCCGAACGGAACGGCTGGGCTCGGCAGGCGGAATTACCCCCACACCCCCTTTCCGTCCGCCTCGCCTTGAACCGGAGCGGAAAGGACGATTTCAAGTTTTTCTTGAGCGATGAACCCTTGATAAAGAAGATATAGACTGACAAGGAGAACC